>NZ_SLVT01000002.1:426628-600322 GCF_004345505.1 Micromonospora sp. CNZ303 | reverse complement strand
AGCTTCTTCGCTCCCTGCGGCCGGCGATCTCCACGGATCTCGAACACTGCAACCCCTGATCAGGTCAGGCGTTGCAACGATCCCTAGAACCCAAGGCGTTAGGAAGGGGCCCTTCCTTACCTCTCGCCGGCGGCGAAGCGGGCCGCACCGGCCGCCGCGTCCGCGGTCAGCGACTTCATCCCGTACGCCAGCTCCACCTCCAGCGCCGCCGGCTCCGGCAGGGCGGCCCCGGCGAGCACGGCGGTCCGGTCGTTGCGCAGGCAGGTCTGCGGGTGCCGGGCGATCTCGGCCGCCAGCCGCTCGGCCGCCGCCCGGGACTCACCCGGCGCGACCAGCCGGTTGACCAGCCCCATGGCGTACGCCTCCTCGGCCGGCACCGGTCGGCCGGTGAGGATCAGGTCCATCGCCCGGCTCTGGCCGATCAGCCGGGGCAGCCGGACCGTGCCCCCGTCGATGAGCGGCACTCCCCAGCGGCGGCAGAACACCCCGAGCACCGCGTCGGACTCGGCGACCCGCAGGTCGCACCAGAGCGCCAGCTCCAGCCCGCCGGCCACCGCGTGACCGGAGATCGCGGCGATCACCGGCTTGCTGAGCGTCATCCGGGTCGGACCCATCGGGCCGTCCCCCTGCGCCTCCACCCGGTTGCCGCTCGGTGTGCCGATGGCCTTCAGGTCGGCCCCGGCGCAGAACGAGCCGCCGGCACCCCAGAGCACAGCCACGGAGGCGTCGGGATCGGCCTCGAACGCGCGGAACGCGTCGGCCAGCGCCCGTGCCATCGGCCCGTCGACCGCGTTGCGGGCCGCCGGGCGGTCCAGGATCACCGTGGTCACCGCCGCGGCGCGTTCGACGCGTACGCCCATGCCGACAGCATGCCCCCGACGGTGCCGGCGGCGCCAGGCGTCAGGGTGCGGCGGACCGGCCCGGGCGGACCAGGGTGGCGCCCAGCGCGGCGCCGACCACGCAGGCCACCCCCGCCGCCTGCGGCCAGGCCAGCAGCTCGCCGAGCAGGACCAGCCCGACCAGCGCCCCGATCGCCGGCTCCAGGCTGAGCAGGACCGCGAAGACCCGGGCCGGCATCCGGGGCAGCGCCGCCATCTCCGCCGAGTACGGCAGCACCGACGACAGCAGCGCCACCGCCGCGCCCAGCGCTAGGGTCCACGGGTCGAGCAGCGCCGTACCGCTGCCGGCGACCCCGAACGGCAGTACGGCCAGCGCGGCGATGGCCATCCCCAGCGCGAGGCCCCGACTGCCCGGCACCCGGGCGCTGACCGCCTTGCCGAGCAGCACGTAGCCGGCCCAGCCCACCGCGACGGCCACGCAGCACAGCAGCCCCAGCCGGTCCATCCCCGTCCCGCCGAGCCCGCTGATCAGCAGCACCCCGCCGCCGGCCAGCGCCGCCCACGCCACGTCGGCGAGGCGGCGGCTGCCGGCGAGCGACACCAGCAGCGGCCCGGCGAAGCCGATGGTGACTGCGACGCCCAGCGGCACCCGGTGCAGGGCCGCGTAGAAGGCGAGGTTCATGACCGCCAGGGCCAGCCCGAACGCCCCGACGAGACCGGCGGTACGCCAGCCCAGGCGCAGCCCCGGCCGGACCAGGACCAGCAGGATGAGCGCGGCGAAGCCGAGCCGCAGCGTGGTGGTGCCGCCGGCGCTGGTGCTGCCGAAGAGCTGCTTGGCGACGGCCGCCCCGACCTGGGTGGAGAGCATGCCCAGCAGCATGAGCAGCGGGGGCGGCACGGCCCGGGCCTGCCCCAGCGCGACGCTCAGTCGGGTCGCCGGTCGACCGGCCGGCAGCGGGCGGGAGGAGAGTGCGTACACCCGGACCACAGTGGTCGTGGACGGTGCGGCCCGCGACCGGATTTCCACGCTCGCCGACCTCGGTGGGAGCGTCCCGTTACGGGTCGGTGGGGGCGCGACCACGTACCGCTGCGGATCCGTCACCGCCGACCGGTTTGCGGGGGCTCCTGCCGGGAAGTCGGTACGGGTGCGAGCACTCTTGACGAAGATCGAGCAGGCATCCGGCCTGGACCGGGTCGGCGACCGGTTGCAGCGCGCCGTCCAGGCCACCCTCCGACCGCAGCGGGTCCGCGACCTGCTGCACGGCGTCTGGCTGGGCCATCCGCTGCACCCGGCGATGGTGCAGGTGCCGGTGGGCGCGTGGATCAGCACGGCGGTGCTGGACCTGATGCCGGGGCAGCGCAGGGCCGCCGCCACGCTGTGCGCGGTGGGCACCGTCAGCGCCCTCCCGGCCGCGGTCGCCGGCCTCAACGACTGGGCGGCACTGGCCCGCGACCAACGCCGGATCGGCCTGGTGCACGCCGCGTCCAACAGCGTCGGCCTGGCGTTCTACGCCGGTTCGGTGGCCGCCCGGATGACCGGCCGGCACAACCTCGGCCGTACGCTCGGCTTCCTCGGGCTCGGTGCCGCCAGCATGGGGGCGTACCTGGGCGGGCACCTGGCGTACAAGCAGGGCGCGCAGGTCAACCAGAGCATCTCCGAGCTGCACCGGATGAGCGACGGCTGGCACTCGATCGCGGACATGGCTGCCCTGCCGGAGCGCAGGCTGATCACCCGGGAGGTCGACGACGTCTCGGTGATCCTCTACCGGCACGGCGACGAGGTCACCGTGATGCTGGAGCGCTGCCCGCACCAGAGCGGCCCGCTGGGCGAGGGCGAGGTGCGCGAGATCGACGGGCACGACTGCGTGGTCTGCCCGTGGCACGGCAGCGCCTTCCGCCTCAACGGCGGCGAGGTCGTGCACGGACCCTCCGGCAACGACCAGCAGATCCTGCCGACGCGCGTCGTCGACGGCGTCCTGGAGACCCGCCTGCCCTGACCGGCGCCCGGCGGCCTCCCGGCCCCGGGAGTCAGGGGCGGCGGTGGCGGCCGGTCGCCGTGTCGTGGGACGAACCCGCACGGGTCCGGCCGTGGCCGGTCGGAACGCTGTCGTGGGTACCGGTCTCCGTGCCCCGGTCGACTCCGATCGCGCCGCCGCGTGGGGTGGTGCGGATGTCCCGGTGACCCGTGCCGCGCCTGGCCGTGGTGGTGCCGCGCGCGGTGCTGCCCCGGCGGGCGGCGGCCGTACTCCGGGCCGCACCTGCCGGTACGTGGGCCGGGCGGCGGCGCAGGCCCAGGACCGCGCCGATCTGCGCGCCGACGATGCTCGCCACCGCCAGGACGGCGGAGACCGCGAGGGGCCGGTTCACCCGATCGGGCTCGCCGGCCCGGGCGGCTCCCACCGTCACCGTCGGAGCCTGACCGGCGTCCCTCTCCGCCGGGGGCGGCACCGGGGCCTCGGCAGCCGGCGGGGGCGGTGTGGCCCGCTCGGGAGCGACCTTCCCGGGTGCCGGCTGCGGGGCCGGCCGGGCGGGCGCGGGCGGCGTCGGGCGGGCGACGAGGCGGCCGGTCGCGTGCCGGCGGGCACCCCGGTCCTCGGCGTCCCCGGGCAGCCTCAACAGCTGACCCGGGTGGATCCGGTCGGGGTCGCCGAGCCGGTTCAGCTCGGCCAACTCCCGGTAGTCGGCGAACTCGTCCAGGTAGCGCTGGGCGACCGCGCCCAGGTGGTCGCCCCGGGCCACCCGGTAGACCGCCACACCGTCGTCCGGGTCGCCCGACGCGGATGAGGTCACCGGAGCGGACGAGGCGACCGGGGTGGACCAGGTGTGCGCGGCCGGACCCGGCCAGGCGGCCTCCGCAACCGTCGCCCGCGCGACCGCGGGCGGTGCCGCCGGCAGGGCGTACGGGCCGGTGACCGCCGCCGCCGCGCTCGCCGCCGGGCTGGCCGCGAGGATCAGCGCGACCGAACCGACAAGCGCGGCGGCGGCCCGTTGCTGGCGACTCATCCCCGGCAGCCGGGGCGCCGGCCGGCGTAGCGCCTGCGCGCAGAGTTCGACCAGGACGGAGAAGGCGAACGTGGCCCAGCCGAACCAGCCGGCCAGCGCCAGCGCCCGCAGGAAGAGCCGCCCGTCGTCCCGGCTGGTCAGCGTCGCACCGATCTCCGCGACGCTGGGCAGGTGGTCGGGCAACGGGTTCCCGGCGAGGGCGAGCAGCGCCACCGGCGCGCCGACCAGCACCGCGCAGAGCACGACGAGCGCGCCGAACCCGGTCAGGATGCGTCCGGTCCGCCGTACGACGGAACGCCCCGATGCGGCCATGGCTGCCTTCCCTTCCTACGGTGCCCCGGTGAGCGGCCGCGCGGTCGCCTCACCGGAGACGGTGACGGTCTCGTCGAAGCCGAGCAGGCCGAGCATGGATCGGTGGTGCGTGACGGTGACGCGTACCCGGACCCGGGTCTCCCCGTCGACGACCGGGAAGCTGACGGTGTGGCCGGCGGCGCCGGCGGCGGCGAGGTAACCGGCGACGGCCCGGCGGGCCTGGGGGCGGTCGATCCGGGTCGGCCCGCCCTCGATGGCGCTGGCCCGGTCGATGGCCTGGCCGCCGGCGCGGGCGGCCTCGGCCGCGAGGTTGTCGGCCCGCTGCAACGTGCGCAGCTGACCCGCGCCGTCGAAGGCCAGGCCGATGACGGAGAGGACGCCGACCATCGCCACCGCGAGGAAGATGCTGACCCGGCCCTCGTCGTGCCGGCCGGCCACGGCGGTCATCCCCGGCTCCGGTAGCGGTCCAGCGGCGACGTGAAGTTCGCCGACACGCGCTTGCCGGCCGGCATTCCCGGCAGGACGGACAGGTGCAGGTCCCCGTAGGAGACCGTGCAGGCGACCCGGACGGTGACCGAGGCGTCCTGCCCGGCCGGGCTGCGGAACGCCGCGTCGAAGCTGGTGGGGGCGCCGCGTACCGCGCCGCTGAACGTCACCTCGGGAGCGCCGGCGCAGTTCAGGCCGCGCCAGTCGAGCTGCCGGCGGGCCGCGTCCCGGGCCTCGGCGCGGGCGGTGCGGGCGTCCCGGGAGATCGAGGCGGCGCGGGCGGCGTCGTGGGCGGCGGCGTCGATCGCCTCGGCCGCCACGGCGGTACGCCCGGCGACGCCGGCCAGCACGATCAGCGCGATGAACGCCGGCGCGAGCACCGCCACCTCGATCGAGACCGAGCCCCGCTCGGCGGTACGGCTCACGGAACGGTCCACCGTTCCACGGTCCCGTGCGCGGTCTGGTGCACCGGGAAGGTGACCCCGGGTACGACCGACAGGGACCGCCCGCGCACCGTGCAGGTCACCTCGGTCGCGGTGGTCTCGCAGCTCGGTGCGGGATCCTGCCAGCCGACCAGCCAGCCGCCCGAGGCCTTCAGGAACCGGACGGCCCGCGCCTCACCGGCCCCGGGCGGAGCCTGGTGCAGCCGCTGCGCGTTGACCGCGCTCTGCGCGGCGTTGAGCGCGGTGGAGCGGGCGACGAACCAGGCCGCGGCCTGGATCGAGGCGAAGAGCAGCAGCAGGATCACCGGCATCACCACCGCCAACTCGACCGGGTTGGCCCCCCGGTCGACCCCGCCGGCCACGAGCCGCCGGGCGGCAGCCGCCCCGACTCCCCGAGGGATGGCCAGGGCGGGGCGCCGGGCGGCGGTGGCCGCCCGGCGTCCCGGGACGGAGTCTGTCCGGCGCACGGCCCGGCGTTACTTCGGGTCCGGAGCCTGGTGGGTCGGGATGTTGTCCATCCAGTCGTTGGCGGCACCGAGGGCGGTGGCGGTGACCGCCATCGCGACGGCGACCAGACCGAAGATGATCACTGCGGTCGGTACGGGGCTGTCGCCCCGCTCGCCGTCCTCGCGCAGCTCGGCCAGGCGTGTCGACACGACGACGTGCAGTCGGGTGATGACGGACATGACGTGCTCCTTCTCTCGGGGGCGGATCACAGGCGGGCGATGAACGGATAGACGGCGAAGCCGAGCAGGACGAAGACGAGCAGCGCCCCGGGGATGTCGAGCCGGCTGGTCACCCCCTCGGCCCGGGCCAGGTTGTCGGTACGGATCTGGTCGCGTAGCGAGTCGGCGCGGCTGCGCAGGGTCTCGTGCACCTGCGCGCCCTCGCTGCCGGAGGAGCGCATGATCGCCCCGACGTCGCCCAGTTCCGGGATGCCGATGCGCTCGGCGAGGTCGCGAAGCTCGTCCCACGGCGAGTGCATCTGCATCTGCGCGATCCGCAGGGACTCGGAGATGCGGTCGAAGACCCAGCCGTCGCAGACCGCCGCCGCCCGCTCCAGCGACTGCACCGGCCCATGCGCGGCGGAGAGCTGGAGGGCGACCAGGTCGAGGTAGGTGCAGACGGCCTGGCGGAACTCGTCGCGCGCCTTGTCCGCCCGGTCCAGCACCGACCGGTGCGCGATCAGGGCGCAGAGCAGCGCCAGCCCGAGGCTGCCGAGGACGGGTACGACCACCGGCAGCCGGATGCCGACGGCGAACAGGGTGCCGCCGAGCAGCGTCGGCGCGGCGAGCCCGATCAGCGCGGAGAGCAGCATCGACAGGGCGTACTGCTCGGGCGTCCGGTCGATCAGGGCGAGCTGCCGGTGCGGTGGCCGCAGCCAGCGGGACAGCCCGGTGAGCCACTCCAGCCGCCGGTCGGCGGGCGTGGCGAGCTGCCCGGCGCCGACCGGTTGGTGCAGCCGGCGCAGCGCGGGCCCGAGCGCGGGGGTGGCCGGCACCAGCTCGCGGACCACCAGGAAGGCGCCCAGCCCGACCGCCGCCCCGCCGCACACGGCGACGGCGAGCTGCCAGTTGAGGACGACGCTCACTGGGCTTGCCTTTCGTTCGCGACTGCGGGGCTCGCAAGCTCACTCCTCGCGCTCACGGGAGCACCTCCTCCGGGTCCGGGGCCGGCAGGAAGCGGGCCGGCCGGCGGGGCTGGCTCATCGACCGCACCCAGGCCAGCAGGCCGACGAAGGCCGCGCCGAGCGTCGCCATCACGAGCTGCCCGAAGGGCGTGCCGTACGGGCTGACGTACTCGGTGTTGAGCAGCCCGTACGCGACGGTGGCCAGGGTCATCCCGGTCAGGAAGCGGACCGCGAACCGGGGCTGGGTGCGCTTCGCCTCGATCTCCCGGCGGGTGGCCACCTCGGCCGCCGCCGCTCCGGCGATCGAGCCGAGCACGTCGCCGAGGCGTTCGCCCCGGTCGGTCACGTGCAGGATCAGCGCCGCCACCACCTGGTCGCAGACCGGATCGCCGATCTCGTCGGCGAAGGCGAGCAGCGCGGAGCGGGCCAGCCAACCGGCCTGGAGGCGGGCGGCGAGCAGCCGTACCTCCTCCTGGATCTCCTCGGGTGCGGTGCCGACGGTGCCGACGATCGTCTGCTGGAGTCCCTGGCCGGTGGCGGAGACGTCCTTGAGCCGGCGGGTCCACTCGCCGACCGCCTCGATGCGGGCGATGGCCCGCTGCTCGGCCTTGCCGACGGAGAACAGCCACGGCGTGCCCGGGACGGCCACCGCGACCAGCAGACCGACGACCGGTAGGCCGGTGACCAGGAAGGCCAGCGCACCCGCGACCAGGGCGACGACCAGCAGCGCCTGGTGGGCCCGCTGCTCGCGCGGGGTGGCGCCGGGGCCCTTCCAGAGCCGGTCGAGCCCACGGCCCGCGCCCGGGCCACCGGGCGGCCGGCGGGTGCCGACCAGCGCGACGACCGCCAGCAGCAGCCCGGCCACGCAGGCGGCACCGGAGGCCACCGCGACGAGTTCGACGTTGTCCAGCACCCCCGGTCACCGCCGCCCGAGCCGGGTCTGCCGGGGCCGCCGCCACGCGCCCGTGCCGGCCTCGATCCAGCGGCTGAGCAGCCGGGCGTCGTAGCCGACCCGGAGGAGCTGGGCGCGCACCCGCTCGGGCAGGTGCCGGGGTACGGCCCGCCCGTCCGGCCCGGGCCCGAACACCTGGGTGGTGGTGATCCGGTTGCCGTCGCCGACGCCGATGACCTCCTCGACGTGCGAGACGAAGCGGTGCTTGCGCCCGCCGATCGCGGTCTCGTCCTCGACGGTGACGTAGACGATCAGGTCGAGCGCGTTGCCGGCCATCCGGCGGGCCTGGTCGACGGTCATCTCCCGGCCGTGCGCGAGCGCCAGCTCGATGATCCGCTCACTGACCCCGGCGGGCGTACGGGCGTGGATGGTGCACATCGAGCCGCGGCTGGTCGTCATGGCCTGGAGCATCGGGACGATCTCCCGGGACCGGACCTCGCCGACGATGATCCGCAGCACGCCCATCCGCAGGGAGACCGGGATCAGGTCGGCGATACTCACCTCGCCGGCCGGGCGGCCGTCCGCCCCGCGTTCGCCGTGCCCCTCCCGGGCCTCGAAGCTCATCACCGCCCGGTGCTTGAGGCGGCGGCGGGCCGGCAGCAGCTCGCGGCTCTCCTCCAGCAGCACGTACGGCTCGTCGGCCGGGATCTCGTCCATCAGCGCCCGGATGACTGTGGTCTTGCCGGCGCCCGCGAGGCCGGCCACCATGATGTTCAGCCCGGCGCGCATGGACGCGCGGAGGAAGTCGCGTACCAGCGGGTCGATCATCTCGTCCAGGTCGCCCCGGCCGCCGGCGAGGTCGTCGAGGCTCACGTCGAGGGTGTTGTGCTTGCGGATCACCGCGTACGGGCGGTGGCTGACCAGGAACACCGCGGCGAGCCGGCTGCCGTCGGGCAGTTGCAGGTCGAGGGTGGGCTTGGACGTCGACAGCGAGCGCTCGGTGGCTCCGGCCCGGCGGGCCGCCGCCTGGAGGATCTCCACCAGCTCGTCGTCGCTGTCGGCGATCGGCTCCACCCAGTCGACCCCGCCGCCATGGCGGGTGACGCGCACCTGGTCACAGCCGAGGATGTGCACCTCCTCGATGGTGTCGTCGACCAGCAGCGTCTGGAGGCGGCCGAGCCCGGCCAGTTCGGCGGTCACCTGGTCGAGCAGGAGCCGCTCCTCGCCGGCCGCCATCGGGGTGCCGGCCCGGCGCACCGCGTCCGCGTACTCGGCGACCACCGTCACCGCGAGCCGGGCGCGCTCGGTGTCCTCCTCGTCGACGGTGAACTCCCGGCCGCGCTGCCACAGGGCCAGCCGCTCGCTGAGTTCCCGGCGCAGCTCGCGGACCACCTGGAAGTCGACCCGGGGCCGGGGCGGCGGCTCGGGCCGCGGCGCGGTGACCGGCACCGGCAGCGGGACGGGATGGTGCCGGCCGTTGGGCGGGGCCAGCGGCGGCGCCGTGGAGGTGGCGCCGGGCGGCTGCCGGCGCGGGTCGCCGGAGACCGGTTCAAACCGCATCCGGCACCCCCTGCGGCACGGGCCAGGTCAGCCGGGCGCGCCGGCGTTCCAGCAGCGCCCCGACCGGCACCTCCAGGGCCCCGGCCGCGCGCATCAGGGGCCGACCGGCCCGCACGGTGCCGCCCAGGCCGAGCACCTCGGCCGTACGCGGATCGTGCGGCATCCGGGCGATCACCGGCAGCCGCAGCGCCTTGCTGACCTCGCCGCTGCCATGGCCGTCGCCGACCAGCAGCAGCCGCAGGGTGCCCGGCGGCACCCGGTGCTCGGCGAAGTCCCGCTCGATCGTCCTGGCCATGGCCCGGGTGCCGGAGAGGTCGGGGAGCCGGGCGCCGCTGACCAGCAGCACCACCGAGGCGGCGCGCAGGATCGGCCACGGTGGACCGACGACGTGCAGCCGCCCGCAGTCCACCACCACGTCGTACGGCGGGTCGCCGGACTCCAGGCTGCCGAAGAAGTCGGCGAAGCGCTGCCAGAGCGGGATGACGCTGCCGGCCTGGGCGGGATCGACGACGCCGGGCAGCAGCAGCCGCTCCCGCTTCGGCGCGTCCAGGTCGACCAGTTGCGACCAGAACGCCGACTCCAGGTTGCCGTCGCGCAACTCGCCGACCGCCAGTTCGCCGATGCCCCGGGGGCCGTCGAGCGCGCCGCCCAGGTAGCCGGCGAGGATCGACCCGCCGGCCGGGTCGCACTCGGCGAGCACCAGACGCCGGTGCCAGGTCAGGGCGCACGCCAGGGCGGCGGTGGTGACGCCCGGGGAGCCCTTCGCCGACACCAGCGCGATGATTGCCATGGTCAGGCCGCCTCGGTCAGGACGAGGGCGATCCGCTCCTGGCTGGACAGCGCGACGACGGCCGGCACGTCCCGGACGGCGAGCGCCAGGTAGACCACCACCTCGTCGTCGTCGTCCGAGGTGACGGCGTCGATGACCGTCGCCTCGAACCGGGTGGCGGCGCCGGCGGGGCGGTCGTCGTTCCCGTCCGGCGTGCTCACCAGCAGGATCTTGTCGCCGGGGTGGAGTCTGCGGGCGGGCACCTCGGCGGGGCGCAGGCCCAGCGCGAGCTGCTGTTGGCCGGGCCCGAGCAGCGGGTCGTCCGTGAGCTGCGCCATGGTCAGCAGCGTGCCGGGGGTCAGCGCCACGGCGGCCCGCTTGCCGACCACCTCGTCGAGCCGGCCGGCGGGCACCGGGGAAAGTCCCTGGCCGCCGGCCACCTGCACCGGGACCAGGTCGTCGGCGCTGATCTGCCGGCCGACCTCGACCGCCCGGGCCACCGCCAGGTAGCTGCCGGTGGCGCGTACGGAGGTGACTGCGAACGCCGCGCCCAGGCCGCCGAGGGCGATCAGCAGCACGGCCAGGCCGAGCAGCCCGGGCCGCATCCGGCGCTGCCGCACCACCCGGGGCGGGGCGACCGGCGCGTCCACCGGCCCGGTTCCGTTCCGGGTCGCCACACTCACCGGACCATCTCCGTTCGCGACTGCGGGGCTCGCAAGATCGGCTCACTCCTCGCGCTCACTGGGCCACCACCTGAAGTTCGTTGATTCGGACCGGGACCGTTCCCGTGGTCCGGTTGACCGGGATGACGCCGCTCTGGCCGCCGCCCTCCCAGGTCACCGTCCAGTAGGTCGTGGCCCGCACCCGGTAGTCGCCGGCCTTCGGGTAGCCCCGGTAGCCGCAGTCGGGGGAGGGGCGGCCGGCGAGCGGGCCGTCGGCCCGGTACGGCGTACCGGCGCCGGAGCAGGTGACCTTGCGGCCGTTGCCCATGTTCCAGACGATCCGGTCGAACTTCGCCGTGATCCGTACGGTCAGGCCCCGCTCGCTCTCCGACGCCTGCTGGGTCGGCCCGAAGTACTTCCGGTCGTCGTTGCGGCCCCACATCCAGACCGGCAGCCCGACCAGGCCGGGACCGTTGCTGCGGCGGGGGGCGACCGCGATCCGGGGCGCCGCGATGGTGATCTTGGCCAGGGCCCGCCGGGCGAGTTCCTCCGGGTCGGGCGGCGCGCCGAAGCCGGGCGGCGGGGCGTCGCGCAGGACCGTGGTCTGGGAGCCGAGGCTGCCGCCGTTGCAGGTGCGCAGGTACCACTGCTGGCCCTCGGGGGCCTCGGGCTGCGGTTCGGCGAGCTTGTAGTAGCAGCCGTCGCCGTTGTTGAACCAGCCGAGCACGCTGTCGTAGCACTTGACGGTGCGGCCGTTCCACTGGCACTTGCCGCCGCCGCCCCCGCCGCCCGAGTCGCCGCCCCCGCCGTCGTTCCCGCCGCCGCCGGGGTCGCCCGGGGTGCCGGGATCGTCGTCCCAGACGCTGCAGTCGCTCTGCCCCGGCGGGCACTCCGCGCCGGGGTCCGCGCGTCCTGCGGCGATCGCGGGCACGGCCGCCCCGAGCGCCAGCAGCAGGGCCAGACCGGCGCCCGCGAGCGACCGGCGGGCCGTCCCACCCCGGCCGCCACCGTCGGCGGTACGGACGCAGGCCGCCCCGGCCTCCCGTCCCGCCCGCGTCAGCACGGCAGGTCCTCGTGGGCGGCGCCGGCGCTGATCAGCCAGCGGCCGTCCGGGTAGCGGGTGGCGGTGGCGGTGGCCAGGTGCCGCGTCCCGCCGGTGCCGGGCACGACCCGCTTGTCCCTGGCGTAGACCAGCCGGTAGCCGGTGGCGTCCAGGCAGTCCTGGATCTCCACGGTGGGCGGGCTCGAATCCAGGCTCACCGAGGTCACGGTCGGGTCGGAGACCAACGTGCCGGTACGCATCGCACCGTGCTCCTTCGCCTTGCGGATGGTCAGCCGGACCCGGGTCAGCAGCGGGTCGGCGAGGAACCGGGACAGCTCCGGATGGTGGGGGTCGCCGCGCCCGCTCGCCTTGCGGGAGGCGGCGAGATATCCGGCGTACGCGGCCAGCGCCGCCTTCCTCGCCGCCTGCTCGTCGGCGGCCCGGTGGGTGGGGGCGGGGGCGTCCCCGGCGGTCGCCGCCCGGGGAGTCGCTCCGGGCTCGGCACCGCAGGCCGGGGCCGCGCCGAGCGCCGCGATGGCGAGCAGGCAGGTTGCCCATCGGCCGAACCGCCGTCCGCGCACGTCGTGCCTCCTCGGTGGCGACCCGGGGCCGGTCTCGGCGACCTCCGGGCATGCGGCGGCGTGACCGGACGGGGTCGTCCGGACCTGTCGAAAATCGTCGCCGCATTTGCCGTTACGGATTCCTACAAAAGCGTTGTCCCGCGTCGTCCTGTCTTTTCGCTGTGGGTTGCACCACACCCAAGGGGCGAGCATAGGCTGACGCTCGCCGATGCAACAGAGGCAATTCGTTCGAACACTTTGCGTGATGACAGGTGGTGGCGGCGGGTGGTCGGGACCGGTGCGGACGGGTCGGGTGGCGGGAATCGGTGGGGCGCCGGCGTGGGAAGCGCACGCGATGGGCGAGGCGTCGTCGAGGTGGCCGGTGCGTGTCCCGGACGTGGCGTCTGGTCCGATCCGTCCCCCGCGCCGACGCGTCGCTATTCCGTCAGGGTGGGATTCCCGCCTATATGGACGCGCCATTTCCGCGCCCGACGCCGCGCATTGCGGGGGAGGGGTGCGGGCCGTTCCGCCCGTTACCAGCAGGCGTTCATGGCGTTACCCTGCGTGGTTGTCGCCGGTGCCGGCCTCCGGGGGCGATCGTGGCGCTGACCGGGCCACCGGCGGTGGCGGAGCCGACCGCACCGAAGGTCGCCGCGCGCGGGGCACGGCTGTTGGCCGTACTCGCGCTCGCCCCGGCGCTGCGGCTCGCCGTGATCCGGCACGCCGTACCGCCGGGGGTGGCGATCCGGACCGGGTGCGACGCGTGCGACGCCCCGGTCGGGCTGGCCCGGCCCTGGCCGGCGCTGGGCCCGACGGCGCGGTGCGGGCGGTGCGGGGCGCGCGTCGGCCCGCCGCCCGGCACGGTGGAACTCGCCCTCGCGGCGGCCGTCGGGGCGCTGGTGCTGCTCGGGCCGCCCGCCACCGTGCTGGTCGCCACGGCCTGGTGGCTGGGCTGGGCGATCCCGCTGGTCCTCGTCGACGCGGCCGTGTGCCGGCTGCCGGACCGGCTCACCTGGCCCGCCGCGGCCGGGACCTGGCTGCTGCTGGGGCTGGCCGCCCTCGCCGGGGCCGGCCCGGCGCCCTGGCTGCGCGCCACCGTGGCCGGCGTCGCGCTGGCGCTCTTCTTCGCCACCACCACGCTGCTGCTCGGCCGGCGCGGCTTCGGCCTCGGCGACGCCAAGCTGGCGCTCGGCGTCGGCGCGCTGCTGGGCTGGTACGGCTGGGCGGTCCCGGTGGCCGGGCTGGTGCTCGCCCTGCTGCTCTCCGGGGCGGTCGGCGTCGCGCTGCTGGCCGCCCGCCGCGTCGGCTGGCGCAGCCACCTCCCGTTCGGCCCGTTCCTGGTCCTCGGCGCCCTCGCCGCCCTCCTTCTGCTCTGATCCTGCGGGCGTAGGCCGCCCGCGCTCCCCTCCTGGCCGGACGGCCTCCGTCGCGCAGGCCCTCCGTCCAGGCAGGCCTCCTGTCCGCGCAGGCCCTTCGTCCGCGCAGGCCCTCCCGTGCGGGCGGGCCCCGTCCCGCGAGCGGTCAGCGGCGGGACGTCGGGGTGGCCGGATCGCGGACGGGGCGCTCGGCCCGGCGGGCGCGGCGGTGCAGCAGCCCGGCGGCGGGGCGGGCGAACAGCGGGGTGAGCAGCGCGGCGAACAGGGCGCCGAGCAGGACACCGGCGACCACGTCGTGCGGGTAGTGCACGCCGACGAAGGTGCGGGAGAACGCGGCCAGCGCCGCCAGTGGCAGCGCCACCAGGCCGACCCGGCGGGACAGCAGCAGCGTCGCCACCGCCAGGCCACCCGCGATCGTGGAGTGGTTGCTGGGGAACGACCAGTCGCCCGTCGGCGGGCACTCGCCGGCGATGATGGCGAGTTCGGTGGCGATCGCCCGGCAGGGGCGTTCCTGGTCCACCACCGTCTTCAACAGCTCGCTGCACCCGTACGCGAGCACCACCGGCGCCGGCGACACCAGGGCGTACGCGCGGTCGCGCGGCCCGCCCCCGAGCCGGGACACGGCCGCGATCAGCCACAGCGCGCCGAGCAGCAGGATCGCGCCCTCGGTGAAGTGCTCGGCGAACCACTGCACCGGTTGCGGGGTGTCGGCGGCGAAGTCGACGATGTCCTGGTACCACTCGACACTGATCTTCGGAACATCCGGCGTGTCCGCATCAACCATGATTCACCTCACGGATCGTTCATACCTCGTTTAGCTCCCAGACAACCCTGGAATACCTGGAAGTCGGGCGCAGTGTGCATTGGTCGGGTGGTGACCCCGACTTTCGTCTCAGCGACCTCTCAGCCCCATCTGCTTCGATTGACCCGGTACGTCGGACTTCCCTGGAGGCGCTGTGCACGAAACCCCCATCACCGATCGGCCGCCGACCGGGCAGGTCACAGGGGGCGACGAGGCGTGGCGGATCCGGCGTACGCAGGCGGACATGGACCGCCTCGCCGAGACCGAGTCGATCTTCGCGTTGGGCAACGGCTGGGTCGGCTGGCGCGGCACCCTGGACGAGGGCGCGCCCTACGGCATGCCCGGCACCTACCTCAACGGCTTCCACGAGCGGCGCGAGCTCGACTACCCCGAGGACGGGTACGCCTTCCCGCAGTTCAGCGACACGGTGATCAGCGCGCCGAACGCGGCCCTGGTCCGCCTCTGGGTCGACGGCGAGCCGCTGGACGTGCGCACCGGCACCCTGCGCACCCACGAGCGGGTGCTCGACCTGCGCGCCGGGGTGGTCGAGCGGCACACCGAGTGGATCTCGCCGGCCGGGCACGGCGTACGCGTCCGCAGCGTCCGGCTGGTCTCCCTGCCCCGCCGTCCGGTGGCCGCCGTCCGGTGGTCCGTCGAGCCGTTGGACGGCACGGTCGAGGTGCGGGTCTGCGCCGACCTGCTCGCCAACGAGCGGGTGCCGGAGCGCGCCGACGACCCCCGCGCCGCCTCCGTGCTCAGCGACCCGCTGACCGCCGAGTACCGGCACTCCGACGGGCACGACGGCGTCCTCGTCCACCGCACCGAACACAGCGGCCAGCGGGTCGCCGTCGCCGTCGCGCACGACGTGCACGCCCCGGACGGCTTCGCCCCCGGCGTCGACTGCACCCCCGACCGGCTGCGCCTCACGCTGACCGGGACGCTGCGCGCCGGCGAGCGGCTCCGACTGACCAAGTTCGCCGCGTACGAGTGCACCCCGGTCGACGGCCTGCCCCCGGAGGAGCTGGCCCGCCTGGTCGTCGCGGAGGCCGACGCGGCCCGCGCGGAGGGCTTCGAGGCCCTGCTGGCCGGCCAGCGCGCGGCGCTGGACGCCGCCTGGCAGACCGCCGACGTGCAGCTCGACGGCGACGACGAACTCCAGCAGGCCATCCGGTTCTCGGTGTTCCACCTGCTCCAGGCGGCCCGGGCGGACGGCGACCGCACCATCCCCGCCAAAGGGCTGACCGGCAACGGCTACGACGGGCACGTGCTCTGGGACACGGAGGGCTACGTCCTGCCCGTGCTGACCTACCTCGACCCGCCGCTGGCCCGCTCGGCGCTGCGCTGGCGGCACGCCCACCTGCCGGAGGCCCGCGAGCGCGCGGCGGAGCTGCGGCTGACCGGGGCGACCTTCCCGTGGCGGACCCTCGGCGGGCGGGAGTGCTCCGGCTACTGGCCGGCCGGCACGGCCGGGCTGCACCTCAACGCCGACATCGCCGACGCCGTGCTGCGCTACGCCGCCGCCACGGGCGACGGGGAGTTCCTCGCCGGGCCCGGGCTGGAACTGCTGGTCGAGACGGCCCGGCTCTGGCACGGCTTCGGCCACTGGTCCGACACCGGCACCTTCCACCTGCACGGCGTGACCGGCCCCGACGAGTACAGCGCCCTGGCCGACGACAACGTCTTCACCAACCTGATGGCCCGGCGTAACCTGCGCGGGGCCGCCGACGCCGCCGAGCGGCACCCCGAGGCGGCGGCCCGACTCGGCGTCGAGGCGGCCGAGGTGTCGGCCTGGCGCGCGGCGGCCGACGCGGTCTTCGTCCCGTACGACCGCAAGCGGGGGGTGCACCAGCAGTCGGCCGGCTTCACCGAGCAGCCGGAGTGGAACTTCGCGGACACCTCCGAGGACGACTACCCGCTGCTGCTGCACTTCCCCTACCTGGAGCTGTACCGCAAGCAGGTGGTCAAGCAGGCCGACCTGGTGCTCGCCATGCAGCGCTGCCCGGGGGAGTTCACGGCTGACGAGAAGGCCCGCAACTTCGCCTACTACGAGGCGCGGACCGTCCGGGACTCGTCGCTGTCGGCCTCCCCGCAGGCCGTGCTCGCCGCCGAGGTCGGGCACCTCGACCTGGCGTACGACCTGTTCGCCGAGTCGGTGCTCCAGGACCTGGCGGACCTCGGCGACAAGACCGGCGACGGGCTGCACCTGGCGTCGCTGGGCGGGGCGTGGCTGGCCCTGGTGCAGGGCTTCGGCGGGATGCGCGACGACCGGGGGGTGCTCTCCTTCGACCCCCGGCTGCCGGCGGCGATCGACCGGCTCGCGTTCCACCTGCGCTGGCACGGCCACCGGCTGCGGGTCACTCTCACCTCCGACGAGGCCCGCTACGAGCTGCCGGACGCCGACCCGGAGACCGGCATCGAGGTGTGGCACCACGGCGAGCCGCTGCGGGTCACCGGAGCCGGGCCGGTCACCCGCCCGATGCCCGAGGTGCCCGACCCGGGGCCGGAGCCGCCCTCCCCGCCCGGCCGCCGCCCCACCCGCCGCTGAGGTGTAAGGAAGGGGCCCCTTCCTTACACCTGGGTAGGGTGGCGCGGTGCCCGAACTCGAGCGGCTCGCCGCCCACCAGGCCGACGCGCTGCTGCGCTTCGAGCGGGAGAACCGGGAGTGGTTCGCGCGCTCGGTGCCGGACCGGGGCGACGCGTACTTCGCCGACTTCGCCGCGCGGCACGCGGGGCTGCTCGCCGAGCAGGAGAGCGGCACCTGCCACTTTCACGTCCTGGTCGACGCCGACGGGACGGTGCTGGGCCGGTTCAACCTGGTCGACGTCGCCGACGGCGAGGCCGAGCTGGGCTACCGGGTGGCCGAGCGGGCCGCCGGGCGCGGGGTGGCGACCGACGGCGTCCGCCGCGTCGTGGCACTGGCCCGTCGGGCGTACGGGCTGCGCCGGCTGACCGCCGGGACCACGCTGGACAACGCGGGCTCGCTCGCGGTGCTCCGGCGTACCGGGTTCACGCCGGTGGGCGAGGTGTCACTCGACGGGCGCCCCGGGCTGCGGTTCGCCCGCGGGCTGACGGCCGACGACTGACGCGCCGGACATCCGCTGCCGGACGGTCTCCAGCGCCTCGAAGGCGTACGCCCAGTTGTGGCACTTGAAGCTGCGCAGCCCCTCGATCGCGGTGCGGCAGTCGGTGCAGCGCACCCCGGCGATCGCGTCCGGGACCTCGGTGTTGACGTATCTGCGGTCGCCGAGGATGACCGTCGCGATCATCATCCGGTCGTGCACGCCGGAGAGGGCGGAGGAGACGATGTCGTACCAGTTCACCCGGCGGCCGCACTTCGGGCAGTCCGGCTCGTCGCCGCTGACCCAGAGCGGGGCGCCGATGCTGCGCAGCGGCATGCCGAGCAGCTTCTCGATCCGGCGTACGTCCGACTCCGGGGTCGTCCACCGGTGCCTGCCGGGCAGCGAGGCGGGCGAGTCGTAGACGGCACGGAACAGGACCGGGTCGACCTCCACGGTCTCGCGCTGACTGGTCATCGGCGTGCCTCCTCCACGGTCGGGTGCCCGCACCGTCGTCGCGGGCGGGGCGGGTACGACCGGATCAACGACGACCGGGGGTCCGGTGTTGTGTCCGCCCGGCGACGCGGGGGCTACGCCTCGCGGGGGCGCAGGCCGCGCAGCGCCGTGTCCACCACCTGGTCGGCGTACCCGTGCGTCAGCGGGCCGGTGCGCTGGAGCCACCGGTTGAGGACCGGCCCGAAGATCAGGTCGACGGCCACGTCGAGGTCGACGTCCTCGGCGAGCTGGCCGGCACGCCGGGCGGCGCGCAGGCGTTCCTTCTTCAGCTCCCGCATGGGCCCGTCCAGCCGCTCCGCGTAGTCGGCGGCCAGGGCGGGGTCGTGGACGATCTCGGTGTGCAGGGCGCGCATGGGCAGGTCGTAGCGCGGGTCGTTCAGCTCGTCGACGACGGCCCGCAGGACCAGCTTCAGGTCGGCGGCCAGGTCGCCGGTGTCCGGCAGGGCGCCGTCCTGCCCGCCGTCGGTCGTGAGCGCGAGAAAGGCGTCGAACAGCAGGGCGCCCTTCGAGGGCCACCAGCGGTAGATCGTCTGCTTGCCGACGCCGGCGGCGGCGGCGATGCCCTCGATGCTGAGCTTCGCGTAGCCCACGTCGCCGACGAGGTCGAAGGCGGCGGTGAGGATGGCGCGGCGTGCGGTCTCGCTGCGACGGCTGGAGTCGGGGGCGACCTTCTGCGTGGGCACGGGCCCAATCTAGCAAGGATGAGACGAGACGGTCCGTCTTGACAGTGGAGCCCGATCGGGTAGGGTCACTCTCGTCAACAAGACGAGACGGTCCGTCTCGCAAGGGAGGGAGTCCCCATGGAAGCCTCAGCCACCGCCGCGCCACGGGTCTGGTTCGTCACCGGGGCCAGCCGTGGTCTCGGCCGCGCCTTCACCGAGGCCGCGCTCGCCGCCGGCGACCGGGTCGTCGGCGCGGCCCGGGACGTCTCACCGCTCGACGACCTCGCCGCCCGACACCCCGACCGCCTGCTGACGCTGCGCCTCGACGTCACGGACCGCGCGGCGGTCCTCGACGTCGTCGACGAGGCGGTACGGCACTTCGGCCGGCTCGACGTCGTCGTGAACAACGCCGGGGCGCTCTACATGGGCATGGTCGAGGAGTTCACCGAGGCCGAGGCCCGCGCCCAACTGGACCTCAACTTCTTCGGCGCGTTCTGGGTCAGCCAGGCCGTCCTGCCGCACCTACGCGCCCAGGGCGGCGGGCACGTCGTGCAGGTCTCCAGCATCGGCGCCCTCGGCGGCTTCCCCAGCACGGGGCTCTACAGCGCGAGCAAGTTCGCGCTGGAGGGCATGAGCGAGGCGCTGGCCGCCGAGGCCGCCGGGTTCGGCGTCAAGGTCACGATCGTCCAGCCGGGCGGCTACTGGACCGACCTCTACGCCAGCAGCACGGCGGCTACCCCGAACCCCGCCTACGACCCGCTGCGGGAGGAATTGGCGCGGCAGTGGGCGGAAGGGTCGATCGACAGCGAACCCCGGCTGGCCGCCGAGGCGCTGATGAAGCTCGTGGCCAGCGACGACCCGCCGCTGCGGCTGCTGCTGGGCAGCATGGTCTACGACCTCGCCTTCGACATCTCCAGGCGACGCATGGACGTCTGGGCCGGCTGGGAAGAGGTGAGCCGCGCCGCCGAGAAGGCGGTCCCGGCCCCGGGCGCCGGGCCGGCCTGACCGCCGCCGGGCGCGGGAGGGCGGGGCGCGCGGCGGCCCACGTACGGCCGATCGTGACGGTCGCCACGCGGGAGGGAACTCTCCCGTCGCGGAAGAGTAGGGTCCGTCGGGTCGTCGCGCCGCCCCCAAGTGGAAATGGCCCCATGTCCTCTGTGCCGTCCCTGGCTCCCCGCCCACGCCTGCCCCGGCCGTCCTGGCTGTCGCCGAGGGTGTTCCGCACCGAGGTCCTCGCCGGCCTGGTCGTCGCCCTGGCGTTGATCCCGGAGGCGATCTCCTTCTCGATCCTGGCCGGGGTCGATCCCCGGGTGGGCCTCTTCGCCTCGTTCACGATGGCCGTGACCATCGCGATCTGCGGCGGTCGGCCGGCGATGATCTCCGCCGCCACCGGGGCGGTCGCCCTGGTCGTGGCGCCCCTCGCCAAGGAGCACGGCCTCGATCACCTGATCGCCGCGGTGATCCTCGGCGGCGTGATCCAGATCCTGCTGGCGGTGCTCGGGGTGGCGAAGCTGATGCGGTTCATCCCGCGCAGCGTGATGGTCGGCTTCGTCAACGCCCTGGCCATCCTGATCTTCGTCGCCCAGGTGCCGCACCTGATCGGGGTGCCGTGGCTGGTGTACCCGCTCGCGGCGGTCGCGCTGGCGATCATGGTGGGGCTGCCCCGACTCACCCGGGCCGTCCCGGCGCCGCTGGTCGCCATCGTGGTGCTGACCGTGGTCACGGTGACCACCCACGCGACGGTGCCGACCGTGGGCGACGAGGGGGCGTTGCCGGACAGCCTGCCCACGCTCGGCCTGCCGCAGGTCCCCTGGACCATGGACACCCTGACCCTGATCGCCCCGTACGCCCTGGGCATCGCGCTGGTCGGGCTGATGGAGTCGTTGATGACCGCGAAGCTGGTCGACGACATCACCGACACCCCCTCCAGCAAGACCCGGGAGTCGTGGGGGCAGGGCGTGGCGAACATCGTCACCGGGTTCTTCGGCGGCATGGGCGGCTGCGCGATGATCGGTCAGACGATGATCAACGTGAAGGCGTCCGGCGCCCGTACGCGGCTGTCGACCTTCCTGGCCGGCGTCTTCCTGCTGATCCTGGTTGTCGCGCTCGGCGACGTGGTCGCGGTGATCCCGATGGCCGCCCTGGTCGCCGTGATGGTCATCGTCGCGGTGTCGACGTTCGACTGGCACTCGGTCGCCCCGGCCACGCTCAAACGGATGCCGTACGGCGAGACGATCGTCATGGTGACCACCGTCGTCACCACGCTGGCCACCCACAACCTCGCTGTCGGCGTCGTCGCCGGCGTGCTCACCGCGATGGTCGTCTTCGCCCGGCGGGTCGCCCACCTGGTGGAGGTGACCAGCGTCCTCGACCCCGAGGGGACGACCCGGATCTACTCGGTGCACGGCGAGCTGTTCTTCGCCTCCAGCAACGACCTGGTCGGGCAGTTCGACTACGCCAACGACCCCGACAGCGTGGTCATCGACATGACGCACGCCCACGTCTGGGACGCCTCCTCCGTGGCTGCCCTCGACGCCGTCACCACCAGGTACGCCGCCCGCGGCAAGACCGTGGAGATCGTCGAGCTGAACCGCCCCAGCGCGGACATCCACGGCACCCTCGCCGGCCGGCTCGGCGTCGGCCACTGATGGCCCCCGACCGCCGTACGGCCGGGCCGGCACCCGCCCCCGGCCCGGCGGCCGGGTCCGCCCCCGGCCCGGCTTCGGCGCCCGCCGCCGGCCCGGACGGAGGGCGGCTGATGCAGATCGGCGAGGCCGCCGAGCGGGTCGGGCTGAGCATCCGCACCATCCGGCACTACGAGGACGTCGGCCTGATCGTCCCGTCGGCCCGCAGCGACGGGGGCTTCCGCCTCTACACCGCACCCGACCTCGACCGGCTCGCCGTGGTCAAGCGGATGAAGCCGCTCGGCTTCACCCTCGACGAGATGCGCGACCTGCTCGGCGTCCTCGACGCCCTCGACACGGCCGAGGGCGCCAACCGGGTCGCCCTGCTCGACCGGCTCGGCATGTTCCACACCGCCGCCACGGCCCGCGTCAGCGCGCTGCGCGACCAGCTCGCCACGGCCGAGGGCTTCGCCGGCACGCTCCGCGACAGGCTCGACCAGCACGGCGGTCCGTCCACCTGAGCCGGTCGCCGGCCCTGGCGGCGGGAGTGGCGACGACGGGCGGCTCCCCTGCTCCTCGATCCGGTGGCGCTCATTGCTCCAAAGTGGACCCGCCGCCAACCGGCGGCCGGCCGTGGCGGAGGCGCACTACGCTCCGGGCCACACAAGGAGAGGGAAGATCAATGCGTAGGACCCTGCTGCCCGTCGCGGCACTCGCCCTGGTGGCGGCGCTGAGCGGATGCGTCACGATCAACACGCCGGCGGACGACCCGGACCCGGCCGCCTCGGCGCAGCCGACAGGCAGCACCGTCAGCGTCGACGACGAGACGGCGGACCCGGACGAGCCGGCGCCCTCGGCCGTACCCGACACGTCCGGAGCGCCCGCCACGCTCAAGGCGCTCACCTGCGCGCAGCTCAAGACCGCCGTGCTCGGCAACGGATCCGAGCGGTACAACGGCTACCCGGATCCGATCCCGCTCGTCGACGGCATGTGGTCCGGCGAGGACGGCACCGTCGTCCACATGCAACAGCCGTGCGCCATCGGCGACCTGACCGGCGACGACGCGGCCGACGCGGTGGTCCCGGTGCTGATGGACGGCGGCGGGACCGGCAAGTTCTGGCAGATCGTGATGTACGGCAACATCGACGGTAAGCCCGTCTACGTCACCATGGTCGACATCGGCGACCGTACGCCCGTCGAGTCGGTCTCGATCAAATCCCGCCGGGCGACGGTGGTCTACCTGACCCGCCCCGAGGACGCGTCCTCGGCGGAGGTCGCCGTGCGGCGTACGGCCGTCTACGAACTCAGCGGTAGCCGGCTCGTCGAGATCAGCCACACGGACGCGCCGTACACCCCCTGAGCGGTCGGCCCCGCGCGGTGGGCCGTTCCGGCGCGGAACGGCCCACCGGTCGACGACTACCGGGCCCGGCGCGGCGACGTCCAGTCCTGCTGCCGCAGCCGTTCGATGCCGTCCAGCAGCAGGTCCAGCGCGAACTCGAACTCGAACTGGTCGTCGCAGCCCTGCCCCACCACCGACGCGTCGTCGTGGGACGCCGCCGTGGAGATCTCCGCGAGGTGCGGGAACCGGGCCGCGACCTCCGGCGGGAAGGCCTGCGGTGGTTCTGAGCTGGCCGTGCCGGAGCGGCCGGCGCGCCGGGAGGCGTCGAACAGCTCCTGACTGAAGCCCAG
This sequence comes from Micromonospora sp. CNZ303, assembly GCF_004345505.1. Lineage (NCBI taxonomy): Bacteria > Bacillati > Actinomycetota > Actinomycetes > Micromonosporales > Micromonosporaceae > Micromonospora > Micromonospora sp. CNZ303. The sequence continues at coordinate 577,399 of NZ_SLVT01000002.1, read as the reverse complement.
GATCCGGCTGCCCATCGCGTGCATCACGTGGTGGGCGAGGTCGGCGGAGAACCCGCCGGCCCGGAGGGTCCCGACCACCGAGTCGAGGTACGCGAGGACGGCGGGCGTCGCCATGTTCCGCGACTCGATCGCGAGCGGCGCCCAGGGGTGGCGCCGCAGCACCTGCCGCGCCGAGAGGATGCGGCTGCGGACCGCGTGCTTCCAGTCGGCGTCGGGCACCGGCGGGTCGATCTCGCCGACGACGACGTCGATCATGCCGTCGAGCAGTTCGTCCTTGTTGGCCACGTGCTTGTAGAGGGCCATCGGCACGACGCCCAGATCCTGGGCGAGGTTGCGCATGCTGAGGGACTCGATCCCCGCCCCGTCGGCGAGCGCGACGGCGGCGCGCAGGATCCGGTCCCTGCTCAGCGGCGCCCGGCGCAGCGTCTCAGCCTGCTCACCCATCTCGGTCCCCGTCTTCCGGCGGCGGTTGAAACCATAACCGCCTTGACCGGTGTACGCCGTACACCTACATTGGGTGTACGGCGTACACCTAGCGGGAGGTCAAAGATGAAGGCGATAGTCCAGGACCGGTACGGCCCGCCGGAGGCGCTCACGCTCGCGGACGTCGACGTGCCGGTGCCCGCCGTTGACGAGGTGCTCGTGCGGGTCGAGGCCGCCGCGCTCAACGCGTACGACTGGCATGCCATGCGTGGCGATCCGCGGATGGCGCGGTTGGCGATGGGCCGGACGCGGCCCCGCGCGCGCATCCGTGGCCGCGACTTCGCCGGCCGGGTCGAGGCCGTCGGCAGCCACGTCCGACAGGTGCGCCCGGGTGACGCCGTCTTCGGCGACCTCGGCGACGCCAACGGCGCGTTCGCCGAGTACGTGTGCGTGCCCGCGACCCTGGTCGCGCCGAAGCCGGCGAACCTGACCCCGCAGCAGGCCGCCGCGCTGCCGCTGGCCGGTGTCACCGCGCTCATGGGCCTGCGCGACGTCGGGCGGGTCGAGCCCGGCCACCGCGTCCTCGTCAACGGCGCCTCCGGCGGCGTCGGCACCCTGGCCGTCCAACTGGCCAAGGCGCTCGGCGCGACCGTGACCGGAGTGTGCAGCACCCGCAACGTCGACCTGGTCCGCTCCCTCGGCGCCGACCACGTCGTCGACTACACCCGCGACGACTTCACCCGCGAGGCCCGCCGCCACGACGTCGTGTTCGACCTGGTCGGCAACCGCTCGCTCACCGCGCTCCGGCGGGCGCTGACCCCGACCGGGACGCTGGTGCTCTCCGGCGGTGGCGTGTACGGCGGCGGCAGCCTCGTCGGGCCGGTCTGGCTCCTCGCGCGCGGACGGCTGCTGGCGCCCCTCGTCCGCCAGCGCATCGTCACCCTCACCGCGACGCCCAGCCGGCAGCACCTCGACACGCTCCGCGCCCACGCCGAGGCCGGCCGCCTCACCCCGGTCATCGACCGGACCTACCCGCTGCGCGAGGTGCCCCGGGCGATCCGGTACCTCGAAGGCGAACACGCGCGGGCGAAGGTGGTTATCACCCTGTGACTGACGGGCTGACGGCGACAGCGAGGGCCCGGTGGTGGCGGCGATCACGCCGTCGCCCCGGGCCGTCCGGCCGGGCACCGACCGAACTCTCGTCCGCTACCGGTCGCCGTAGTGGTACCGGCACGCGACGACCTCGCCCGGCAGGTGCGCGAGGTCGACACGCCGATCACATGCGTTCGGGAGTCCTGATGCCGAGCAGGTACAACCCCTGCCGGAGCACCCGGGCGGTCACGTCGCAGAGCACCAGCCGGCTCTCCCGGACCGGCCCGTCGGCGCGCAGCACCGGGCAGCGCTCGTAGAACGCGCTGAACGCGACGGCCAGCCGGTGCAGGTAGCCGGTCAGGTGGTGGAACTCCAGGCTGTCCGCCACCTCGCCGACCACCGTCCCGAAGCCGACCAGCTCGAAGGCGAGCGCCCGTTCGGCCGGATCGGCCAGCGAGATCGCCGCCTCCGGCCGGGCCGCCACCCCGGCCCGCCGGAAGATCGACCGGATCCGCGAGTACGCGTACTGGAGGTAGGGCGCGGTGTTGCCGTCCAGCGACAGCATCCGCTCCCAGTCGAGCACGTAGTCCCTGTGCCGGTCACTGGACAGGTCGGCGTACTTGATCGCTCCGATGCCCACCGCCCGGCCCACCTCGGCCGCCTCCGCCTCGCCCAGGTCCGGGTTCCGCTCCCGGGCCAGCGCCGTGGCCCGGACGATCGCCTCCTCCAGCAGCCCGACCAGCTTCACCGAGCCGCCGGCCCGGCTGCGCAGCATCCGACCGTCCGACCCGAGGATCGAGCCGAACCCGACGTGCTCGGCCCGGGCCGGCGGGGCCAGCCAGCCGGCCTGCGTGGCGGCGGCGTACACCATCTCGAAGTGCCGCCGCTGCGGCAGGCCGACCACGTAGAGCAACCGGGTCGCGGCCAGCGTGCCGGTCCGGTGCCGGATCGCCGCCAGGTCGGTTGCCGGATAGCCGTACCCGCCGTCGGACTTGCGGACGATCAGCGGCAGCGGCTCGCCGTCCCGGCCCACCGAGCCGGGCGGAAACACGCAGGCCGCACCCTCGCTCTCCCGCAGCAGCCCCAGGCGGTCCAGCTCCTCGGCCACCGGTTCGAGCATGTCGTTGTAGCTGCTCTCACCGTGGAAGTCCCGCTCGGTGAGGGTCACGTCGAGCAGGTCGTAGACGGTCATGAAGTACCGCTCGGACTGCTCCACCAGCAACCGCCACAGCCGCAGCGTCGCCGGATCGCCGCTCTGTAGGGCCACCACCCGCCGCCGGGACCGCTCCCGGAACGCCTCATCCGCGTCGAACGCGACCCGGGCCGCCTTGTAGAACGAGTCCAGGTCACCCATGGACAGCTCGCGCGCCGCCCCGGCCCCGCCAAGGTCGACCAGGTGCTCGATCAGCATGCCGAACGGCGTACCCCAGTCACCCAGGTGGTTGGCCCGCAGCACCCGGTGCCCCAGCCACTCCAGCAGCCGGGCCGCCGCGTCGCCGATCACCGTCGACCGCAGGTGCCCGACGTGCATCTCCTTCGCCACGTTCGGCGCCGAGTAGTCGACCACCACCGTCTCCGGCTCGACGGCCACCGGCACCCCGAGCCGCGGGTCGGTGGCCAACGCGGAGACCAGCCCGCCCAGGGCTTCGTCGGCGACGGTCAGGTTCAGGAAGCCCGGCCCGGAGACCTCCGCCGCGCTGCACAGATCGGCCAGCTCCGCGAGGTCCAGCACCTCGGCGGCGATCGCGCGCGGCGGCCGGCCGAGCTGCCGGGCCAGCGCCAGCGCAGCGTCGGACTGGAAGTCCGCACGCTGGGAGCGCCGCACGACCGGGTCAACCGGCCCGCCGGCCACCGTCGCGAACGCCGGCGCCAGCCGGTCGGCCAGCAGTTTCTCAAGGTCCATGGGTACGCCGATCTCGCTCGGATCCGCCGCGCGGATCACCGGATGGGGATGCGGGCGGACCGAGGACGATCGACGATGACCGGCGGCTCGATCCGCCGGTCGCAGGAGAAGAAGACTCAGCGCAGGCGGTCGCGGGACCGCCGGCGTCGCAGCGCGCCGACCTGGACGTCGGGGGACGTCATCGGGTACGCGGGCGAGCTGGTCATGGCAGCAGCCTAACCGTCCAGGCCGCAGAGCACGTAACGCACCCTGAGCCTGTGAATTGGACGGCGACCGGGTTGAATGCGGTGTATCGCGTCCAATCGATGCATCGATGGTGCGAGTGGTCGACGGGGACGTGGTCCAGGTCCTGGATGTGGTTGTGACCTGGGAGCGGGTCGCTCAACCGGACGGTGTCCGTTCAAGTCGTGTTAGTGCTTGCCTGGCCTCTTGGGTCGGCTCAATCAGGAAGCCTGCGGCAAGCGGCATGGCTTCCACACGCTGCCGACAACTTTCGGCCCGGCCGAGGGCTTAGCGCCCACCGCCTGCCGACGCGCCTCAACCTGTCAACGATGCGCCTTCGACGACAGTCAGTTGTCGGTCCGCCCAGCGCGGCGATGTCAGCGCCAGACCCCGCGTCGGCGGGAGGGAGGGGCATTTCGTCCTGTGGCGTCGCCCCGGGCAACCGGGATCGAGGGGTGCCGAAATCCGACACTTCTCGGCTCTTCCTGTCACGGTGACAAAAACCCTATGGTGTCCTCATGGTCAAGCCTCAGGGCAGCCCGCCGGCTGTGCTCGTCGCCGTGGATCTCGTCATCCTCACGCTGCGGGAGGGTCGGCTCCACGCGCTATTGATCAAGCGAGGCATTGAGCCACATACCGGCCGTCTGGCTCTCCCCGGTGGATTCCTCAAGCACGTCGAGGAGGATCTCCTCGACGCGGCCCATCGAAAGCTGGCGGAGGAGGCCAGCCTCGGCTCAGAGCACCCACACCTCGAGCTTCTCAGCGTGTATGGCACTCCGGGCCGAGACCCGAGAGGGCGTGTGCTGTCCGTCGCCTACCTGGCCATCGCGCCCCGGCTGCCGGAACCGACTGCGGGCAAGAACGCGACCCACGCTCACTGGATGCCCGTCGAGGAGGCTCTCTCCGACCACGTGCAGCTCGCGTTCGACCACCGTCAGATCCTCGTCGACGGCGTGGAGCGGGCCCGCGACAAGTTGGAGCGGACCGCGCTCGCCACCGCCTTCTGCGGGTCGACGTTCACGATCTCCGACCTGCAGGAGGTCTACGAGGCGGTGTGGGGAGTGCGGCTGGATCCCCGGAACTTCTATCGCAAGGTCCAGAGCGTTCCCGGCTTCATCGTCGCGGCCGGACCTACTCGCAAGGCGGAGAGCGGGCGCCCCGCCCGGCTGTTCCGCCCTGGACCGCAGTTGGCGTTAAGGCCGCCGATGACCAGACCCGACCCGACAGCAAAGGAGCCGACGTGACCCTGGACGATGACCTCGTAGTGATCCTCACGGCGCTGGATCTCGAGTACGAGGCGGTCCGTGACCGGCTGAGCGGCCTGGCTGTCCGGCGTCACGCCGCCGGCACCCGCTTCGAGGTCGGCCGTATCGGACAGGACGGCCCCCGAGTGGCGCTGGGACTGGTCGGTATGGGCAACCATCTTTCCGCAGTGCTCGCCGAACGCGCGATTGCTGAGTTCCGGCCGTCTGCCGTGCTTTTCGTCGGTGTGGCCGGCGGCCTCAAACCCAGCGTTGCGCTCGGCGATGTCGTCGTCGCGAGGAAGATCTACGCCTACCACGGGGGCACCAGCGAAGACGACGGGCTGAAGGCTCGGCCGAAGGCATGGGAGATCCCGCACGAGGCGGACCAGATCGCCCATCACGTCGCCCGTGTCGGCGAATGGCGCCGTGATCTCCCCGACGCGCCCAACATCCACTTCGGCGCGATCGCCGCCGGGGAGGTTGTGCAGGATTCGGCGATCTCCGCCCAGGCCCAGTGGATTCGGCAGCACTACAACGACGCGGTGGCGATCGAGATGGAGGCCGCCGGTGTCGCGCAGGCCGGCCACCTCAACCGAGCGCTTCCGGTGGTGGTCGTCCGAGGAATCAGCGACAGGGCAGACGGCAGCAAGGCCGTCACCGACGGCCAGAAGTGGCAGCCACGGGCCGCGCGTCACGCTGCCGCCTTCGCCATCGCACTGGCCCAGGAACTGACGATCGACAGCGGCCGTGGAAACGGTACGCCGAGCGGACACGGGAGCGCTTCGATGACCATGAAGAACGAGAACCTCGCAACCGGCAACGCCCGGGTCGGTGTGCAGGCGGGCCAGATCCACGGCAACGTCACCATCGGCGTCAGCCGAGAGGAGCCAGTCGACCTCGCGGGCAGCATCGCCGACCTGCGGTGGCAGATGAAGCAGGCATGCCTGGACGGCAGGCTGGACGAGGAAACCTACGCGGCGGCAGAGGCGGAGCTGGACGCGGCGGCCGGCTGCCTGCGCGACGGAGCTGCCACCGACCGCGGTGGATTCCTGGTTTCCCTCAAGCGGCTACGGGGCTTGGTGGCCGACGTTTCCGAGTTGGCGGCGAGGCTGGCGATGATCATCGCGGCCGCAAGGGGCATAGCATGACAGCGCAGTCCACCCGCAACGTCGCCCAGGGCAACGCGTACGTCGGCGTCCAAGTGGGCTCGGTGAGCGGCGGCTTTCACAGCCACCACCACGCGCCTCCAGATCCCCACTCCACTCCAGAGGGCGAGTTCGAAGCCGGTGTGCGGTACCTCGACAGGTTCCTGCTCGACACCGCACGACAGCACATCGAGCGAGCGGTCACCCGCGGCTGTCCCATCACTCCTCGGACTCAGTTCTACCGCCTGGTCGCCCTGCTCAGTGGGCGGACTCCGCGCCAGTTGGAGGACGAGGAATGGAAGCGCCTTCTGGCGATCTGGAGCGACCCGCCCGACCTCGACGAATGTGATGAGTGGACGCTGGGGCTGCGGGCGATCCTGAGGCTACTGAATTCGACTGACGCTGCCGGACCGGAAGCGGCGGCGAAGGAACTGGAGTCATTGCCCCCTAGTCAGAGGGGCTACATATTCAGCCATCTCGATATCGCGCTCGAAGGGGCGCTGCGGGAGCGGGTGTGGCAGAAGTCCGTAGCCCATGCGCGAAAGAACCGGACCGCTGACGACCGGCTCGGTCGAGCGTGGAAGTTCTTCCATCCTACGCCCGCACCCGCGAGGACCCGGCCGGTCAAGCCGGCCGCCATCGCGATGTCGGACCGCGTCAAAGTGGGAGTCGGGGGAACTCTGCTCCTGCTGGCGACGACCAGGTTGACGGCGTTGCTGACAGCCAACGGCGAGTTCGGCGGGCTGATCGGCCTGTACGGCGCGGTGGCCGGTTTGGCAACCTTCGGCGTCGCAGGGGCGGATCGGTACTTCCGGCACCGCTACCGGCAGGCAAAGGACAGCGAGCTGCGGCCACCCTACCGTCAGCGCAACGACGCGAGGCCCGGCGGATTCGCCGGCAAGATCGACCGCCTCTTCACCCAATACTTCGTCCGATACCGGCCCGACGGGATGGCTAGCGGCCAGTGGCTCGATGAGACTGCCGGCATCCGCCAGCACCTGCGTAATGAGGTGGTCGACGCCTACCGGGAGGAACGCATCGACGCCGACCGGGTGGCGTGGCTGGTGAGATATCTGGCGAGTGATGTAAGGACGCGCTGGAATCAGGGGACCTTGACCGCATACCGCCAGGAGTTACGTGTGCCCCTTCGGACCTGGCTGCTACAGGTCGTAGGCGTCATCGCCCTCCTCGCCGGTTTTGTCTCGGTGGCTGCAGCCGTCTTCTCGGCTGCCGTCCTACCCGGCTCGCTCTGGCTGGCGCTGACCGTGCCGACAGCGGTTGTCACCACGCGGGCGGCGTTCCGCATAGTCGCCGAGCGTCGACGGGTTGTCGCCGATAGCGTTCACCGATCCGCTGAGCAGGACAGACGGACGGAGGCGTATGACCGCTGGGTGGCCAAACTCGCGGACAGGCCGACAGACACCGAGATGGCCACCTGGCTGGAGTGCGACCGTAAGGTCATTACCGACCAGGCGCTGCAGCAGTTCCGGCTCCAGCCGGGCCACGTCGTCGCCCACGCCTTTCTGGAAGCGCCAGCGAAGTCCGCTCGAAAAAGGCGCGCAGAGGACGGTCCGTGGCGGTATTCCCACTACCGCCTCCTGCTCTTCCTGCTCACCGAGGATGGCGTACGACAGATCGACCTTGAGCTGGACTTCAGACGCGCTGATCATCGCGACACGCAGCGGCTCAACTACCGATTCCACGCGATCTCCGCCGTCCGGATCGATGGACTGGCTCTGCGCAAGCCGACGTTCCACCTGACGCTGAACAGCGGCGAGAGAATGACCGTCCAGGTGACCGGAACGGACACCAAACCGGCCGAACCCAATCAGGACCCGAGCCCCATTACTGAGCTGACCGTCGACGCTTCGGGACTTCATCAGACCCTGCACGTGCTGGAGGGTGTGGCCGCAGAGGGCAAAGACTGGGTGAGGTTCCGCCGGGAGCAGGCCGATAACAGGCTCGCCGAACTGTCCCGCCGCACTAGCGGGCTGCTGGACTGAGGGCACCAGACGCCCTCAAACCCGACAGCGGCCGGCATGGCACGGGAGCACCCGCTGGTATGCGGGTGCTCCCATATTTACGTTTGCGTCGTTATCAGTACTGCAGATTCGTCTGCATTTCCGTGACGCGGCCGGCAATCTGCAGATTGCCGTCGGAATCCAGGATGGCAATGATCTTCTTCTGGCTTCCGTGGTGGGTGGTGAAGAAAATCTTGTCGGCCTCTTGGCTGGTGCTGTGGTTGGTGTTCACCGACAGTTCGATGCTGACCGGGGAGCTGATCAGTACGTCCCGCTTGGGTGAGTTCGGGTAGCATTGGTTCTGCCGCAGCTTGATTCTCCCATGGGTGTCACCCTCGTCCCAGTCCGAGGCCACGCCCAAGTCGATATCCGGCATGGGAATCTCCCTTCCTTGATTCGCGATGATTTCCCGCGTTCGAGAACAGCCTATGGCCTCCATAGTCGGCGGCAAATGTCGGCTATATTGCCGAGCCGGTTAATAATTTGGCCACCGTCAGGTAAAGCTGATGTAGCCCGGGACCAATCAAGGGCTCAGGCAAGGTGACGGCATTACCATCATGAGTGATTGCGGGTAGACGGATTTTGCGCCGAGCTCAAACGCCTCGTCACCCGCCAGATCCTGACCGCGGCGGCCTGCTCACTCTCGCCTCGCGCCAATGGCTTCCCAGTACCGCGCCGTGCGCGCCGAGGCGTGACCGGCCGCCAGGCCGCTTGCGGCCCGCCCTTGGTGAGGTCGTGGGCATGGAGGACGGCGCGGACTGTGACCCGTGGCGAGCTGCACGTCATCCAGCAACTTCGGCGCTCGCCGCAGTAGGAGACCTACGTCCACTGGATGCCGAGGAAGGACCGGCCGAGCGGCCTGGTCGGCGGCCTCCTGCGGGACGCAGACAGCACCCGGCGGGAACCTCGCGCGGACCAAGATCGGAGTTGAGCTGTGCCCTGGTTGTGCTCGATGATCTTCGTCCGGCGTTCTCGCAGCTCAGAGGCGGTTTGTGGTGGGCCGCCAGGGACTCGAACCCTGAACCTATGGATTGCCGGCGAGCGGGCCGGACCGGGTGCGGTGCGAGGTCATCCGGCCTGCTGGCGTGCTTCTCGGCCGGGATCGGCTGGCACGGTTGCTGTACTTCGCCGCTGTACTGCTGGCGTCAGATGAGGCGCTGGATGCGGACCTTGGGCTGCTCGTTCCTGAGGTGGCCTTCCTTGTGCTGGCGGACCTGCTCGTTCCAGACCTCCTGGTCGTAGTCGGGGTCGGGTGGGATCCACTTGTGGGAGCCGTCGCTGTAGTGGAACTTCTCGTCGCCGGGTCGCAGGATGCTCATCGGGTCCAGCCGAGGAAGCGGTGGTGCAAATGGTCGGCGGGAACGTGGGCCAGGTCCTGGGCGGCGTCGACGAGCTGGGCGGCCAGGTAGAGGGCCAGCGACACCGGGGCACGGTCGTACTCCGCTCGCAGTTCGCGCCGTCGGGGCTGGCAGGGCCAGTCGGCACCGCATCCGCCGCACGTCCAAGCCGGTGTCACCGGAAGGTGCGTCGTCATCGCGGCGCATCCTGGCTCGGCCAGTGGCCGCGGTTGATCGGGATGGCATGGCGGCTTCGGCAGGGCAGGTCGCCGCCGCAGCGGCAGGTACGCCGCCAGTGCCGCCATGACCAGACAGGCCGGTGCCGACGAGCGAGGGTCAGCGCCGCCGCCAGGACGTACTCGTCGTAGGACACGCGCCGCCGGCTGTTGTCCCGTCTCTGGTGGTGGCCGGTATCTCGTACGTCACCTGCGGTCGGGCCAGTTGCATCGTTCGGTCTGGTCATCACGCCTCCCGCCGACGCTGGGGTCCCGTGGGCGCCCGGTCAGCCGTGTCCGGAGACAGGGCACCCACGGCAGGACGACCCGGCCGCCAAGCTGGGTAGCCCCACGAGCAACTTAGGACGCAATGTGCGCAGGGTCAACAGCTACGACACATAGCGTTGTAAGTCGAGCGTTCGGTGTGGTCTGCTTGCACCAGCCGCCAAGCTGGGAGCACCACCTATGTCTGAAGCTGCCTACCTACAGGTCGCCCGGGATATCCGCGAGCAGGTCAGCTCCGGCGAGTTGAAGCCGGGCGACAAGCTGCCCTCGTTCGCCGCCCTCTGCGAGCACTACAAGGTCAGCAACACAGTGATTCGCGCCGCCATGCTCCTGCTCAAAGCCGAGGGCCTGATCGACGGCCGGCAGGGCAAGGGCGTCTACGTCGCCAACCCGTTTCCCCGGTAAGCCAGGGCTACCCCCGGAGGCGCGACGTCTCGCTTACAAGCTCTGTGCGTCCCGTCCGCACCCGTCCGGCAACGGATGCACCCTCGGAGCTTCGTCCGTGCCAGCACCCGTCGGCGTGCCGACGTCCATCACGGTTGCTGTCAGCGTTGCTGTCTACAGCCGTTCCGCCGGCGACCCGGCCGACCCTGCTGACTGATGTCCCCATCGTCGGTTGGCACCGCACGAGCAAACGGGCAGAATCGGCCCGTGGCTCACGAAGAACGCTTTCTCCGCTGCGAGGTGGTCGCATGGGTCAGCCAGGACTTCCCGGGCTGGGTGCGCGTCCGCCTGGTCGACGCGGACGGCAAGTCGTGGTTCTTCGTCGACAAGGTCCCCATCTTCACCGGCGGTGAGTTAAGCGCCGACACTTGTCTGCCAGCACCAGTTCACGTGCGGTGCGGCATCGTTGGACATGACGACGACCGCGCCCTAGTCATCTCCACCCAGCCGGACGGGGTCGAAGCAGAGGGTGGGCAGAGGCTGTTCCGGGTGCGCGAGGACCAGCTGGACCGACACACGGGTTAGGAACGGAGTAGCGCTAGCCGCCCGGCCAGGTCTTCTAGCAGGACGAATGCTCCATCACTTGCAGGTAGCGCGGCTGATCATTCCGCCCATATTCCGGATCTTGCGGCCTCGCTTACCCTCGTCGCATGAGTTCTCAAGCTGTGAGCGCGACGGTCGCCGTCGCGGCATTCGCTCTAGGGGTCATCAATCTTTGGTACTCGGTCCTCCGACCCTGGTGGCGGAACCGAATCGCACAGCCAGACGCGAGGCTTGAGCTTCTTGCATACGAGACTCGGCATGGCTGGGACCAGGACGAACGTGTGGTAGTGGCCAACCACGGCCCCGGGACCATGAAGGATCTCGAAGCCCGGGTCTTCGACGATGACGGCGACGACTACACAGACCGGGTGGGTGTCCTCTGGCCGAAGCTCCCAGCCCCTGCTCTCCATCCGGGACAGACGTTGCACCTCAAGCTCACACCGTCTCTGGGAGACAAGCGCCCCGGACGTCTACTTGTTCGCTGGCGGGACGGTCGACGGAACATTCAAGAACGAGAGTTTTGGCTGTCCTACCACCGGGTCACGTGACGGCCGACAGCTGCAGCTCCGCACGGCCAGTTTGGAAGGTGCCGACTGTCAGCTTGGGAATCAGGTTGATCTACACGCGAGTAGCCGGGTTGGCCACCGCACGATCACGGAACGTTCATGTTGAAGGTGTCGGCACCGCGTTGTAGGCCGGTGGTGACCGCTGCATCGGGCACGTCACGAGCATGCCGGACTGCCTCGCTGCACGACCACCGCCGCTGCTACCGGTTGCTGGCGTGGCGTTGCAGCCTGTTGCTTCAACAGCCAACCCGGCGAGAGTGAGCGTGTGGGAGGCATGGGCTTCAATCTCCATCCGGCAACCCCGGATCTTCCTGAAGTAGCGTCTCAGCTTTGTCCAGCCGCCCTTCGAGGTCTGACAGCACCCTGTCAAGCAATGCCGCTAGTTCGCTAGGGGTGTGCACAAGAGACGAGGGTTCTGGATCGAGAATTGTTCGCTCATTTACGCTATCCAGTATCGCGCCCCAGACCTCATGGTATATAACGGGAAATTCGCCACGATAAGCTGCATTCAAAGAAGTGTATACAGCCTTCATGACTCTGAATCCCGAGTACCCACTTTCGAACCACTCAACCCTTAGCCCCATTGATATGCGTGTCCGCTTATCCATGCTCCAATATCGATCACTGCATTCATCTAGGCGATCCTGAATTACCTTGAGTTGAGCCATTCCAAATGCATTGGCACTACTTTGCTTCAGCTCGTCGAGTGATGTCAGCTGAACATTAGTCAGCCGCGCAGCTTCCAGTGCGCCCCGCTGATAGCCCGCCTCAGCCATCAACACCCCTCGGTCAGCGCCGAGGTCCGCAACAATTTCCCTAAGCGCAAGCACATGCAGTTTAGAAACCCGCCGCTTCCAATGCTTGCATTCAATGATCCAAGTCAAATCGAACCCGAAATGACTTGAACGAACCAGTACATCTATATCGTGGGACGTCCGGACCCCCTGAAGAGTTACGTTAGTCTCGGCAGACAATCCCAACGATGTGAAATAGGAAGCGATTTCTTCCTGGTAATCGTCCCATTGTGGCATTGCCACATTATGACTCCTGTCGTTGTGGGGGCAAGTCTCGACACCGAATCCGCCGTCCCGTCTGCCTTCGACCCGCACTCCTGGGGAGCAGGCCGCCACCCGGCCCGCCACGTCAAGACGGCCTTGACGTACGGACGGACACTGCCGGATAGCCTGAGTCGGCTCTCGTGTCACGGACCGCGCCCCCGGCGGACACCGCCACAGTGGCGCAGTTGACCTAACCTTGCCGGTACGGACCCGGCTCCCGGGGTCGGAGCTGGCCACCGGCGGCCACCCCTCCCCCTCCCAGGGGGGCGGTTGATCTGACCCTGAGCGGCTGCGAAGCCGGCTCCTGGGCAACCGGCATGCCGCCGCGCGGGCACCGTCCCCATGCTTGGGGCTTGCCGCGCGAACCCGACGCGCGCTCTCTGTGCGCCGCGCTGCTCTGCTCGGGCGCGGCGCGGCGCGGCCGGCTGCCGGCGACGGACCGCCACCACTCTCAGCTACCCCCGTCTGCGGCGGCCCCTCCGGGCTTTCCGCTGTCCGCGCCAGCCGCTGGGCGTGTTGCGTGGCCGGAGTCGGAGCGCCAGCGAAGCGACGGACGCGCGCCCAGGCGGCGGCGCGTGCGGCCCGTTGCGGGCCGCCTTGATAGACGTACAGAAAGTCCTCCCACACCGGTCGGCAGCCGGTCGGTCCGCCCTGGCTCCGGGTCACGGCGGGTTGACGTGTCGGTACTCGGTGCTACTCTGGCGCTCGTCGAGCACGCCAGCGCGGCCCACCTGCCGGATTGCTGGACTCGACGTCGGAGATGCCGAGCGGTCTGCCTGTCGCTGATGCGGGCTACGCCCGCCGGCTCTCAATCGCACCGGTTGCTGTGCCGGTCCCTGAATCCGTTTAGCGGCTCACTGCGGCCCTTCCTGCCGTCCACGATGGCCCGGATTCGCTATTTCCGCGCGGGCGGGGCGGCCTGCGGCTACCCACCGGATGCCGATATCCCCAGGCTCCCCACCCGTGCCGGCCCTCATCACCGAGTCCACGAGCGCAAAGGACATGACCAACGGCGGGAACTGGCATTACCAGGCAGCCGCCCTCCGGCGTGAGCCGCCCTTCCGGCGGTGCCAGGAGACACGACGAACACCACCAGCGGACAGACGTCCACGGCTGGTGGTGCTTCGTCTTCCGTCCCTGCCACCCCGTGAGGAGAGTCGTGTCCACACCCCTCGGCCTGTTCCGTCCCGGCGTTGCCAGCGGCCGTGACGCCCAAGCCCTGCACCGTGCCGCCATGCCTGAGTTCTCGGGCTGGCTGGAGCACACCCGCGCCGCTGGCGGCTGCGCCCGCCCGATCCGCCTTACCGGCACGATCGCCGCTGTCGACCGGCAAACTGGCCGGGTCCTGGGCGAGCAGCACACCGACGAGATGCCCGACGGGGCGCTCTACAAGGCGTGCGGCAACCGTCGCGTATCGCACTGCCCCGACTGCGCCTGGGTCTACCAGGGCGACGCCTACCAGGTTGTGCGCTGCGGCCTGACTGGCGGCAAGGGCGTCCCCGCCTCGGTCGGTCGGCACCCGGTCGTCTTCGCCACCTTCACCGCGCCGTCCTTCGGTACGGTCCACCACCGGCACGTCCCTCGCCACACCTGCGCCACCCGGCAGCGCTGCGACTGCCGTCCGGCTCCCTGCCGTGCCCGGAGCAGCGCCGGCACCTGCCGGCACGGGCAGCCAGCGGCGTGCTTCGCCCGTCACGACGCCGACGATCCGCGGCTTGGGCAGCCGTTGTGCCTGGACTGCTACGACCACGGCCACCAGGTCGTCTGGAACTACTTCTCCGGCGAGTTGTGGCGGCGTACGAAGCAGGCCATCGAACGCCACCTCGCCGGCCTCTGCCGCAGACGCGGCATCCCCTTCGTCCAGGTCGTCACCGACTCCGGCAAGGTGCGCCGGCTGCCGCCGGTTCGGGTGTCGCACGGGAAAGTCGCCGAGATGCAGCGCCGAGCAGCCGTGCACTTCCACGTCCTGCTGCGCCTCGACGGCGTCGACCCTGGCGCCCCGGATGCGCTCGTGCCGCCGTCGGCCGGCATCACCGTCGACGACCTGGAGGCAGCCGTCCACGCCGCCGCCCGCCAGATCACCGTCACCACACCTTCGCACCCCGACCAGTCACAGGGCTGGGCGGTCGCCTGGGGCGAGCAGATCGACGTCCGGCGCATCAACAGCGCCAGCGGCGAGCTGACCGACGGCAAGGTGGCCGCCTACCTCGCCAAGTACGCCACCAAGGCAACCGAAGCCACCGGCCACCAATCCACCCGACTCACCCCCGCCACCGTTGACGACTACGCCGATCCGGAAGGCGACCATCTTGCCCGCCTCATCGACGCCTGCTGGCACCTCGGACGGCCCACCGGCACCGACACTGCCAGCGGCGCCGCAACGGCCGACGACCGTCAAGGCAGCCTTGACACCAAACCGAACGCCTACGCTGGGCTGCGCCGCTGGGCGCACATGCTCGGCTTCGGCGGCCACTTCCTGACCAAGGCCCGCCGCTACTCCGTCACCTTCGGCCTGCTCCGGGATGCCCGCGCGACCTACCTCCGCGCTGAGGACGACGATGCCGCTGACACCGTGACGGTTGGCGTTCTCACCTACGCCGGCTCCGGATGGCTTTCCGAAGGTGACGCGCTCCTGGCCAACACTGCCGCCGCCCAGCGCCGGCAGGCCAGACGCATCGGCAGGGAAGAACTCGCCCACGAAGCCTGGCTCGTCGGGGCCGCCGCATGAGCAGAGACCTCACCCCGCGCTGGTACTCGCCCGCCGAGGTCGCCGTCCTGCTCGGCTTCGGCATCTCCAAGATCAAGATGAAGATCGCCACCGGCGAGCTGCGCTCCATCAAGGACGGTAAGTACCGCCGCATCCTCCCCGAATGGGTCGACGAGTACATCCGCGAACAGGTCGAGCGGCAGGAGGCGGCCTGATGCCGGGACGCAGTCGAGCCAACGGCGAAGGCTCGATCTTCCCGTACCGCAACGGCTTCGCCGCGTACGTCTGGGTGGAGAAGCCCGACGGCAAGCGGGGCCGGAAGTGGGTCTACGGCAAGACCCGCGAGGAGGTCCACGACAAGTGGATCAAGCTGCACGGGCAGGCCAAGGCCGGCCCGGTGGCGACCCGCTCCCCGACTGTCGGGGAGTACGCCGGCTACTGGCTGCGCGAGATCGTCAAGCCGAACCTCGCCCCCGGCAGCTACGTCACCTACGAGGTGGTGGTCCGGCTCTACCTCGTGCCAGGGCTCGGCAGGAAGCGACTCGACAAGCTCCGGGTCAGCGACGTCCAGACGTGGATCAACGAGGTCGGCCGGACCTGCCAGTGCTGCGCCCAGGGCAAGGACGAGCGACGCAAGCCCGTCCAGCGTCGCTGCTGTGCCCTCGGCCGCTGCTGCCAGGATCTGCCCTCGCCGACCAGCGTTACGCATCTGCGGACCGTGCTCCGGACGCTGCTGTCCCAGGCGATCACCGAAGGGCTGATCACCCGCAACGTCGCGTCTCTGGTGAAGCTGCCACCGGTACGGAATCGCAAGCGGAAGGCGTGGACGAGCGACGAGGCGCGGCGCTTCTTGGAGTCGGCCCGCGCCGACGACGACCCGCTCTACGCCGCGTACGTCCTGGTCCTGGTGCTCGGTCTGCGCAAGGGCGAGATGCTGGGACTCACCTGGGCTGACGTCGACCTCGACGCGGGGGAGTTGACCATCGATCGGCAGCTCCAGCGGGTAGGTGCCGAACTGTTGCACCGGGAGACGAAGACGGCCGCCTCGGACGCCACCCTGCCGCTGCCGGACATCTGCACAGTGGCGCTCGACCGTCGCCGCGCCGCCCAGGCCACCGCCCGGGACGCCCCCGGCCTGGCACCCGTCAGACCTGATCTTCACCACTCGCTACGGCCGGCCGCTCGAACCACGGAACTTCAACCGCTTCTGGGACCGGCGCTGCGATGCTGCCGGGGTCCGGCGGATCACCGTCCGGGATGCCAGGCGGACCTGTGCCTCGCTCCTGGCCGACCTGGACGTCCACCCCCGGGTGGCGATGCAGATCCTTCGGCACGCCCAGTTCGCCATCACGATGGAGATCTACACGGTGGTGTCGTCGGCGGCCACCCGTGACGCGCTCAAGCGGCTCGGCAGCGCACTCGACCGGTGAAGGGCCTACTGCTGTACTTCACTGCTGTACGAGCCGTGCCGACAAAGACAGCGGCCCTACAAAGGGCCGCTGAGCTGCAACAGAGTGGGCCGCCAGGGACTCGAACCCTGAACCTATGGATTAAAAGTCCACAGCTCTGCCATTGAGCTAGCGGCCCGCGCGCTCAGGTTACCGGAAGGCGGCCGGTTGCGACTCTCGGCTTTCGTGCCGTGGGCGGAACCGGCAGCTCGGGCGAGGGGCGCCCATCCATGACGGCGCTTCCGGGCGTACGGGAGAAATCAGGCTGGGCGGCGCGGAGGGTGCCGGAAGGTCAACCGCCCGGGCCTTCGGGGTCCTTTCGATCTTGACGGGCCGGGCCGGTTGCGGTCCGGCGGTCGATCCAGAAGAAGGCTGGCGGGCCTCCGGTCGGACCTTATCGGAGAGCCAGCGCCCGTGGTGTCCCTCCTCGTCGCCGTGTCGGCTCGCCGGCGCGCTCCCGGGCCCGCCCAGCGCCGTGGTCGGCGGCTCTACCAGGGGTGTTGACCGGCCGAAGCCGCCGCAAAAAGCGGGCCATGGGAATGTAACAACTTGGGAACAACGCGAGCCGCGTTCTTGTCGGCAGTTTGTTAGCCGCCTGTACTAACCGGGTGACCTGCATTGATGAGACGGGAACCACACCGCCGGAGCCCCAGGACCGTGCGGTGGGGACCCTGCGGCGAGACCGGGTTCCGGCCCGGGTCCGCTCCGGCGAGAAGGTGCTCCCGGAGCAGGCCCGCGTGCACAACCGCGAGTTGCTGCTGCGCACGCTGTACCGGGAAGGGCCGCACAGCCGGGCGGATCTGGCGCGACGCACGGGGCTGACGAGGGTCTCGGTCTCGGACGTCGTGAGCGACCTCCTCGCGGACGACCTCGTGGTCGAGGTCGGTACGCGGGCGGGGACGCGGCCCGGGAAGCCGGCCATGATGCTCGAGTTCAACGAGCACGCCTGTCAGGCGATCGCCGTGGACCTGAGCCACTCGACGCTCTACCGGGGGGCCGTGCTCGACCTCGGCGGATCGGTGGTGGCTCGTCAGCAGGTCGAGAACGAGGGCAGCACCGGGGCCGACGCGTTGGCGAAGGTCGTCGGTCTCGTCGGGGCGTTGCGCGAGCAGGTGACGGCGCCGCTGCTCGGCATCGGCATCGGCACCCCGGGGATCGTGGACCTCGGTGGCGTCGTCCTCAGCGCACCCAACCTGGGGTGGAAGGACCTCAACCTCCGGTCGGTGCTGACCGAGCAGTTCGGCTGCCCCGTGGTCGTGTCGAACGACGCCAACGCCACCGCGCTCGCCGAGCGCAGTTACGGCGAGAGCGCGGCCGACACCCTCCTCGTCCGGGTAGGTGTCGGCGTGGGGGCGGGTCTGCTGCTCGGCGGCACGCCCGTCCTGGGAAGCAGGTTCGCGGCCGGCGAGATCGGCCACGTGGTCGTGGACACCGGCAGCGAGCGGGCCTGTGTCTGTGGAAAGTTCGGCTGCCTCGAGACCTGGCTGTCGACCCGGCGCATCCAGGAAGACCTCTCGGAAGCCCGTACCGACGCGGAGCGCACCCGGGTCCTCGCCGCCGCGGGCGAGGCGCTCGGTTCGGTGCTGGCCCCGATCGTGGCCGCCATCAACGTCTCGGAAATCGTCCTCAGCGGGCCGCACCGGGTGCTGGAAGGACCGCTGGCCGCCGCGGCGATGGAGACCATCCGGCAGCGCGCCCTGACCGAGGTCCACGGCGACATCGTCCTGCGGCTCTCGGAGCTCGGCGACGACATCGTCCTGCGCGGCGCGACCGCCATGGTCATGAGCCAACAACTCGGGATCGCCTGATCCGCTGATCCGATCCCCGTCACCTGGAGCGACGCCGACCGGCGCTGGCTTTGCAGCAATAGAAGGGAACACGGTGCAACTGACACGCACGCTGACGGCAGCGTTTGCCGTAGTCGCTCTCGCCCTCGCCGGTTGTAGCGGTGGCGGGCAGGCGAATGAAGCAGGCTCGTCCCAGCTCGTCCTGGGCAACAACGGCGACCTGCTGACCTGGGACCCCGCCGAGATGAAGGAAGGCGCGGTCATCCACTACGCGGAGGCCGTCTACGACCCGCTGCTCCGCAAGACGTCCGAGTCGAAGATCGAGGGCAACCTGGCCACCTCGTACGAGTACAACGCCGACCTCACCGAGCTCACCCTGAAGCTGCGCGACGGTGTCACCTTCAGTGACGGCGCCGCCTTCGACGCGGACGTGGTGAAGGTCAATCTCGAGGCGCGCAAGAAGGGGGCGGGCAGCGCCTCCGAGGGGGCCCGGGCGATCGAGCGCGTCGAGGTCGTGGACAAGGCCACGGCGCGCCTGCACCTCAGCGAGCCCAGCCCCGGCCTCCTGGCCGCCCTGGCGACGTACACGGGGTACATGGTGAGCCCCACGGCGCTCAGCGCGGGCACCATCGCCTCGAACCCGGTGGGCTCCGGGCCCTACACGTACGACGCGGGCGCCTCCGAGAAGGGCGTCAAGTACACGTTCAAGGCGCGCGACGGCTACTGGAACCGCGAGGCGTTCCCCTTCGAGAACGTCGTGATCCGCCCGTACGAGGAGTTCACCGCCCGGTACAACGCGCTCACCACCGGCCAGATCCAGTTCATGTACGGCACCCCCGACATGGTGCCGAAGGCCAAGACCGACGGGCTCACCGTCAAGACGGTGCCCGGCGAGTGGCAGGGCATCATCCTCCAGGACCGCGCCGGCAAGGCGTCGGCGGCACTCGGCGACGTGCGGGTGCGGCAGGCGATCAACCACGCGCTCGACCGTAAGGCCATCCTCGACACCCACTACGGCGGCTTCGGCCAGGTCTCCACGCAGACCTTCAACCCGTCCAGCGAGGCGTGGGTGCCGGAGCTGAACGCGCGCTACCCGTACGACCCGGCGAAGGCGCGCGAGTTGCTTGCCTCGGCGGGCTACGGCAGCGGCTTCAAGATCAAGGTTTCGTACAGCGAGGGCTTCATGTCCCCGCTGGTGCCGATCGTCGCCCAGTACCTGGGCGACGTGGGCATCACGGTCGAGCAGGTGCCGGTCAACGGCTTCGCCAACGGCGGCCTGGAGACCCTGAAGGGCCAACCGGCCTTCATGCTGTCGTTCTCCACCAACATCCCGGCGTGGACGGACGTGCTGAACAAGCTCACCCCGACGTCGCTGTGGAACAACTTCAAGTACACCGACGAGACGGTCACCCGGCTGCTCAAGGAGATTCCGGCCGCGCAGGGTGACAAGCAGGCGGCCCTCTACAAGGAGCTGAACACCCACCTCGTCGAGCAGGCCTGGTTCGCGCCGATCGTCACGCAGGAGAACGTCTACCTGTTCAAGTCGGACATCGACGTGACCATGCAGCAGGCGCAGCTCATGCCGAGCCTCCGCTTCTTCGCCCCGGCGAAGTAACCGCCGATCGACCCCGGATGGGCCGGACGACCGGCCGGCCCATCCGGTGGATCACTACAGCTCATCTAGGAGGTAGCAGGCATGCTGGGCTTCATCGGTCGGCGGTTGGCCACGGGCCTGCTGCTGGCGTTCTCCGTCGTGACGGGGATGTTCTTCTTCCTCATGCTCACCGGCTCCGATCCGGCCCGGGGCGCGCTCGGCCTCTACGCCACCGAGGAACAGGTCGCGGTCAAGCGGGAGCAACTCGGCCTCGACCGGCCGCTCGTCGAGCAGTACCTGAGCTGGCTGGGCGGGGTCGTACGCGGTGACCTGGGGGTCTCGTCCGCGCAGAACACCGACGTGAGCGAGCTCATCGTGACGCGGCTGCCGGTCACCGTTTCCCTCGCGCTGGGCGCCGTCCTGGTGGCCGCGGTCCTCGGCATCGTGCTCGGGCTGCTCGCGGCGACCCGGCCCGGGACGTTCGACCGCGTACTCCAGGTGTTCATGGTGTTCGGCTTCAGCCTGCCGAACTTCTGGGTCGCGATCATCCTGGCCCTGGTCTTCGCCGTGCAGCTGGGCTGGTTCCCCGCCACGGGCTACGTGCACCTGAACGACTCACCCGGCGGTTGGCTCTGGTCCATCACCCTGCCGATCGTCGCGCTGTCGATCGGGTCGATCGCCGCCATCGCCCAGCAGCTGCGGAACTCCGTGATCACCGTCAACAGCCAGGACTACGTCCGTACGCTGCGCAGCCGGGGCCTCTCGCAGCGCGAGATCCTGCTCACCCACGTCCTGCGCAACGCGGCTCCGCCGGCGCTGACGATGCTCTCCCTCCAGTTCATCGCGGCGATGAGCGGCGCCGCCATCATCGAGCGCGTGTTCGGCCTCCAGGGCATCGGCGCCGTCGCCATCAACGCCTCGGGCAACAGCGACATCCCCGTGATCATGGGCGTCCTGCTCTTCACCGTGCTCGTCGTCGTACTCGTCAATCTCGCGGTCGACATCCTCTACGCCGCACTGAACCCGAAGGTACGGAACGCATGAGCGCCGACGTGACGCCCCGCGCGGGCCTGACAGCCAGGAGATTCCGCTCCTTCCTGCGTAACCCGATGGGCGTGGTGGCGGGCGGCGTCCTGCTGGCCATCGTCGCGGCGAGCCTCCTCGCGCCGCTGCTCGCCACGCAGGACCCGAACCTGGTGGTGCTCTCGGAGGCGCTCCGACCGCCGAGCGGCGACCACCCGCTCGGCACGGACGGCAACGGGCGCGACATCCTCAGCCGCCTCCTGTACGGCGGCCGGGTGAGCCTCCAGGCGGGCGCGATCATGGTCGCCGTCGCCCTCCTGTGCGGGATTCCCGCAGGTCTGCTCGCCGGCTACCGCGCGAAGCTGTTCGACGGGGTGTCGAGCTGGATCTTCAACATGCTGATGTCCCTGCCGGAGATCCTCATCATCATCGTGGTGATCGCCTCCCTCGGCAGCGGCCTCGCCCCGACGATGATCACCCTTGGCGTGCTGGCGTCGCCGGACATCTTCCGGCTGACCCGGAGCGCCGTGATCGCGGTGCGCGAGGAGCTCTACCTCGACGCGGCCCGCGTCGCGGGTCTGTCCGACCTGCGCATCATCTTCCGCCACGTGCTCTCCGTGGTGCTGGGGCCGGTCCTCGTGCGGTCCTCGTTCATCTTCGGCATGGCGATCATCGTCCAGTCCGGCCTGGAGTTCCTCGGCTTCGGCGACCCGCAGCGCCCCAGCTGGGGCGGCGAGCTCAGCAACGCCTTCCAGAACTTCCACCGCGCGCCCGAGCTGGTCATCGCGCCCGGCGTCGCCATCGGCCTCACGGTCATGGCACTTGTGCTCTTCGGCACGGCCCTGGCGGACTCGCTGGGGGTCAGCCGCAAACCCAAGGCCAAGCGGGCCGCGCGGTCCGCCGGCCGGGACGACCTGACAGTCGTCCAGGGCGAAGCCGACGGTACGCCCGCGACCGCCCTCCCCGCGGACACCCTGCTCCGCGTCGAGGACCTGTCGGTGCGGTACGTGGCCGAGGACGGCGCCACCAAGGACGTGGTGCGGGGCGTGTCGCTGCACGTCGCGCGGGGAGAGGTGCTCGGCCTGGTCGGGGAGTCCGGCTCCGGAAAGTCCCAGACGTCCTTCGCGATCCTCGGACTCCTGCCACCCGACGCCTCCGTGTCCGCCCGGCACCTCTCCCTCGACGGGCGGTCCCTGATCGGGCTGCGCGAGGGCGAGTTGCAGAAGCTGCGCGGGCCGCAGATGGCCTACGTGCCGCAGGAGCCGATGTCGAACCTGGACCCGTCCTTCACCGTCGGCGCCCAGCTGACGAAGCCGATGCGGCGCAAGCTCAACCTGTCCAGGAAGGCCGCGCACGAGCGGGCCCTGCACCTGCTCGAACGCGTCGGCATTCCCGACCCCGCCCGCACGCTCGCCGCCTACCCCCACCAGCTCAGCGGGGGAATGGCACAGCGGGTGCTCATCGCGGGCGCCGTCTCCTGCGATCCCGAGCTGCTCATCGCGGACGAGCCGACCACCGCCCTCGACGTCACCGTCCAGGCGGAGGTCCTCGAGCTCCTCCGCGACCTGCAACGGGAGCGCAACATGGGCCTCATCCTCGTCACCCACAACCTGGGTGTGGTCGCCGACCTCTGCGACCGGGTCGCGGTGATGCGGGACGGCCTCGTCGTCGAGCAGCAACCCGTCGCCGAACTCTTCGCCAACCCGCAGCACGAGTACACCCGCATGCTCTTGGACGCGACCCTGGAGGACGCCCCTCCCCGGCGGTCGCGCGACGACCTTCAGGAGGCGCAGTCATGAGCACCCGCAACGATTCCGGCGCCCCACTGCTCGACGTCCGCGACGTCAACGTCGTCTATCGCGGGGCCCGGTGGCGCAGCCCGTCCTTCCACGCGCTGCACGACGTCTCGATGCAGATCCGGGCGGGCGAGACGGTCGGCCTGGTCGGCGAGTCCGGCTCGGGCAAGACGACCCTGGGCCGCGCGCTCCTGGGGCTCGCCCCGATCAGCGCCGGAACCGTCACGTTCGACGGCGCCGACATCACCCACGCGAACCGGCGCGCCCGCCGGGCCCTGAGCCGGGACATCCAGGTCGTCTTCCAGGACCCGTACTCGTCGCTCAACCCGGCGATGTCCGTCGAGAGCATCCTCGCCGAGCCGCTCAGGGCGCAGGGGGTGCCCGGGGCCGAGGCCTCCGCGCGGATCGGTCAGCTGCTGGGCCAGATCGGCCTGGAAGCCGACGCCGGGCGGCGGTACCCGCGCGAGTTCTCCGGCGGGCAACGGCAGCGCATCGCCATCGCCCGCGCCCTCGCGCTGAAGCCCCGGCTCATCGTCTGCGACGAACCGGTCAGCGCCCTCGACCTCTCCACCCAGGCACGCATCCTCGACCTGCTCATCGACATCCAGGAGCAGACCGGCGTCGCGTACCTCTTCATCTCCCACGACCTGTCGGTGGTCCGCTACATCTGCCACCGGGTCGCGGTCATGCTCAAGGGCCGCATCGTGGAGACCGGTGACGGTGACACCGTCACGTCACGACCGCGCCATGCGTACACGAACCGGCTGCTCATGGCGTCGCCCATCCCTGACCCGGCGCGGCAGGCGGAACGACGCCGCCAGTACGCCGCGCTCTCCTCCTGACCCCTCCGATCCGACCGAGCAAAGGAAGTACCCGTGCAGTTCGGCTTCAGCTCCTACTCCTTCTACCAGCACCTGCGCACCAACCGGATGAGCCTCTTCGAGGTCATCGACTGGATCGGCGCCAGCGACGCCACCCACATGGAGATCGCGACGGTGTCGCTCTCCCCGGAGATCTCCAACGACACCTCCACCCTCGACCAGGACCCCGGGTTCGTCCAGGAGATCAAGACCCGCGCGGCCGACCAGGGCGTCACCCTGTCCAACCTCGTCGTCCCGGCCGACCTCCTCGGCGCGGACGCCGAGAAGAGCATGCAGCGGGTCAAGCGGCACATCGAGGTGGCCGCCGCCCTGGACATCAAGCTCTTCCGCCACGACGTCGCCAAGTGGGCCCACCGGGCGAAGGACATCGCCGAGTTCGAGGCGCTGCTGCCCCGCATGGTGGAGGCGTGCAAGGAGATCGCCCAGTACGCCGCCCCGTACGGCATCACCACCAGCGTGGAGAACCACGGGCTGCTGATGAACGGCGGTGAGCGCGTACGCCGGCTCATCCACCTCGTCGACGAGCCGAACTTCAAGACGACCCTCGACGTCGGCAACTTCATGTCGGTGGACGACAACCCGGTGGTGTCGGTCGCCGAGAACGCCCCGTACGCCAGCATCGTGCACCTGAAGGACTTCTACGTCCGCTCGCAGTACCCCGGCGAGGGCTGGCACCACACCCCCGGCGGCAGCTACCTGCTCGGCTCCATCGTCGGCTACGGCGACCTCGACATGCGCAGGATCGTGCGGGGCATCGTCGACGCCGGCTACGACGGCTTCGTGTCCATCGAGTTCGAGGGCATCGAGGAGTGCCTGATGGCCAACCCGATCGGTCTGGCCAACGCGAAGCGGCTCTTCGCCGAGGCGGAGGCGGCGAAGTGAGCCGGCTGGGCGTGGGCGTGATCGGCGTCGGGAGCATCGCGGAGATGCACCTGGGCGCGTACGCCGCCAACCCGGACGTCCACCTCGTCGGGGTGTACGACGTCAACCAGGAGCGGAGCGCGCAAAAGGCCGAGACCTTCGGCGCGACCCGCGTGCACCCGACGCTCGACAGCCTGCTCGCCGACCCCGAGATCGACGCGGTGAGCATCTGCACGTGGAACGACAGCCACGCGGAGATCGCCACGGCGGCGCTCGACGCCGGCAAGCACGTGCTGGTCGAGAAGCCGTTGAGCCGTACGGCCAGCGAGGCCGAGGCGCTCGTCGGGGCCGTCGAGCGCAGCGGCAGGCACCTGGAGGTCGGCTTCGTCCGGCGCTTCGGCGCGAACGCCAAGGTCCTCAAGTCGTTCGTCGACACCGGGCTGCTGGGCGACGTCTACCATGCCCGCGCGACGAACATCCGACGGCTCGGCAACCCCGGTGGCTGGTTCGCGGACCACAAGCGGTCCGGCGGGGGACCGCTCATCGACATCGGCGTGCACGTGCTGGACCTCTGCTGGTACTTCATGGGCACCCCGAAGGCCGTCACGGTCAGCGCCGTCACCCACGCCCGGCTGGGCAACCGGGCCAACGTCACGTCGCTGTCGCGGTACAAGGTCGCGGACTACGACCCCACCCAGAGCGACGTCGAGGACTTCGCGGCGGCCTTCATCCGCTTCGACAACGGGGCGTCCCTGACGTTGGAGACCAGCTACTCCCTGCACGCCCTCGAGGACCGCCTCGAAGTGGCGGTGTTCGGCGAGCGCGGTGGCGCGGAACTCGAACCCCAGCTCCGGATCGCCACCGAGATGCACGACACCGTCCTCAACGTGGGACCCCAGATCGACCACCTCAGCTTCGACTTCGCCGAGGGGTTCGCCAACGAGATCGCGCACTTCGTGGCGCTGTGCCTGGGAGAGGCCGAGCCGGTGGCCCCCGTCTCGCACGGCACGGAGGTCATGCGCATGCTCGACGGGATCTACGAGTCGGCGCGGGCCGGCCACGAGATCAGGCTCTCCTGAGATGGTCCACGACGGAGGGTCCGTGCGGGTGGGGGTCGTGGGGTGCGGAAACGTCAGTTCCCGCTACCTGGCCAACCTCGCCGGGGACCCGGCGGTCACCGTCGTCGCCTGCGCCGACGCCGATCCGGCGCGCGCGCGGGCGCTCGGCGCCGCCCACGCGGTGCCGCAGGTGCACCCGGTCGACGCCCTGTTGACCCATCCGGACATCGACCTGGTCCTCAACCTGACCCCACCCAGGGCGCACGCCGAGGTGACCCTGCGCGCCCTGGAGCACGGCAAGCACGTCTACACGGAGAAGCCCCTGGCGACCACCATGGCCGACGGGCACCGCATCGTCGAGGCCGCCCGGGCGCGGTCGTTGCAGGTCGGCACCGCGCCGGACACCTTCCTGGGCCTCGGGGCGCAGACCTGCGCCGCACTGCTCGCCGACGGCGCGATCGGCACCCCGACCTCGGTGAACGCCGCCATGATGAACGCCGGGCCGGAACGGTTCCACCCCGAGCCGGAGTTCCTCTACCAGGAGGGCGCCGGACCCCTGTTCGACATCGGCCCGTACTACCTCACGGTGCTGACCGAACTCATGGGTTCCGTCGTCCGGGTGGGGGCGCTGGGCGCGACCGCGCGTACCGAACGCGTCGTGTTGGCCGGGCCCCGCGCGGGGTCGACCTTCAGCGTGCAGACACCCACCCACATCAACAGCGTCCTGGAGTTCGCCAGCGGGGCCATGGGCATGCTGGTGACCAGCTTCGACGTCGTGGCGACGCGTACGCCGCACCTGGAGATCCACGGCACCGAGGGCACGATCGTCGCGGCGCAGGCCAACTCGTGGGGCGGTCCTGTGCTGCTCAGGGCGGCGGGCAGCACCGACTTCGTCGAGGTGCTCCCCGGCCCACGCGACTCCGACGGATTCATGGGGATGGGCCTGCTCGAGATGGCCAGGGCCATCCTGGCGGGGCGGCCCGCGCTGGCCGCGGCGACCCGGGGGCTCCACGTCCTCGAGGTGCTCACGGCCATCGCCGACGCCACCCGCTCCGGCGGAGGCTTCACGACGATCAGTTCGAGGCTGGAGACCCCCGACCGACGTGACCCGGGTGCCGTCGGCTGAGAGCCGGCCGACCCGCAAGACTGCCCCCACCCCACCCTCACCCCTCCGCTGGCGTCGATCATGCAGTCGTGGCGCCCCGCAAAAGCCCCGAAGAGGCTCATTCCGCCCACCACAACTGCATGATCGACCCCGTGTGGGGCGTGGGGCGGGCATGGCGGGGGCGGGGTGGGGGAATCGTGGCCGTATGAGGATTAGCAGCAGCCCGGCCGTGGCGGCGTCGAGCGAGGGGGCGGGGCCGGACGGGGTACGGGAACCGGCCGGCGAGGTGCACGCCTGGTTGCCGGGGCAGAACCAGACCGTCTGCGGGCTCCCGCTCAGCCGGACCCGGCTGCGCCGCTTCCCGCACGTGCGGTTCGAGTACGCCTCGACGGACGTGCTCACCGAGGCGGACCCGGTCGGCCGGATCTGCCCGCGCTGCCTCGCCGCCTCGCAGGGCCGCCGCCGGGGCGGGCAGAAGAACTGGGTCCGCCACTCGCCCCGCCCCTGACGGGTGTGCCGCTCGCCCTACTCCGACGGTGGGCGTGATCGGCGATTGAGCCGGGGCTGACCGGGTACGGGGCGGGCATGCGGATCGTGGTGGTGGGGGCGACCGGTAACGCGGGCACCGCCCTGTTGCGCCGGCTGCGGCGGGAACGCGGAGTGGAACTCGCCGGGGTGGCCCGCCGGCTGCCGGGGCCGGACTGCGGCGAGCCGTACGACCAGGTGGAGTGGCACTCCTGCGACGTCGGCCTGCCCGGCTCGGCCGACCAGCTCGCCGAGGTCTTCGCCGGCGCCGACGCGGTGGTGCACCTGGCCTGGCAGATCCAGCCCAGCCACGACCAGCGCGTGCTGCACCGGACCAACGTGGGCGGCAGCGCGGCCGTGATCGACGCTGTGGTCCGCGCCGGCGTGCCGGCCCTGGTGTACGCGTCGTCGGTCGGCGTCTACGCGTCCGGCCCGAAGGACCACCCGATCTCCGAGCGCTGGCCGGCTACCGGGGTGCCCGGCTCGTCGTACAGCCGGGACAAGGCCGAGGTGGAGGCGCTGCTCGACCGGGCCGAGCGCGAGCACCCGGGGCTGCGGGTGGTGCGGCTGCGGCCCGGCCTGAACTTCCAGCGGGCGGCGGCCACCGAGATCACCCGCTACTTCCTCGGCCCGTTCGCGCCCGTCCGGCTGCTGCGCTTCGGCCGGATCCCGCTGGTGCCGACGAACCCACGGCTGCGGATGCAGGCGGTGCACACCGACGACGTCGCCGACGCGTACGCCAGGGCGGTCCTGGGCGACGCGCGCGGCGCGTTCAACGTCGCCGCGGACCCGGTGCTGACCCCGGAGCTGGTGGCCCGGCACTTCCACGGCTGGACGGTGCCCGTCGCCGCCCCGGTGCTGCGCGTCGCCGCGGCCCTGACCTGGCGGGCGCGGCTGCAACCGATCGACGCCGGCTGGGTGGAGCTGGCGCTGCACGCGCCGCTGATGTCGAGCGAGCGCGCCGAGACGGAGCTGGGCTGGCACCCGCGCCACGACGCGCTCAGCGCGCTGAAGGAACTCTTCGCCGGCATGGCCGACCGGGCGCACACCGCCAGCCCGCCGATGTCGGCGGCGCGCCACCTGCCGGGCCGCCCCACCGCCCTGCTGCGCGGTCGTCCCGCCGGCCACGGCAACCCCTACTGACCTGCGCTCGGGCGGCGGGGGTCAGAAGTCGGCGAAGACGTACGGGTTCTGGCGGGGGAAGAGGCGGCGCAGTTCCGCCGCCGCGTCGGTCGACACGTCGCCCAGCCCCCGCAGGCCCACCTCGACCGGGTCCAGGACCCCGTACGCCAGGGCGGAGAGGCCGGCGGCCGTCAGCGTGGCGGTCGGCGGCGAGCCGACGGTGGCGGCGGCCCCGGTGACCAGCTCCAGCGCGCCGGTCGTGCCGTCCAGCAGGTACGACCCGGTCAGCCACCGGTCGCCGGTCAGCTCCACCCGCACCCGGCCCGCCCCGACGGGCAGCCCGGCCAGCGCGTCGACCGACAGCAGCCGGGCCATGGGCGCGGCATAACTCGGCCGGGCCACCCGCGCCTCGACGTGCACGGCCAGGTCGGTCAGCCACAGCTCCGGCACCTCGTCGACGGGCACCTGCACGGTCACCCGCTCCACCTGGTCGACGTGCCGGCCGAAGAACTGCAACATGAGCGCCCGGGCGAGCGGGTCGGCGGCGAGCAGGTCGCCGGCGGCGAGCGTGCCGCCGTGGTCGTCGATGCGGTAGAGCACCGCGCCGGTGACCGTACCGCCCGTGCGGGCCGTCAGCAGCCAGTGCTCGTCGCGGTCGCGCAGCCCCACGTCCCGGTAGCCGGGGAAGATCGCGAAGCCGTGCCGCTCGTTCAGGCACCGCTCGGTGAACGCGCGCCAGTCCCGGTAGCCCTCGCCGATCCGCTCCCAGCCCACCTCGCCGGGCAGGTCGGCGTTGAGCAGCTCGCCCAGGTCGGCCGGCGAGAACGTGACCGTACGCGGCTTCGGCAGCCCCACGTAGCCGAACCGGGCGTAGAACGACGGCCGGAACGGGTACAGCGCGCTCAGCTGGTGCCCCTCGTCGCGCATCTCGTCGAGGAGTTGGTGCATCAGCGTGCGTACGTGCCCCTGCCGGCGGGCCAGCGGATGGCTCGCCACCCCGGCGACGCCGGCCATCGGCAGCACCTCGCCGCGCAGGTTCTGCCGCATCGGGATGGCCGAGGCGGCGGCCAGCGTGGTGCCGCCCTCCTCGACGATCAGCGTCCGGTTGCCCTTGTTGTAGGGCAGGTAGCCGCGGAACTCCTCCGCCCGGGCCGTGCTGCGCGGCGACGCCTCGAAGGCGTACGCGCCGAGCGCGAAGCTGGTGGACAGTCTCTCTTCGGCGTTCACCCGGCGGACGGTCATCCGCCCATCCCATCCCGGCCCGGCGGTCGCCGCAACCGCAATCGCCGGTGACACGGCGACGCCCGGTCAGCCGATCGGCAGGTGTCGAAGGTGCCGGCGGCGGCGCAGCCGGACGCTGAACACGGCCGCCACGGCGCCGATCAGCAGCGCGGTGACGGCCAGCCCGTGCAGCGAACCCCGCGCCAGGTAGCCGGTGAGCAGCAGCAGCGTCCCCTCCAGCTCGCGGGGGGAGCAGCGCGCCGATCAGCATCCCGAACGGCGCGGCCACCCCCACGCAGCAGAGCGGGAGCCGGGACGCGCTCAGCCGGCGACGACGTCCGAGACCACGACGGTCACGTTGTCCGGCGCGCCGGCCTGGTGGGCGAGCTTGACGAGCTGCTCGCCGCAGTGGTGGCGGTCGCCGTAAGTGATCAGGGTCGCGGCGATCGTGCCGTCCTCGACGTAGTCGGAGAGCCCGTCGCTGCACAGCAGCAGCCGGTCGCCGGCGACCACCGTGAGCACCCCGACCGCCGGGGGAGTGTCCGAGCCCTGCACCGCCCGGGTCACCAGGGACCGCTGCGGGTGGTGCCGTGCCTGCTCGGGCGAGAGCGCCCCCTGGTCAACCAGCGCCTGGACGAAGGTGTCGTCGCGGGTGAGCTGGGTCAGCTCCCCGTTGCGCAGCAGGTAGCAGCGGGAGTCACCCACCTGGGCCAGCACCAGCGCGTCCCCGGCGAGCAGGGCGGCGGTCAGCGTCGTACCCATGCCGTCGCGCGCCGGGTCGACGGTGATGGCGGCGTGGATGCGCCGGTTGGCGGTGCTCACCACGGCGCGCAGCGCCGTGGCCGCCTCGTCGGGGGTGGTCGGCGGGCTCAGCTCGTCCAGGATGCGGATGACGATCTCGCTCGCCACCTCGCCCGCGGGCAGGCCGCCCATGCCGTCCGCGACCGCGACGAGGCGGTCACCGGCGAGGGCGGAGTCCTCGTTGTTGGTGCGAACCAGGCCGATGTCGTTGAGGATGGCCGAGCGGAGGATCAGCGTCATGGGGTCAAGCTTGCCAAGAACACCCTCCCGCCGTCTCTACGCACTACTGCGTAGGGTTGGGGAATGATGCCGGTGTCGATGGTCGGACGCGCCGGCGAGCTGCTTGAGCTCGACCGGGCGTGGTCCACCGTGGTCGCCGGCCGGCGGTCCGCGCCGACCGTCGCGGTGATCACCGGAGCCGCCGGGGTGGGCAAGTCCCTGCTGGTCTCGGCCGCCCTCGACGCGTTCGCCCCCCGACCGGCGGTGGTGCTCTCCGGCGCCGCCCGCGTGCACAGCCCCGCTCCGTACGACTGGCTGGCCGCCGTGCTCACGGGCCGGGACACGAGCCGGCTCGACCTGCCGCCGGACGCGCTGGCCTGGCTCGCCCAGCAGCCGACCGCGCCGCGCGAGCGCTACGCGCCGGGCACCCTGCTCCGCCTCGCGGTGCGGGTCGTCCGGCTGCTCGTCGGCGCCGGCCCGGCCGTGGTGGTGGTGGAGGACCTGCACGCCCTCGACCCGGCCAGCCTCAACCTGGTCGGCGAGCTGGCGACCGCCGCCGACCTGCCGGCGCTGCTGGTGGTGGCGAGCCGGCCCGCCGAGGACGCCGTCGCGCCGGACCTCGCGGTCCGCGCGCTGGCCCGGCTCTGCGGCGTCCGGGGCGCCGTCCGCCAACACCTCGGGCCGCTGCTCCCGGCCGAGGTCGCCGAGGTGCTGACCCAGGTGTACGCGGACCCGCGCCCGTCCGGCCGGCTGGTGCGCGCCGTCTGGCAGCGCACCGGCGGCAACCCGTACGCGCTGACCGAGCTGCTCGCCGCCCACGCCGGCCGGGGGCCCGAGGCGCTGCTCCGGCCGCCGCCCGCCCCGCGCCCGCAGAGGGTGGCGTCGCAGCGGCCGGTCGACCCGGTGGACGCCGAGTTGACCGGGCGGGAGATCGAGGTGCTGGGCTGCCTGGTCGCCGGGATGTCCAACAAACAGGCGGCGCGGGCCCTCGGCATCTCGGTGCGGACGGTCACCGTGCACGTGTCCAACCTGCTGCGCAAGACCGGTTCGGCGTCGCGTACGGAGGCGGCGATCTGGGCGGTGCAGCGGCGGCTACCGGTGCCGACCCCCGTCGACGGCTGAGCCCACACCGCCGGGTTCAGGTGTAAGCAAGGGGCCCTTCCTTGCACCTGGTGCTCACCGCCGGGGGTAGCGGAGCAGGAGGCTGGCGGCGACCTCCTCGTCGCCGACGGCGGCGTACACGTGCGGTACGTCGGAGGTCCAGCGCAGGTGCCCACCGGCGGCGGCGGTCAGTGGCGCGTCGACCGGGCCGGCGCGCAGCACGCCCGAGAAGACGGTGACGTGCTCGGTGACCCCCTTCTGGTGGGCGGAGGAGAGCTGCTCCGGGCCGGGCGCGACCAGCATCCGGTACAGCTCGTAGGTGGCGTCGGCGTCCTCGAAGACCTCCAGCAGGATGGCGCTGACCGCAGCGCCGCGGACGACCGGCCCGGCCGCCGGGCCGGAGAGCACGGCCGTCAGCGGTACGCCGAGCTGCGCGGTGATCGCGTAGAGCGTCTCCAGGGTCGGGTTGCGGGTGCCGTTCTCCAGGCCGGAGAGGGTCGCCTTGCCCACCCCGGCGAGCCGGGCGAGGGCGGACAGCGACATCCCGCGCTCCTCGCGCAGGGCGCGCACCCGGCGACCGACGGCCTCGGCACCCGGGTCGGGGGCCGATCGGTGGACTGGTGACGTCTGCGGCATCCCGCTATGGTGCTACAGGTTCTTGTTCCGTAAACGGAACGGTCGGGGGAGGCGGGATGGCGGGACGGTCGCAACCGGTGCTGGCGGGGGTGGTGACCGCGCTGGTCGGGTTCGCCAGCTCGTTCACGGTGGTGCTGGCCGGCCTGCGGGCCGTCGGCGCCTCGGACGCCCAGGCCGCCTCCGGGCTGCTGGCGGTGTGCGTGGCCTCCGGGATCTCCGCCGTGTGGCTGGGCCTGCGGCACCGGATCCCGATGAGCGTCGCGTGGTCCACCCCGGGCGCGGCGCTGCTGGTCGCCACGGGCACGCCGCCCGGCGGTTGGCCCGTCGCCGTCGGGGCGTTCCTCGTCTCGGGTGCGCTGATCGTGGCCGCCGGGCTGTTCCCGGCCCTCGGGCGGGCCGTCGCGGCTATCCCCCGGCCGATCGCGGGCGCGATGCTCGCCGGGGTCCTGCTGCCGCTCTGCACCGCCCCCGTCCGCGCGCTGGTCGAGGTGCCCCGGCTGGCCGTACCCGTGGTGCTGGCCTGGCTGCTGCTGCACCGGTTCGCCCGCCGGTGGGCGGTGCCGGGCGCGCTGGTCGTCGCGGTGGCGGCGATCGCGCTGACCACCCCGGTCTCCGGGCTCGGCGGCGCGCGGCTGCTGCCCGCGGTCGAGTTGACCGCGCCGGCCTGGAACCTCTCAGCGATGGTGGGCCTCGCGTTGCCGCTCTTCCTGGTCACCATGGCCGCGCAGAACGTACCGGGGATGGCGGTGCTGGTCGGCTACGGCTACCGGCCGCCCTTCGGCGCCGCGCTGCGCGCCACGGGACTGACCACCGTGCTCGCCGCGCCCGCCGGCGGGCACGCGGTCAACCTCGCCGCGATCACCGCCGCCCTGGCCGCCGGCCCGGACGCCCACCCCGACCCGGAGCGCCGCTGGATCGCCTCGGTCACCGCCGGCACCGGGCTGGCCCTGCTGGGGCTGGGCGCCGGTGCGGCCACCGCGCTGGTCGCGCTCGCCCCGCCGGTGCTGATCGAGGCGGTCGCCGGGCTGGCGCTGCTCGGCGCGCTGGCCACCGCGCTCACCTCGGCGTTGGCGGAGCCGGCGGACCGGGAGGCCGCCGTGGTCACCTTCGTGGTCACCGCCTCCGGGGTGACCCTGCTCGGCGTGGGCGGCGCGTTCTGGGGCCTGGTCGCGGGCGGGGTGATGCTCCTGCTCTTCCGCCGCCGCTCCGGCGGGCCGACCGCGCCGGAGCCGGCGCCCGAACCCGCCGCGACGGCGTCGCCTGGCCCGGCGGTGGAACCCGTCACGACCGGATCGCCGGGCCTGGCGGTGGAACCCGTCACGACCGGATCGCCGGGGCCGGCGGTGGAGCCTGCCACGAGCGGGTCGGCGGGGCCGACCGGGACCGGGCGGGTGGATGTCACTCCTCGGGCGGCAGGTCGCGGGCCGGGACGTCGAGGCGTACCTGGTCGTCGGTGACGGCGGCAATCTGCTCGGCGAGCACGTAGACCGCGCCGGTGCGGACCAGGTCGGTGGAGACCTTCAGGTAGCCGCTGTGCAGCAGCCGGGCCGCCAGGTCGGCCGGTACGTCCGGCTCCTCCACGGCCGTCGACTCGATCAGCTCGTCCAGGCTGCTGCCGGGGTCGGCGGTCGGCGCCTGCACGGTCACCGCGTTGGGATCGCCCCGCTGGACCAGGTCGACGGTGCCGAACTCGGTGCCGTCGACGTCGATCACCCGCATGCCCGTGGTGACCCGGGAAACTGTCGCCTGCCGCTCGGTGCCCTGCTGCTCCATCCCGGGGCGGTTCCCGGCCCCCGCTCCGGCTAAACCACCGTCGAGATCTTGGACAGTTGTCGCTCGGGCCGAACGCCAACTGTCCAAGATCTCGGGCGGTGGCCGTTCACCAGGCGGTCGGGGGGCGGGGGGAGAGTTCGCGCCACGTGTCGGTGCCCTGGAGCAGCGCCCGGACCGTCTCCTCGGCCTCCTCGGCGGTGCCGTACTCGTAGAACCGGGAGACGCCCTCGGAACCGCCGGCGCGCTGCTCGACGTGCCACCGGTCGGCGTCCACCCGGAGGAAGACGTCGCGCCGGGCCAGCCGGCCCCATTTCCCGTTCCACCAGTGCTTCCGCTGCTCCATGGCGGGACTCTATCGAACAGGCGTACGAAAATGTGTGGCCCCTGCGGGATTCCCGCAGGGGCCGATGTGCGTGCGACGGGTTCAGCGCGGAGTGGGCGGTTCCTCCCGGCGGCCGAGCACCTCGTCGAGCGCCCCGCGCCGCTGCCCGGGGGTGGTGTGGCCGGCGGCGACCAGGGCGTCGCGGATCTCGGTGAGCAGCCGGACCTCCTCGCTCGGCGCCTTCGGCGGCGGCTCCTCGCCCCGCTTGCGCCGCTCGGCCAGCTTGTTCATCGGGAAGACGACCATGAAGTAGAGCGCCGCCGCGGTGAGCAGGAAGGTGATCAGCGCGTTGACGAACGCCACCCAGTCGAACGGGATCTCGCGGAACGTCGGCGTCGAGCCGGTGAGACCGTTCTTGCTGCCGGTGATCAGGGCGATGAGCACCCGGACCATCGGTTCCAGGAACGACTTGGTGAGCTGGGTGACCACGCCCGTGAACGCGGCGCCGATGACGACACCGACCGCCAGGTCGACGACGTTGCCGCGCATGATGAAGTCTTTGAAGCCCTTGAGCATCCGTACTCCCGAGGTGTCCGGTCTTCCGTCCGGCACAACCTATGCCCCGGGCGAGGGCTCCAGAAAAGCGCCGGCCTCGATCGCCGCGCGGCCCGGGTCGCCGGCCCGGATCGCCTCGACCAGCCGGGAGTGGTCGACGTAGCGGTCCGGCTCCAGCGCGCCGCCCATCGACTGGGCGATCGTGCTGTGCAGCGCGGCCCCGACCGAGGCGTACAGGTCGGCGAGCATGCCGTTGTGCGCCGCCGCGACCACGGCGGTGTGCAGCGCCGCGTCGGCCGCCACGAACTCGTCGAACCGGCCGTCGTGCCAGGCCGCCTCGCGGGCGGCGAGCGCGCCGTCCAGGGCCGCCAGGTCCTCGGTCGTACGCCGCAGCGCGGCGAGCCGGGCGGCCTCCACCTCGAAGGCGCGGCGCACCTCGACCACCTCGGCCATCCGGTCGGCGGTGAGCCGGCGGGCCACCACCGGGGCCAGCTCGTCGGTCGACACCACGTACGTCCCGGAGCCCTGCCGGCACTCCAGCACCCCGGCGTGCACCAGCGCCCGTACCGCCTCGCGGACCGTGTTGCGGCCCACGCCGAGCGCCGCGACCAGCTGCGGCTCGGTGGGGATCCGCCCGCCGACCGGCCACTCGCCGCCGAGGATCCGCTCCCTGAGCTGGGCGATGGTCTGCCGCACCCGGTGGCCCCGGGGTGGCGCGGCGGCGGAATCAACCGACGGTGGCACTGGTTACAACACCTGCCTGAAATTCATCCCATGATTGTAGGTTCGGACCCATGACCCCGCCAACCACCGCCGCCGTCGACGCCGGAACCTCACCGCGTTCCGGGCGGGAGACGATCGCCGGGCCGGACGACGTGCCCGCGCCGGCGGATGCGACGGCTCCTGCCGCCGGTCCCACCCCCGAGCCGGTCGGACCGGTCGCCGGTGGGCTGCTCGTGCTCGTCGGCATGCTGCTCGTGGCGCTCAACCTGCGGGCCGCGATCACCAGCCTCGGCGCCCTGCTCGACGAGGTACGCAACGGCCTGGCCCTCTCCGGGGCGCTGGCCGGGGTCGTGACCACCCTGCCCGCGGTGGCCTTCGCTGTCTTCGGGTCGCTCACCCCCCGGCTGGTCCGCCGGAACTCCCCGGCCCGGGTGCTGGTGGTGGCGATGCTGATCCTCGCCGCCGGGCAGCTCGTCCGGGTCGGCACCGACTCCGCGCTGGTCTTCATCGCCGGCAGCGCCCTCGCGCTGGCCGGGATCGCGGTGGCGAACGTCCTGCTTCCGCTGCTGGTCAAGCAGTACTTCCCGCACCGCGTCGGGCTGGTCACCGGGGCGTACTCGATGACGTTGACGGTGGGGTCGACGGTGGCCGCCGCGGCGGCGGTGCCGGTGGCGCACCTCTTCGGCACCTGGCGGGCCGGGCTCGCCGTGTGGGCCGGGCTGGCCCTGGTGGCCGTACTCCCGTGGGTGCCGCTGGCGCTGCGGGCGCGCGCGGCCCGACGGGCGGCGACCCCGGCGGTGGTGGCGCCCCGTGCCCGCCGGATCCGGCCGGGGCGGACCCGGCTCGGCTGGGCGATGGCGGTCTACTTCGGGACGCAGTCGCTGGGCGCCTACGCGATCATGGGTTGGCTGGCCCAGCTCTTCCGCGACGCCGGCTACCGGCCGCAGGACGCCGGCCTGCTGCTCGCCGGGGTGACGGCGCTGGGCGTGCCGATCGCCCTGCTCATGCCGACCCTGGCCGGGCGGCTGCGCACCCTGCACCCGCTGGTGCTGACGCTCTCCGCTGCGATGGCCCTCGCCTACGTCGGGATGGCCGTCGCGCCGCACGACGGGGCGCTGCTCTGGGTGGTGCTGCTCGCGATCGGGCAGAGCGCCTTCCCGATGATCCTGGCCACCATCGGGCTGCGGGCCCGGACGACCGAGGGGACGGTGGCGCTCTCCGCGTTCAGCCAGAGCGTCGGCTACCTCATCGCCGCGCTGGGGCCACTGCTGGTGGGCATCCTCTACGGGACGACCGGCGGGTGGACCGTCCCGATCGGGTTCCTGCTGGCGGCACTCGCCGTGCAGACCGGCGCGGGCATGGTGATCGCCCGTCCCCGACACATCGAGGACGAGGCGTGAGGGGGAACCGTCAGGAGGAGGCCGGCGTGGGATCGCCGGCCACGGCCTGGTCGACCGTCGGGTAGGTGTGCAGCACCTCGACGAGGCCGCTCACCTCGAGGATGCGCAGCACGCCCCGCTGCGGGGCGGCCAGCCGTACCACGCCGCCCGCCTCGTCGCAGCTGTTCTTGGCCCGGACGAACACCGACAGGCCCGTGGAGTCGCAGAACGAGACGTTCGCCAGGTCGAAGACGAGCCTGCTGCGGCCCTTGTCGAGC
Organism: Micromonospora sp. CNZ303; assembly: GCF_004345505.1. Taxonomy (NCBI): domain Bacteria; kingdom Bacillati; phylum Actinomycetota; class Actinomycetes; order Micromonosporales; family Micromonosporaceae; genus Micromonospora; species Micromonospora sp. CNZ303. The sequence continues at coordinate 539,986 of NZ_SLVT01000002.1, read as the reverse complement.
AGGTCGGTGATCTGGTCCTGGAGCTGCGGTGCGGTCGCCATGTCCAGCTCGCCCGCGACCGATACGACGACCACGTCGCCGCGCTGTTCCGTGTGCACCGTCAAGGACATTCGCCAGACCTCCTGTTATCGGGGAAACGGTATCCCACGATCGGGGTGGTACGCAGAACGGGATGCGGTATCCGGTGGCCGTCCTCATTCGTTTGCCCTGCGACAAGTAGTGCTCCGACCCCCGGTGATAGAGTCCGCCGTCGAGGTCGAAGGGGGTTCACCATGGCGTTGAGCGCCGAGGAAAGCAGCCGGCTGGCCGGTCTGCTGACCGGGTATGCCGATCGGATCATGCAGCGCTGGACGGAGATCGTCGCCGGATCCCTGCGCGGGCGGCTCAGCCAGGGCGAGCTGCGCCGACAGCTGCAGGAGCTGCACTCTAGCATGATCACTGTCAGTGAGCAGGGTGCCATCGACCTCGACTCCGAGCGGGCCGCCGAGCTGCGCGCCGTGCTCTCGGAGCTGTCCCGGGGACGCGCCCGGCAGGGCTTCTCCGCCTCCGAGACCGCGATCAGCGTGTTCTCGCTGAAGGAGGTGCTGCTGGAGCTGATGGAGGCCGATGACGGCACCCAGACGCTGCGCGACTACGTCGCCTTCTCCGGGCTGATCGACCAGATGGGCCTGTTCACCTTCGAGAGCTTCGTGCGCACCCGCGAGAGCCTCATCGCCGACCAGGCGGAGCAACTGCTGGAGCTCTCCACCCCGGTGGTGAAGCTCTGGGAGGGCGTGGTCGCCGTGCCGCTGGTCGGCACCCTCGACTCGGCCCGGGCCCAGGTGGTGATGGAGCGGCTGCTCCAGACCCTGGTCGACACCGGCTCGCCCTACGCGATCATCGACATCACCGGCGTACCGGCGGTGGACACCCAGGTCGCCCAGCACATCCTCAAGACCGTGGTGGCCGCCCGGCTGATGGGCGCCGACTGCATCATCTCCGGCATCCGGCCGCAGATCGCCCAGACCATCGTGGCCCTCGGCATCGAGTTCGGCGACATCGCCACGAAGGCCAGCCTCGCCGACGCGCTGCGGCACGTGCTCCGGCTCACCGGGGTCGAGACCGGCCGCCGCCAGCGCCGGGAGGCCTGATGGAACGGGTGCCGATCCTCAAGATCGGCGACATCCTGCTGGTCTCCATCCAGGTCGACATGTCCGACCAGACGGCCGTCCAGCTCCAGGAGGACCTCGCGGAGCGGATCGTCGCCACCGGCTGCCACGGCGTGATCATCGACATCACCGCCCTGGACATCGTCGACTCCTTCGTCGGGCGGATGCTGTCGACCATCGCGTCGATCTCCAAGGTGCTCGACGCGGAGACGGTCGTGGTCGGGATGCGTCCCGCCGTCGCCATCACCCTGGTCGAGCTGGGCCTGTCGCTCAACGGCATCCGGACGGCGCTCAACGTCGAGCGGGGCATGGAGCTGATCGCGGCGGCCCACGCCGACGAGCAGGAGCTCGCGTTCGACGACGAACCGGACGCCGAGACGACGGCGTTGTCATGACCACCGGAGTCGACCTGGGCCAGCCGCAGGCGCAGGCGATCCGCAGCGACGAGGACGTGGTGCGCGTCCGGCAGTTGGTGCGTACCGTGTCGGTGGCGGTCAAGCTCTCGCTGGTCGACCAGACCAAGGTCGTCACCGCGGCGAGCGAGCTGGCCCGCAACACCCTGGTGTACGGCGGCGGCGGCTCGGTCGAGGTGGCCATCGTGGACAACGGCCGGCGGCGGGGCGTGCGGATCGTCTTCGCCGACTCCGGCCCGGGCATCGCCGACCTCGACCTGGCGCTGACCGACGGCTACACCACCGGCGGCGGGCTCGGCCTCGGGCTCAGCGGCGCCCGCCGGCTGGTCGACGAGTTCGACATCCAGACCGCCCCGGGTGAGGGAACCCGGATCACGGTCACCAAATGGGCCCGATGAACGACGACGTGGTCTCCGACCGCGGCGTCTGGTACCGGGTCGAGAGCGGCGGCGCGGCGAGCGCGGCGCGTCGGGCGGCCGAACGGCTCGGCGCCCAGCTCGCCCTGGGCGACGCCCGTATCGCCGACCTGTCCATCGTCGCCGCCGAGCTGACCAGCAACCTGGTCAAGCACGCCGACGACGGTGTCGTGCTGCTGCGGCCGGTCCGGCGCGACGGGGAGGCCGGCGTGGAACTGGTCGCCCTCGACTCCGGGCCGGGAATGGCCGACCTCACCGCCTCCTTCGAGGACGGGCACTCCACCGTCGGGACGCTCGGCATCGGCCTCGGCGCGATCGTCCGGCAGGCGAGCTGGTTCGACGGCTACTCCCGGCCGCCGCGCGGCACCGTCCTCGCCGTCCAGGTCTGGCCCAAGCCCGACGGCGGGCACGAGCGGCCCTGGGCCGGCGCGCTCAGCCGGCCGATACCCGGGGAGTCGGTCAGCGGTGACGGCTACGCCTGGCGGATCGTCGAGGGCCGGCGCCAGGTGCTGGTCTGCGACGGCCTGGGACACGGTCCGCTCGCCTCCGCCGCCACCGACGCCGCGCTCGACGCGTTCCGCAAGGCGCCGGCGGGGCCCCCGTCGGCGGTCGTCGCGCACCTGCACCGCTCGATGTCGCACACCCGGGGCGCGGCGCTCGCCGTGGCCGAGCCGGACCCGTCGGCCGGGGTGCTGCGCTACTCGGGGCTGGGCAACATCGCCGCCGCCGTGATCGGCGGCGACGGCAAGCGGCGGGGCCTGGTCTCGCTGCCCGGCATCGCCGGGCACCAGCGACCCTCGGTCCGGGAGTACGACTACCCCTTCGACGCCGACGCCCTGCTGGTCATGCACAGTGACGGGGTGGTCGACCGCTGGCAGCTCGCCGACTATCCCGGTCTCGCCGACCGGTCGCCCCTCGTGGTGGCCGCGACGGTGCTGCGGGACGCCGGCACGCGCCGCGACGACGCCTGCGTCCTGGCCGCCCGGGCCTGGTCGTGACCGGGTCCGCCGGGGCGCCGCTGCTGCAGATGGCGCTGCGGGTCGAACACGACATCTTCGTCGTCCGGCAGCGGGGCCGTGAGGTCGCCGCCGCGGTGGGCCTGGAGCACCAGGACCAGGTACGCATCGCCACGGCGCTCAGCGAGGTCGCCCGCGACCTGCTGCACTCGGTCGGCGGGGCGGAGGTGGCATTCGTCCTCGTCCACGACGCCGTCGACGGCAGGCGGCACCTGCGGGTGGACCTCGTCCCCGTGCGCCCGCTGCCCGGCGGGCGGTACGAGCCGCAGTCCGGTGCGGTGGCGCGGTTGGTGGACAAGTTGGGCGTGGTGACACGCGAGGGGGATACGGTCGTGAGGATGTCCCGACGTGTCCCGGTCACCGCAGAGGTGCTGACCCCCGAGCGTCTCGCCGAGCTGCGGTCCGAGCTCGACCGGAACGCCCCGGGCAGCGCCCTGGACGAGCTGGCCGCCCAGAACGCCCAGCTCATCGCCGCCCTCGACGAGGTACGCAGCCAGCGCGACGAACTCGCCGTCCTCAACGAGGAGCTGGCCGAGACCAACCGCGGGGTGATGGCGCTCTACAACCAGCTCACCGAGGAGCTGGAGGAGACCAACCGCGGCGTGGTGGCCCTCTACGCCGAGCTGGACGAGAAGTCCGCGCAGCTGCGCGCGGCCAGCGAGTCGAAGAGCCGGTTCCTGGCGAACGTCAGCCACGAGCTGCGGGCCCCGGTCACCGCGATCATCGGCCTGGGCCGGCTGCTGGGCGACTCCGCCTCCGACCCGCTCACCGCCGAGCAGGCCCGCCAGGTCGGGCTGATCCGCTCCTCGGCGGGTGACCTCCTCACGCTGGTCAACGAGCTGCTCGACCTGGCCAAGGCCGAGTCGGGCCGGATCGAGCCCGACTGGGCCGAGGTCGACCTGCGGCCGGTCTTCGGCCAGTTGCGCGGCACGCTGCGGGCCCTGGCCACCCGGCCCGACGTCGAGCTCGTGGTGGAGGAGCCGCCCGTCCCGGCGACGCTGCGTACGGACGAGGTGCTGCTCGCCCAGGTCCTGCGCAACCTGCTGCACAACGGGCTCAAGTTCACCGAGCGCGGCGAGGTCCGGCTGCGGGCGGAGCGGCAGGACGAGCGCTGGTCGCTCATCGTCTCCGACACCGGCGCGGGCATCCCCCCGGAGCTGCAGGAGCGGATCTTCGAGGAGTTCTACCAGGTGCCCGGCGCGACCCGGGTCGGCGGAACGGGCCTCGGCCTGCCGTACGCGCGGCGGCTGGTGACCCTGCTCGGCGGCAGCCTCGTGGTGTCCAGCGAGCCGGGCCGGGGCAGCACGTTCACCGTCACACTGCCCGTGGGCGGAGCGTGACGTGGAGGGCGGTCCGGCGACGGTACTGGTGGTCGACGACAGCCCCACCAAGCGCTATCTGCTGGTGAGCTGGCTCTCCCGGGCGGGCTTCGCGGTGCTGGAGGCCGAGAACGGCGCCGAGGCGCTGGCCCGGGTCGGGGTGGACCCGATCGACCTCGTGGTGCTCGACGTGCGGCTGCCCGACCTGAACGGCTTCGAGGTCTGCGAGCGGATCAAGGCGGCGCACCCGGCGATGCCGGTGATCCATGTGTCCGCGCACGCGGTGGACGTGGTGGACCGGGCGCAGGGGCTCACCCGGGGTGCGGACGCGTACCTGGCGGAGCCGATCGAGCCGGAGGAACTGGTCGCCACCTCCCACGCGGTGTTGCGCTACTACCGGGCCCGGCAGCGCGCGGAACTGCTCGCCGAACGGCTCCTCGGCCTGGCCGACACCACCATGGCGGTGCATTCCGCGCCGAACTTCGCGCGGCTGCTGGAGGCGGCGGCGGCCGGCGCCGCGCGGATCTTCAGGAGCCCGGCCGCCGTGGTCGCCGAGACGTTCGAGGGCGACTGCCTCGCGGGGATCGCGGACGGCCCCGACGGCACGGCCACGATCGTCCCGTGGATCGTCGACGACACCGGGGTGCCGACCGGGACGACGGTCCGGGTGGACGATCCGGCCTCCTGGGGCCTGGTCGGGTGGCCGGCGGACGACACGGTCACGGTGGTCGCCGCCCGACTGCGCGAGGACCGGGCGCCGCTCTACGTCGTCGTGCCCACCGCCACGCAGACCGCCCACACCCCCGTGCTGCGGCAGCTCGCCCAGGCCGTCGCGGCGGCCGTGGAGGCGCAGCGCTCCTTCGACGAGGAGCACCGCATCGCGGTCACCCTCCAGCGCAGCCTGCTGCCGCGCAGGATACCGCAGGTCAACGGGCTCGACCTGGCCGTGCGCTACGAGCCGGCGAGCGCGCAGACCGAGGTGGGGGGCGACTTCTACGAGCTGGTGATGCTCGACGGCCACCTGCTGCTGGCGATCGGCGACGTGGCCGGTCACTCGCTGCACGCCGCCACGGTGATGGCCGAGCTGCGGCACGCGGTGCGGGCGTACGCGGTGGAGGGGCACCAGCCGGGCGAGATCCTGCACCGGGTCAACGAACTCATGCGCACCCTGCTCCCCGACGAGCTGGCGACGATCTGCGTGCTGCTGCTGCACCCGCCCAGCGGCCGGGTGCGGATGGCCAGCGCCGGGCACCTGCCGCCGGCGCTCAGCCTCGACGGCAAGGTGGAGTTCGTGCAGCACTCGGCCCCGCTGCTCGGGGTCCGCGCGCCCCGGCCGCCCGACCTGGAGTTCGTGCTGCCGGCCGGGGCGACGCTGGTGTTCTACACCGACGGGCTGATCGAGCGGCGGGACACCACCATCGACGACGGGCTGGCCGCCCTGGCCGTGGCCGCCACCCGGGTCGACGACGACCTGGACCGGTTCTGCGAGCGGCTCCTGGTCGAGCTGGCTCCGCCGGAGATCCACGACGACGTCGCCGTGGTGGCCCTGCGCCGCAACTGAGCCGGCCCCGCGCGGGGCGGCGACGTCCGGGCCACCCTCGTACCCTGAGCGCATGGCCACGAAGACTGGTGATCTGCTCGCAGCCGCGGCGCCCCGTGCCGTCGCGGTGGTCCGGGGCGTCTCGGACGACCAACTGGACCTGCCGACCCCGTGCAGCGACTACGCCGTGCGCGACCTGCTCAACCACCTCTACGACGTGGTGGTCAACTTCCAGGCCCTCGCCGGCAGGGGGCAGCCGGAGTGGGCGGAGAAGCCCGACCACCTGGCCGAGGGCTGGCGGGACCGGTTCGAGGCGGAGACCGCGAAACTGGTCGAGGCGTGGTCGGATCCGGCCGCGCTGGAGGGGGTCTCGCCCGGGATGGGGCTGCCGCAGGAGACGGTCGGCACCATGGTGCTGCTCGACCTGACGGTGCACGCCTGGGACCTGGCCGTCGCCACCGGGCAGCCGTACCGCCCCGCGCCGGAGGCGCTGCCCCCGCTGCACGCCCTGTGCGAGCAGATGGGGCCGGCGGCCCGGGAACAGGGCGTCTTCGCGGCGCCGGTGGGGACGTCGTCGTCGGACGCCCCCGAGATCGACCGTCTGCTCGCCCTGACCGGCCGGGACCCGGGCTGGTCGGCGGGCGCCTGACCTCGAAGCGCCACAGGCCCGCGCGGCACCTCCGCCGCGCGGGCCTCCTTGACAGTCGCTATTCACCGGGTGAATAGTGACGCGGTGTCCACACCGCACGTGTTGCTGGGCCTGCTGGCCGCCGGCAACCGGCACGGCTACGAGCTGAAGCGCGCCCACGACGAGCGCCTGCCCCGCGCCAGGCCGCTGGCCTTCGGGCAGGTCTACTCGACCCTCGGCCGGTTGCAGCGGGACGGCCTGGTGGCACCCGCCGGGCAGGAACGCGAGGGCGGTCCCGACCGCACCGCGTACTCGCTGACCGCCGACGGCCGGGCCGCGCTCCAGCGGTGGCTCGCCGAGGTCGAGCCACCGATGCCGTACGTCGCCAGCACGCTCTTCGCCAAGGTGGTCGTGGCGCTGCTGGTGGCCGACGCGGACCGGGCCCGTGCCTACCTCGTCGCCCAACGACAGGCCCACACCGAGCGGCTGCGCGAGCTGACCGCGGTGAAGACGGCGCCCTCGGCCAGCCTCGACGACATCGTCGCGGCCGACTTCGCCATCGCCCATCTCGACGCCGACCTGCGGTGGTTGCAGACCACCCTGGGCCGCGTCGCCGACTGGCACCGGGAGGTGCACTCGTGACGCAACTTCAGGCTCGCGGCGTGGTCAAGGCATACGGGCGGACACCCGCGCTGCGCGGCGTCACCGTCGATGTCGCCGAGGGGGAGATCGTCGCCGTCACCGGCCCGAGCGGCTGCGGCAAGTCCACCCTCCTGCACTGCCTCGCCGGCATCCTGCGTCCGGACGCCGGCGAGGTGAGCTGGAACGGGCACCGGATCGACACCTGGTCCGAGGCGGCACGGTCCAGGCTGCGGCGCACCGAGTTCGGGGTGCTCTTCCAGTTCGGCCAGCTCGTCGCCGAACTGACCGCCGCCGAGAACGTCGCCCTTCCGCTGCTCCTGGCCGGCACCCGGCGGCGGGAGGCGCGGACGGCTGCGCTGTCCTGGATGGAGCGGCTCGGCGTGGCCGACCTGGCCGACGTCCGGCCGGGCGAGATGTCCGGCGGGCAGCAGCAGCGCTGCGCGATGGCACGGGCGCTGGTCACCGAGCCCCGGGTGCTCTTCGCCGACGAGCCGACCGGCGCGCTGGACACGCTCACCGGCGAGCAGGTGCTCGTCCAACTCGTCCGGCTCGCCCGCGAGCAGCGGACCACGGTCGTCCTGGTCACCCACGAGCCGCAGATCGCCGCGTACGCCGACCGCGAGGTCATCCTCCGCGACGGCATGGTCGACCACACCGGGCTGGGCCTCGACACCCCGCTGCCGGGCAGCCGCCGGTGAGACCGTCGACGCTGGTACGCCTCGCCCTGGCCGGCACCCGCACCGACACCGTCCGGGTGGCGCTGACCGCGCTCAGCGCCGGCCTGGCCACCCTCGTCGCCCTCGCCGCGTTCACCGTGCTGGCCATCCCCACCCCGCCCGCCACCGACGACAACGGCAGCCGTTGGTCCCACCAGTACGCCAACCAGCTGCTCGTCGAGCCGGGGCTGCGCGGCGGCACGGCCTTCGCCCTGCTGTTGCTCATGATTCCCGTGCTGGCGTTGGCCGGGCAGTGCGCCCGGCTCGGCGCGCCGGCGCGGGACCGCCGGCTGGCCGCGTTCCGGCTGGCCGGCGCCACCCCCGGCCAGGTGACCCGGATCGCCGTGCTGGAGGCCGGCCTGGCGAGCCTGCTCGGCACACTGGCCGGCGCGTCGGTCCACTTCGTCGGCCGGGAGCTGCTCGACCGGCCCGACGCCCGGGGCCGGCTCGTCCTCCCCACCGACGTGCTGCCCACCCCCGGCGTGCTGGTGGCGGTGCTGGCGGGGCTGCCGGTCGTGGCGGCGCTGGCCACCGCGCTGATGCTGCGCCGGGTGAGCACGACCCCGTTCGGCGTGCTGCGTACGCACCGCCGGGAACGCGGCCCCCGACCCTGGGCGGGCGTCCTCATCGGCGCCGGGCTGGCCGCCTTCGTCGCCGTCGAACCGGTCACCCGCCTCTACGACCGGCGCGCCACCGACCCGCCGTCGTGGCTGGTGCCGGCGCTGCTGGTCAGCGGCGGGCTGGCCGCGATGGTCGGGGTGGTCGTCGGCACCGGCTGGATCTCCTGGACGGCCGGGCGGATGCTGCACCGCTACGCCCGGGGGCCGGCCGCGCTGCTCGCCGCCCGCCGGTTGACGGCCGACCCGTGGGCGGGCAGCCGCACCTTCGCCGCCCTGCTGGCGGCGGTGCTCCTCGGCGCGGGCGCGGCCGGGCTGCGGGAGTACTTCGTCGCGGCGGGCGAGCTGAGCCGGCGGACCGGCGGCGGACTGGCCGGCGGCGACGGCTTCTACCTGCGGACCATGGACCTGGTGGACCTGGCGGTGGCGGTGGCCATGCTGGTCGCCGCCGGTGGGCTGGTCGTCGCGATGGTGGAGGGGATCACCGCCCGGCGGCGCGCCTACGCGGCCCTGGTGGCGACCGGGGTGCCCCGGCCCACGCTCGGCCGGTCCATCGCCTGGCAGTCGCTGGCCCCCGCCGTGCCGGCGGTGGCCGTCGCGCTCGCCGTGGGCCTGCTGCTGGCCCGGGGGCTCTTCCGCACGCCGACCGCCCGCCACTACGACGAGGTCTGCGACGCCACCGCCCAGCTCTGCGCCGACCCCGCCACCCGGGCGCGCCACACCCGGGTCGTGGCGATGCCGGACGTGACCGTGCCGCCCGACGTACCGCTGGAACAGCTGGCCCTGCTCGGGGCCGGCGCGCTGGCGGGGGTGCTGGCGACGGTCGGCGTCGGCCTGCTCTTCCTGCGCGCGAGCACGGCCGTCGAGGAACTGCGGGTGACCTGAGCCGGGGGACGGCCCCCGTGCCGCGTCAGGCGGCGAACAGGCCGGCCGAGAGCGCGAGCAGCGTCCCGGCGGCGGCGGAGCAGCAGCAGACCAGCAGGAACGCGACCACCGCGAGGATCGCCCAGACGCGCCGGTCGCGCGCCGCCGCCCGCCACCCCGACGCCGGTACGCCCCCGGTCGGCTCGTCGTCGTCCACTTCGCCGGCCCCGGTCACCCGGGCAGTCTAGGTGCTGCGGGTCGGCCGGTGCCGGCCATCGCCGTGCGGCGAAGGGCGGGTCAGCCGGTGCCGGCCATCGCCGCGAGGCGGCGGGCGAGCAGGACGACGGACTCCCGCAGCTCCGGAGGCTCCAGCACCTCCGCCTCGAAGCCCAGCCGGGCCGCGTGCATGGCCAGCCAGTCCAGGTCGTCCCCACCGATGGCGAGTACGCACCACCCGTCGCGATCGTCCTCGACGCGCCCCACCTGGGGCGGCACCAGCTTCCGCACCTGGTCGGGGTGGGCGCGCACCCGCACCCGGGCGAGATAGCGGTACGGCGCCCCGGTCACGGACCGCTGCACGTAGGCGACCGGATCCGGATGCTCCCTCGCGTGGAAGCGCCAGGTCGTCGCCGTCACCTCGCGCATCCGGTCCAGCCGGAAGGTGCGCCAGTCGGCGCGGTCGACGTCCCAGGCCATGAGGTACCAGCGGCGGCCGGTCGTGACCATCCGCACCGGCTCGACCGTGCGCTCGTGCTCCCCGCCGTCGCGGCCGGCGTACCGGAACCGGACCCGCACGGCGTCGCGGCAGGCCCGCGCGAGCGTCACCAGCAGCTCCCCGTCGATCTCGACCCCGGGACCGACGAGGGTCGCGGTGGCGCCGTGCACCGCCCGCACCTCGGCGCGCAGCCGGGCCGGCATCACCTGGTCGAGCTTCGTGAGGGCCCGCAGGGCCGCCTCGCCCGCCCCGGCGACCGTGCCTCCCGAGGCCAGCCGCAGGGAGACCGCCGTCGCGATCGCCTCCTCGTCGTCGAGGAGCAGCGGCGGCAGCCGGGTGCCCGCGCCGAGCTGGTAGCCGCCGCCGACGCCCGCCGTCGCGTGCACGGGGTAGCCGATCGCGCGCAGCCGCTCCACGTCGCGGCGTACGCAGCGGTCGGTGACCCCCAGCTCGGCGGCCAGCTCGGTGGCGGTCCAGGACGGCCGCCGCTGCAACAGCGCCAGCAGGCGCAGCACCCGCTCGGTCGTCGCTTCCACTGTCACCGGCTCATCGTTTCACGGATAACGGAACGATCCTGTCCGCTATCCACGGGAGGCTGGGCCCATGACCGACCAGACCTGGAACCCCCTGCTCCGTGACCAGCTCGCCTGGCACTGGGCCAACCAGTTGCGCGACCGCCTCGACGGCCTCACCGACGACGAGTACTTCTGGGAGCCGGCACCCGGCTGTTGGAACGTGCGCCCGCGCGGCGCCGGTACCGCGCCGCTTCAGGCGGGGGCCGGCGCGATGACCATCGACTTCGCGATGCCGATACCCGACCCGGCACCGTTCACGACGATCGCCTGGCGACTCGGGCACGTGATCGTCGGCGTGCTCGCGATGGGCAACGCCACGCACTTCGGTCGCGTGCCCACCGACTACGAGTCGTTCGAGTACGCCGCGACCGCGACCGAGGCGCTCGACCAGCTCGACACGGAGTACGCCGCCTGGCAGGCCGGGGTCGAGTCCCTCGGCGAGAGCGGCCTCGCCCGGCGCTGCGGGGAGGCCGAGGGGCCGTACGCCGAGCGTTCCCTGGCGGAGCTGGTGCTGCACATCAACCGCGAGATGATCCACCATCTGTCCGAAGTGTGCCTGCTGCGCGACCTCCACCTGCACACTCATGGGCAGACCCGACAGGAGGCGAGCTGAGATGGTGCGCGACGTCCAGATCACTTTCGACTGCGCCGACCCGGCCGGGTTGGCGGCGTTCTGGGCCGATGTCCTCGGCTACCGGTTGCAGGCCCCGCCCGGGGGCTTCGAGTCGTGGGAGCAGGCGCTGGAGGCGATGGGTGTGCCGCCCGAGAACCGCAACGACGCCTCGGGGCTGGTCGACCCCGAGGGCGCCCGGCCGCGGCTGTTCTTCCAACGCGTACCGGAGGGGAAGCAGGCCAAGAACCGCGTACACCTCGACGTGCGGGCCGCCCCCGGGCTGGAGGGTGACGCGCGGATGGCGGCCCTGGAGGCGGAGGCCGAGCGGCTCGTGTCCCTGGGCGCCACCCGGCTGCGGCGCCACGAGCCCGAACCCCCGCTCGGCGCCGGCCACATCGTGATGGCAGATCCCGAGGGCAACGAGTTCTGCCTCGACTGATCGGCCGCGCGATCGGGCAGGATGGGCCGATGGATCTGGTCTCGATCGACGACATCCGGAACGCCGCCGCCGACATCGCGGGCACCGTGCTGCGTACCCCGCTGCTGCGCACCGGGTGGGATCCGGAGCTGTGGCTCAAGCCGGAGAGCCTGCAACCGGTGGGGTCCTTCAAGCTGCGCGGCGCGACCCACGCGGTCGCCCGGCTGACGCCCGAGGAGCGGGCGCGCGGCGTGGTCACCCACTCCTCCGGCAACCACGGCCTGGCCCTGGCGTACGCGGCCCGCGCGGCCGGCGTGCCGTGCCGGATCGTGGTGCCCGAGGGCGCCCCGGCGGCGAAGGTGGACCGGATCCGGGCGCTGGGCGTCGAGGTGCTGCTGGTGCCGCCGCCGCAACGCGGGCCGGAGGCGGAGCGGATCGCCGCGACGACGGGTGCGGTGCTGGTGCCCCCCTTCGACGACCGGCGCGTCATCGCCGGGCAGGGCACGGTCGGGCTGGAGATCGTCGAGGACCTGCCCGACGTCGACGTGGTGCTGGTGCCGGTGGGCGGCGGTGGGCTCTCCTCCGGCGTCGCCACGGCGGTCACGGCGCTGCGTCCGGCGGCGACGGTGATCGGCGTCGAGCCGGAACTCGCCGCCGACGCGCGGGAGTCGCTGGCGACCGGGTCGGTGGTGGTGTGGGGCGAGGAGCGCACCTACCGGACGATGGCCGACGGGCTGCGCCTGCCCCCGTCCGAGCTGACCCTCGCCCACCTGCGGGCCCGGCTCGACCGCATCGTCACGGTGACCGAGGAGGAGATCCGCGCCGCCATGGGCCGGCTGGTCACCGACGCCCGCCTGGTCGTGGAGCCGAGCGGCGCGGTGGCGGTGGCCGCCCGGCTGTTCCGCGCCGCCGAGCTGCCGCCCGGCCGTACGGTCGCCGTGGTCACCGGCGGCAACGTCGACCCGGCGGTACTGGCGGGCGCCCTGCGCTGAGCGGGCGCCGGGCGCGCTGCGCTGAGCGGGCGCCGGGCGTGCTGCGCTGAGCGGGCGCCGGGCGCGCTGCGCTGAGGCGTTGGGAAGGGCACCTTCCTATGCAGAATCCGTTAAGAAGGTGCCCTTCCTGACAGGCAGGTCAGGCGCGGCCGAGGCGGTCGAGGATCCAGGCGTTGACGAACGCCTCCTCGCGCCAGGAGTCGTAACGGCCGCTGGGGCCGCCGTGGCCGGCGCCCATCTCGGTCTTCAGCAGGTAGTCGCCCTGCGGGGCGACCGCCCGCAGCCGGGCGATCCACTTCGCCGGCTCGTGGTAGAGCACCCGGGTGTCGTTGAGGCTGGTCACCGCGAGGATCGCCGGATAGTCCACCGCCCGCACGTTCTCGTACGGCGTGTAGGACTTCATGTACGCGTAGACCTCCGGGTCGGCCAGCGGGTTGCCCCACTCCTCCCACTCGGTGACGGTCAGCGGCAGCGACGGGTCGAGGATCGAGGTGAGCGCGTCCACGAAGGGCACCTGCGCGACGATCCCGGCGAACGCGTCCGGGGCGATGTTGGCGACCGCGCCCATCAGCAGCCCGCCGGCCGAGGCGCCCCGGGCCACGAGCCGGTCGCTGGTCGTCCAGCCCGCCTTGACCAGGTGCCGGGCGCAGGCCACGAAGTCGGTGAACGTGTTCTTCTTGGCCAGCAGCTTGCCCTGGTCGTACCAGCTGCGGCCCAGCTCGCCGCCGCCCCGGGTGTGCGCGACGGCGAAGATGACGCCCCGGTCCAGCAGGGAGAGCCGGGCGACGGAGAACCACGGGTCCATGCTCGCCTCGTACGAGCCGTAGCCGTAGATGACGCAGGGGGCGGAGCCGTCCTTCGGCGTACCGGCCCGGCAGACCAGCGAGACCGGCACCCGGGTCCCGTCGTCGGCGAGCGCCCAGTCGCGGTGCTGCTCGTAGTCGGCCGGGTCGTACGCCCGCCCGTCCGGCCCGGGCTTCACCGGCTTCTGCCGGCGCAGCACCATCTGCCGGGTGACCAGGTCGTAGTCGTAGACCGAGTCGGGGGTGACCAGCGAGGCGTAGCGGAGCCGGATCTGCCCGGTGCGGTACTCCGGGTTGTCGTGCAGGCCGACGCTGTAGAGCGGCTCCGGGAAGTCGATGTCGAAGGCGTCGCCGCCGCCGACGGGCAGCACCCGCAGCCCGGTCAGCCCGTTGGTGCGCAGCGAGACGACCAGGTGGTCGGCGAAGGCGTCGACGGCCTCCAGCCGGGTGCCGGGCGAGTGCTCGATGAGCGGCACCCAGTCGCCGGGCGCGTCCGCCGAGGTGTACGCCAGCGCGAAGTCCTCCGCGCCGTCGTTGTGCAGGATCAGGAAGCGGTGCCCGTGGTGCTCGACGGTGTATTCGACGCCCTGCCGCCGGGGCGCCACGGAAGCCGGGGCGCCGGTCGGGTTGCCGGCGGGGATGACCAGCACCTCGCTGGTGATCTTGCTGTGCACGTCGATGAGGACGAACCGCTCCGATCGGCTCAGCTCCACGCCGACCCAGAACCGCTCGTCGTCCTCCTGGTAGACCACCACGTCCTCGGTGGACGCCGTGCCCAGGGTGTGCCGCCAGACCCGGTTGGGGCGCCACGTCTCGTCCACCGTCACGTAGAACAGCACGGAGGCGTCGGTGGACCAGGCGGTGCCGTAGAACGTGTCGGGCACCTCGTCGGGCAGCAGCTCGCCGGTGGACAGGTCCTTGACCCGCAGCGTGAACCGCTCGTCGCCGGAGAAGTCCGTGGAGTAGGCCAGCCACCGTCCGTCCGGGCTGACGTCGAACGCGCCGAGCGCGAAGAAGTCGTGCCCCTCGGCGAGCAGGTTGCCGTCGAGCAGCACCTCCTCGCCGTCGAGCGGGGCGCCGTCCGCGCTGACCGGTGGCTCGGTCTCGCCGTCGCGGACCGCCCGGCGGCACTGCACGCCGTACTGCTGGCCCTCGACCGTCCTGGTGTAGTACCAGTAGCCGCCCTTGCGGCCGGGCACCGACAGGTCGGTCTCCTGGGTGCGCCGGCGGATCTCCTCGAACAGGTCGGCGCGCAGCCCTTCGAGGTGCGCCGTCCGGGCCTCGGTGTACGCGTTCTCGGCGGTCAGGTAGGCGATCGTCTCCGGGTCGTCCTTGGCGGTGAGCCAGGCGTACTCGTCGACGACGGTGTCGCCGTGGTGGGTGCGCTCGCTGGGCACCCGCTTCGCCGTGGGCACGGGGGTCTCCTTGGTCACGGCGTCACGTTACCGGCCACGCGCCGCCCGACGCGCGGCCTCGTCGGCGACCCGCCGCCCCATCTTTCGAACATGTGTACGATGGCCGGCATGGCGGCTGCAGCGAGTTCCACCGACCGGCCCGGAGCCCTCGACATCACGCGGCGGTTGACGGAGATCTGCGGCCCGCCGTTCGCCCGCTTCGCCGGCCCCGCCGACGAGGTGGCCGGCCGCCCGGCCCGCTGGGTGGCCGTCCCGGGCGGTCCGCGCGCGGCGGCCGAGGTGCTGCGGCTCGCCGCCCGGCACGACCTGACGGTGGTGCCGCGCGGCGCCGGCACGAAGATCGACTGGGGCGCCGCCCCCGACCGGGTCGACATCATGCTCGACACCGGCCGGCTCGCCGGGATCGGGCACGAGCCGGTCGGCGCGCCCACGACCGAGGTCGGGGCGGGCACCCCGCTGCGCGCGGTGCAGGCCACTCTGGACCGCACCGGGCAGCGCCTGGCGCTCGACGCCCCCTCGCCCGGGGCCACCCTCGGCGGCGTGCTCGCCGCCGGTGAGGCGGGACCGCTGCGGCACCGCCACGGCAGCCCCTGCGACCAGCTCGTCCGGGTGCGCTACCTCGACGCCGACGGCGAGCTCGTCGACGCCGGGGGCGGCGCGGCCGGGCTGGAGTTGGCTCGGCTGCTCTGCGGCTCGCAGGGGGCGCTCGGCGTGCTGGTCTCCGCGACCCTGCGGGTGCAGGCCGTCCCGGCCGGCCGGATCTGGGTCAGCCGGCCGGTGTGGACCCCGCTGGAGGTGCACGACCTGGTCCGCACCGTGCTCGCCGCGCGCCTCGACCCGGCGGCGGTCGAGCTGGACCTGCCGGCCGGCGCGGGACCCCGGCCGCGCCAGGGCAGCCGGGCCGCCGCGATGGCCGCGCACCCGTCCATGGCGGGGCGCGTCCGCGGCGGCCCGGCCGGCGCCGGTCGCCTGGTGGTGCTGCTGGAGGGCGGCCCGGCCGACGTCGCCGAGCGCGCCGACCGGCTCGTCGCGCTCCTCGGCCCGGGCACGGCCGCCAGCCATGTCGCGCCCGAGTGGTGGCGGCGTTATCCGTTCGGCCCGGGCGACACGGCGCTGCGCATCGAGGTGCCGATCGCCGACCTGCACGCCGCCGTCTACGCGCTGCGGGACGCCGCCGGCGGCCCCGTCCCGGTGCGCGGCTCCGCTGGCCTCGGCGTGGTGCACGCGGCCCTGCCCGCTGCCATGTCCCCCGACCGGGTGGCGTCGATCCTGGCCGCCGTCCGCGGCGTGCTCCTCGCCCGGCAGGGCCGGTGCGTGGTGGTCTCCGCGCCGGCGGCCGTCCGACGGGCCGTCGACCTCTGGGGCGAGCTGGCCGGGCTGGCCCGGCTGCGCGCGGCCAAGGAGCACATCGATCCCCACCGCCGCCTCGCCCCGGGCCGCCTCCCGGGCGGCCTCTGACCGCTCCGGCCAGCTGCCGGCGCGAGCGGAGCGGGAGGGCGGCGCGGCCGGGGTCGCGTGCGACTCAGTCCATCCACCAGCGGTGCAGGTCGGCGCCGACCGGCGTGAAACGGCTCGCGGCCACGACCACCGCGCCCAGGGTCAGGGCGAGCAGCACCCGCCACGTGCGGCGGGACATGGCCGACCGGTCCCGGGCCAGCAGGACCACGGCGTGGACCGCCAGCAGCGGCCCGGCGACCAGGCCGGCGAGGTAGAGCAGCGACACCGCGCCGTACAGCCAGGTGAGGGGGTTCGCTCCGCTCAGGCCGAACGGCACCAGGTCCTTCGGGTCGTACGCCCCGCTGCGCATCTCCTCGGGGCCGACCCCGGCGGCGGCCATCCGGCCGACCCAGAGCGCGAGGACGACGACGAAGGCGGCGGTGAGCGCCGACTGGGCGGCGACGGTGCTGCGCAGCAGCGGCGGTCGCTCGGCGGGCGCATCGACGGTGTCGACATGCGGTCAGCCTAGACAACTCGTCCGGTGGCGCCGGCCGGTCCGCCTGCTCGACCGGCCGTCCGCACCGGTGCCCGCCGCAGCGATAGTCCGGCCCGATCGCGGCGTGCCGGCAGCTCGCGTCGACGGTGCGGCGACCCGTGCCGGCCCGGCCGCCGCTGCTCAGGTCGCGTCGTTGCGGAGCACCAGGATGGCGATGTCGTCGCGGGGCGCCTCGGCCGAGAAGCCGATCGCCGTCGAGCGGAGCCGGGCCGCGATCACGTCGGCCGGGTAGCCGGCCAGCGGGGCGGCGGCGTCGCGCAGCCGATCGGTGCCGAACAGCTCCCGGCCGCGCCGCCGCTCGGTGACCCCGTCGGTGTAGAAGACCAGCGAGTCCCCCGGGGCGAGCGGCACCTCGGCCGTCGGGGAGGCGATCGAGTCGAGCAGGCCGAGCGCGGTGCCACCGATGCCGACGAAACGCGCGCCGCCGCCGGCGGGCAGCAGCACCGGCCGGTCGTGGCCGGCGAGGTGCAGGGAGACGTCGAGCCGGTCGCCGTCGCCGGGGCCGACCGCCGCCAGGGCCAGCGTGCAGTAGCGCCCGCCGCCCCGCTCGAGCAGCGTCTCGTTGACCCGTGCCAGCGCCTCCGGCAGCGGCTTGCCGTCGCCCACCAGCACGCGGATGACGTCGCGGACCAGGCCGGTGACCGTCGCCGCCTGCACCCCCTTGCCCGATACGTCGCCGATCACCACCAGCCAGCGGCCGTCCGGCAGGGGCACCACGTCGTAGAAGTCGCCGCCGACGTCGACGTCACCGCCGGTCGGGACGTACTCGGCGGCGAAGCCGATGCTCTCGACCACGGGCAGCACCGGCGGCAGCAGCGACTGCTGGAGGGTGTGCGCGACGCGCCGGCGCTCGGCGTGGATCCGGGCGTTCTCGATCGCCAGCGCCGCCCGCCGGGCGACGTCCTCCAGCACCGCGACCTCGTCCGGGTCGTGCCGGTGCCGCTGGTGCCGGCCGACGGCCAGGGTGCCCAGCCGCTGGCCCCGCGCGATCAACGGGACGGCGAAGCCCTCCATCGGCGCGCCGAGCGGCATCTGGGTGCCGTTGCGGGACGCCTCGCGCAGCCGGGCCTGGACCGAGTCCGGGCCGGTCTCCGCGAGCACCTGGTGCAGCTGGGGCAGCACCGACTCGTCGGCGTGGCTGGCCGCCGCGAGGCGGAGCCGGCCCCACTCGTCGGTCGTGTGGACCGCGCACCACTGCCCGAGCCGGGGCACCACGAGCTGGGGGACGAGCGCCATGGTCAACTCGACGTCCAGCGACTGCGCGAGCAGCTCGCTGGCCTCGGCGAGGAAGGTCAGCCAGGCCTGCCGGCGGACGTCCGCCCGGCGCAGCCGGTCGTTCTCCAGGTGCAGCGAGAGCCGCTCGGCCATCAGCACAGCCAGCGGTCGCGCGTACGCCGACGGTGCCGCGTCCAGCACCAGTTCACCGGTGTACGGCCGGTGCACGGCCAGCGCCACCCGGAGCAGCTCGTTGCCGGGCCGGGGCTGGCGGCCGTACCGGGCCAGCACCTGGGTGCCCTGCCCGTCCCCCCGGTCCAGCCGCACGACCCCGCCCGCCGCGCCGACCATCTCCGCCACCCGGGTGAGCAGGCTGGTCGCGAAGTCGGGCAGCGGATCCTCCGCGTACGGGTCGGGGGTGGTCTGCATCAGCTCGCTCATGGCCCCGGCGCTCGGCGCGGAGCTCTCCGGGGTCGCCGGTGCGCCGCCTCCCGCGGTCGCCGCGCCGGGTACCCGCGCGTGCCGGGTGCCCGTGGCCGGGCCGGGCAGGTCCAGCCGGAACCACACCCCCTTGCCGGTGGGCAGGTAGGTCGTGCCCCAGCGGCTGGCGAAGTGGTCGACCAGCAGCAACCCCCGGCCGCGCTCGGAGACCTCGTCGATGTCGGTGGCGTCGTTGCGGACCCCGACGGTCAGCTCCTCGACCGGGCCGGCGGCGAAATCGGACACGGTGACGGTGATCCCGACCGGGTCGGCGACCACCTCGACGTCCAGTTCGGTGCGGGCGTGCTCCACCGCGTTGGTGGAGAGTTCGGTGGTGAGCAGCATGGCCTCGTTGGCCAGTTGGTCCAGGTGGGCCTCGGTGAGGACGGACCGCACGAGGGCCCGCGCGGCGGCCGGCGTACGCCGGTCTGCGGGGAGCCGGACGCGCCGGACGTGCTCGTCTCGGCCCCCGGTCGCCGCGGGCCCCGTCTCCGCTGACACCCCCGTATCCTCCACCGCCACCCGTGCGGGTGCCAAGCCGATCCCCGTACGCGCGCCCCCGGCCCCCGCCCTCCCACCTCGTCGATCATGCACTTGTGGTGGGCGATCGATGGCTTTCGACCCGATACGTCAGGCACCACAACTGCATGATCGACGTCGGGGGGGCGGGGGCCCGGGGGCGGGGTCGGGCGCGTGGGCGTGGCGCGGACGGGGCCACGGGCACAATGGGGGCATGGCCGGTGTCGGCAGGAGCCGGTGGCCCCGAGCTGAGCGAGGAATGATGACCACGAAACAGTCGGCGACCGTGGACCAGTCCGCGCCCGACCACGAGGCGCTCCTCGGCGAGCTGACCGAGGCGCTGCGGCGGGTGCGCGGGGGCGACCTGAAGGTGCGGCTGCCCCGCCGGGCCGGCCGCGCCGGCGAGGTCGCGGACGCCTTCAACGAGGTCGTGTCGCTCCAGGAGCAGCAGTACCTCGACCTGCGGCGGATCAGCCGGATCGTCGGCCGGGACGGCCGGCTCACCGAGCGCCTGGACGACGAGGGGCTGGACGGCTCCTGGGCGGAGGGGCAGCGGGCGGTCAACTCGCTGATCGACGACCTGGGCCGGCCGACCACCGAGATCGCCCGGGTCATCGTCGCGGTCGCCGACGGCGACCTCTCCCAGCACATGGCGCTGGAGATCGACGGCCGGCCGCTGCGCGGTGAGTACCTGCGCATCGGCCGCACGGTCAACACGATGGTCGACCAGCTCTCGTCCTTCTCGAACGAGGTCACCCGGGTCGCCCGGGAGGTGGGCACCGAGGGCAAGCTCGGCGGCCAGGCCGACGTGCGCGGCGTCGCCGGCACCTGGAAGGACCTCACCGACTCGGTGAACACCATGGCGTCGAACCTGACCGGCCAGGTCCGGTCGATCTCCCAGGTGGCGACGGCGGTGGCCAAGGGCGACCTGTCGCAGAAGATCACGGTCAGCGCGCGCGGCGAGGTCGCCGAGCTGGCCGACACGATGAACTACCTCACCGACACCCTGCGGCTCTTCGCCGAGCAGGTGACCCGGGTGGCCCGCGAGGTGGGCACCGAGGGCAAGCTCGGCGGGCAGGCCGACGTGCCGAACGTGGCCGGCACGTGGAAGGACCTGACCGACAGCGTCAACTCGATGGCGTCGAACCTGACCGCCCAGGTCCGCAACATCGCCCAGGTCTCCACGGCGGTGGCCCGGGGCGACCTGTCGCAGAAGATCACCGTGGCGGCGCAGGGCGAGATCCTGGAGCTGAAGGACACCGTCAACACGATGGTGGACCAGCTGTCGTCGTTCGCCGACGAGGTGACGCGCGTCGCGCGCGAGGTGGGCATCGAGGGCAAGCTGGGCGGCCAGGCCCAGGTGCGCGGTGTCTCCGGCACCTGGCGGGATCTCACCGAGAACGTCAACCAGCTCGCCGGCAACCTGACCAGCCAGGTGCGCAACATCTCCCAGGTCTCCACCGCCGTGGCGAAGGGCGACCTGTCGCAGAAGATCACGGTCGACGCCCAGGGCGAGATCCTGGAGCTGAAGAACACCGTCAACACGATGGTGGACCAGCTGTCGTCGTTCGCCGACGAGGTGACGCGGGTCGCCCGCGAGGTGGGCACGGAGGGCAAGCTGGGCGGCCAGGCCCAGGTCAAGGGCGTTTCGGGTACGTGGCGGGACCTGACCGACAACGTGAACTCGATGGCGTCGAACCTGACGTCGCAGGTGCGCAACATCGCCTCGGTCACCACGGCGGTGGCGAAGGGCGACCTGTCGCAGAAGATCACCGTGGACGCCCGGGGCGAGATCCTGGAGCTGAAGTCGACGGTGAACACGATGGTGGACCAGCTGTCGTCGTTCGCCGACGAGGTGACGCGGGTGGCCCGCGAGGTGGGCACGGAGGGCAAGCTCGGCGGCCAGGCCCAGGTGCGGGGCGTCGCCGGCACGTGGCGGGACCTGACCGACAACGTGAACTCGATGGCCTCGAACCTCACCGCCCAGGTGCGCAACATCGCCCAGGTCTCCACGGCGGTGGCGAAGGGTGACCTGTCGCAGAAGATCACCGTGGACGCCCGGGGCGAGATCCTGGAGCTGAAGTCGACGGTGAACACGATGGTGGACCAGCTCTCGTCGTTCGCCGACGAGGTGACGCGGGTCGCGCGCGAGGTGGGCACGGAGGGCAAGCTCGGCGGCCAGGCCCAGGTCAAGGGCGTCTCGGGTACGTGGCGGGACCTGACCGACAACGTGAACTCGATGGCGTCGAACCTGACGTCGCAGGTGCGCAACATCGCCTCGGTCACCACGGCCGTGGCGAAGGGCGACCTGTCCCAGAAGATCACGGTCGACGCCCAGGGCGAGATCCTGGAGCTGAAGTCGACGGTCAACACGATGGTCGACCAGCTCTCGTCCTTCGCCGACGAGGTCACCCGCGTCGCGCGCGAGGTGGGCAGCGAGGGCAAGCTCGGCGGTCAGGCCCAGGTCAAGGGCGTCTCCGGCACGTGGCGCGACCTCACCGAGAACGTCAACCAGCTCGCCTCGACCCTCACCACCCAGCTGCGCGCCATCGCGCAGGTCTCCACCTCGGTGACCCGGGGCGACCTGACCCAGCGGATCGCGGTCAAGGCGCAGGGTGAGGTCGCCGAGCTGAAGGACAACATCAACCAGATGATCGTCACCCTCCGGGAGACGACCAAGAAGAACGCCGAGCAGGGCTGGCTCGACTCGAACCTGGCCCGGATCGGCGGCCTCCTCCAGGGGCAGCGCGACCTCGGCGAGGTCTGCCGCATGATCATGATGGAGGTGACCCCGCTGGTCGACGCGCAGCTCGGCGCGTTCTTCCTGGCGGACACGTCCGAGGGCGTGATGCGGCTGCGGTTGACCGCCTCCTACGGCTACGTCGCCCGGGGACACGAGGTCACCTTCGGCCCCGGCGAGGGGCTGGTCGGGCAGGCCGCCCTGTCCCGCCGCACCATCCGGATGGGCGGGGTGCCGGACAGCAAGCTGATGCTCCGCTCCGGGCTCGCCGAGACCCCGCCGGCCGACCTGGTCGTACTGCCCGTGCTCTTCGAGGGCGAGTTGCTCGGGGTCATCGAGTTCGCCAGCGTGGCGGCCTTCTCCGAGCTGCACCTGTCGTTCCTGGAGCGGCTCGTGCTCACCACCGGAGTCGCCGTCAACACCATCCAGGCCAACCGGCGTACGGAGGAACTGCTCGCGCAGTCGCAGCGGCTCGCCCACGAGATGCAGGAGCAGTCGGCGGAACTCCAGCGCACCAACGCCGAGCTGGAGGACAAGGCGCAGCTGCTCTCGGAGCAGAAGGGCAACATCGAGACGAAGAACCGGGAGATCGAGCTTGCCCGCCTCGGCCTGGAGGAGAAGGCCCAGCAGCTCACGCGGGCGTCGGCGTACAAGTCGGAGTTCCTGGCCAACATGAGCCACGAGCTGCGTACGCCGCTGAACTCGCTGCTGCTGCTGGCCCGGCTGCTGGCCGAGAACTCGGAGCAGAACCTCACGCCGAAGCAGATCGAGTTCGCCCGGACGATCCACGGCGCCGGCTCCGACCTGCTGTCGCTGATCGACGACATCCTGGACCTGTCCAAGATCGAGGCGGGGCGGATGGACGTCGAGCCCACCGCCGTCCGGTTCGACGAGATCCGCGGGTACGTGGAGCAGGCGTTCGCGCCGCAGGCCGAGGAGAAGGGCCTGGACTTCCAGGTACGGATCAGCAAGGACCTGCCGGAGGCGCTGGTCACCGACGCCCAGCGACTCCAGCAGATCCTGCGCAACCTGCTCTCCAACGCGGTCAAGTTCACCGACAACGGGGCGGTGACGCTGCGGATCGCGCCGGCGCCCGACAACGCGGTCTTCGACGTGCCGGCCCTGACCAACGCCCAGCAGGTCATCGCGTTCACCGTGGTCGACACCGGCATCGGCATCTCCGACGACAAGCTGTCGCTGATCTTCGAGGCGTTCCAGCAGGCCGACGGCACCACCAGCCGTCGCTACGGCGGTACGGGGCTGGGGCTGTCGATCAGCCGGGACCTGGCCCGGCTGCTGGGCGGCAGCATCGTGGTGGCGTCGGCGCCCGGACAGGGCTCGACGTTCACCCTCTTCGTACCGGACGTGCTCGCGCCGGACGCGGTGGTCGCGCCGCTGCCGCCGTCACCGGCGCGGGCCGGGCTGCCGTCCTCGCTGCTCATGCCCCCGCCGGAGCTGCCCGAGCCGGCCTCCACGCCGGCCACCCGGCGGCTGGAGGGCACCACCGTGCTGATCGTCGACGACGACGTCCGGAACGTCTTCGCGCTGACCA
Organism: Micromonospora sp. CNZ303; assembly: GCF_004345505.1. Lineage (NCBI taxonomy): Bacteria > Bacillati > Actinomycetota > Actinomycetes > Micromonosporales > Micromonosporaceae > Micromonospora > Micromonospora sp. CNZ303. The sequence continues at coordinate 516,637 of NZ_SLVT01000002.1, read as the reverse complement.
GCGCGTTGGAACTGCACGGCCTGACCGTGTTGTACTCGGACAACGGGGCGGACGGCGTCCGCCTGCTGGCCGAGCATCCGGAGGTGGACATCGTCCTGATGGATGCGATGATGCCCGATCAGGACGGGTACGAGACGACCCGACAGATCAGGCGCAACCACCGGTTCGCCGACCTGCCGATCGTCTTCCTGACCGCCAAGGCCATGCCCGGCGACCGAGAGTCGGCGCTGGCGGCCGGGGGAAGTGACTACATCACCAAGCCCGTCGACCTGGACGAGTTGATCGAACTCATGTCGTCCTGGATCAGCGGCAGCCGAACCGAGGAGAGTTCGTGACCCAGATGGCAAAGGCGCTGCTGGTGGACGACCGCCGGGAGAACCTGATGGCCCTGGAGGCGATTCTCCAGGGCCTGCCGGTCCAGTCCGTTGCCGTGGAGAGCGGCGAGGCGGCCCTGAAGCAACTGCTGGTCGACGACTTCGCGGTGATCCTGCTGGACGCCCAGATGCCGGACATGGACGGCTTCGAGACGGCCAGCCACATCAAGCGCCGCGAGCGTACGCGGCACGTGCCGATCATCTTCCTCACCGCCGCCGACCGGGACGCCCAGCTCGCGCTGCGCGGTTACGCGGTCGGCGCGGTCGACTACCTGACCAAGCCGTTCGACCCGTGGGTGCTGCGGGCCAAGGTGTCGGTCTTCGTCGAGCTGTGGGTGAAGACCCGGCAGCTCGCCGCCCAGTCGGATCTGGTGCGGGACCGGGACGCGCAGCTGCGGGTGCTGAACGACGCGGTCGACGAGGCCACCGCCATGCTGCGCCTCGACGATCAGGATTCCCGCGACCGCGCGGTGCAGCTCCTGGAACAGGCCCGCTGGGGCAACACTCCCTGACCCCGGCATCGGAACTGCGCCGGGCGGGCTGAGGTGCGCAGGCGCGATCTTGGTGGCTGGCGGCCCCCTGAGGGGCCGTAACCCGCCAAGATCGCGCCGCACCACAGCGGGCGGGCGGTTGAGTCAGCCCGTGGTCTGGTCGTTGCGGATCATCAGGGCGCTGCGCAGGCCGGTGATGTCCAGGACGCGGAGCAGGAAGTCGCCGACGTTGGTCAGGATCAGCAGGCTCTGCGCGTGGCTGGCCTTGCGGCTGAGTACGACGAGGGTGCCCAGGCCCTGTGAGTCGCAGAAGGTGACCCCGCCGAGGTCGAGCACGATGCGCGGCGGCGGGTCGGCGAGGACCTCGTTGACGACGGTCGACAGCTGGGCGGCCGTGAGCATGTCGATCTCACCGGCCAGGCGAAGCACAGCTTCGTCGCCCGTCCGGTGTAGCGTGATGGACAGTTCGGCACGATCCACCGGGTCAGCCTAGCGCGATCCGGGCCACCCGGCCTGTCGAGCGGTGGCGACCGGGCCGGCCGGGCGCGGCGACCGCGCTCCCGAGGAGGTCGGGAACGGGACGCCCCGCGGCGCGGACGGGACGGCGGTGAGGGCCGACCCGGGTGAGCCTGGTAACCCCGGTACGGGGTGCCTGCCGATTCGCCGCCCGACGCTGACACAATGGCGGCATCGTGACCGATATGTTTCCCGCCGGATCCGGCCGCTACCCGGCCGAAGCACCGGCCTCCGAGGCCCTGTTCGACCGCGCCAAGGCCATCGTGCCCGGCGGGGTGAACTCTCCCGTGCGCGCGTTCCGTGCCGTCGGCGGCACGCCGCGCTTCATGGTCCGGGGGGAGGGGCCCTGGCTCTACGACGCCGACGACCGGCGCTACGTCGACCTGGTCTCCTCCTGGGGTCCGCTGATTCTCGGCCACGCGCACCCCGAGGTCGTGGACGCCATCAGGTCGGCCGCGACCCGGGGCACCAGCTTCGGCACCCCCACCCCGGGCGAGGTCGAGCTGGCCGCCGAGATCGTCGACCGCACCCCGGTCGAGCAGGTCCGGCTGGTCAACTCCGGCACCGAGGCCACCATGTCGGCGATCCGGCTGGCGCGCGGCTTCACGGGCCGACCCCGGATCATCAAGTTCTCCGGCTGCTACCACGGGCACTCCGACGGCCTGCTGGCCGCCGCCGGCTCGGGGGTGGCCACCCTCGGCCTGCCCGACTCGCCGGGCGTGACCGGTGCGGCGGCGGGTGACACGATCGTGCTGCCGTACAACGACGTCGCCGCCGTGGAGCAGGCGTTCGCCGCCGAGGGTCAGCACATCGCCGCGATCATCACCGAGGCCGCCGCCGGCAACATGGGCGTGGTCGCCCCGCGCGACGGCTTCAACTCCCAGCTCGCCCGGATCGCTCATGCACACGGGGCGCTGCTCATCGTCGACGAGGTGATGACCGGGTTCCGGGTCTCCCGCGCCGGCTGGCACGGCCTCGACCCCTCCGACGCCGACCTGTGGACGTACGGCAAGGTCATGGGTGGTGGGCTGCCGGCCGCGGCGTTCGGCGGGCGCGCGGAGATCATGGAACGACTGGCCCCCGCCGGCCCGGTCTACCAGGCCGGCACCCTCTCCGGTAACCCGCTGGCCTGCGCCGCCGGCCTGGCCACCCTGCGGCTGGCCGACGACGCGCTCTACCGCAAGCTCGACGACACGGCCGCCGTCGTGGGCAGGCTCGCCGCGGACGCGCTCGCCGCCGCCGGGGTGCCGCACCGGCTGTCGTACGCGGGAAACATGTTCTCGGTCTTCTTCACCGACGCCGACGTGGTCGACTACGACAGCGCCCGCACCCAGCAGGTGCCGGCGTTCAAGGCGTTCTTCCACGCGATGCTCGCGGGCGGCGTCTACCTGCCGCCGAGCGCGTTCGAGGCGTGGTTCGTGTCTGCGGCGCTGGACGACGCCGCTCTGGAGCAGATCGCCGCCGCCCTGCCGGTGGCGGCCAACGCTGCGGCAGCGGCAGGTCACGGGGGGTAGCGGTGAGCGCGAGGAGTGAGCCGGGTTTGCGAGCCCCGCAGTCGCGAACGGAAGGGGCACGTCGGTGAGCAAGACGGTGGTCCACGTGCTGCGGCACGGCGAGGTACACAACCCGGACGGCATCCTCTACGGCCGGCTGCCGGGCTTCCGGCTCTCCGAGCTCGGCGTGCAGATGGCCAAGGCCGCCGCGCAGGGGCTGGCCGAGCGGGAGGTCGTGCACGTGGTGGCCAGCCCGCTGGAACGCGCCCAGCAGACGGCCGAGCCGATCGCCGGGCAGTTCGGGCTGCCTGTCGGCGTGGACGAGCGGCTCATCGAGAGCGCCAACTGGTTCGAGGGCAAGAAGGTCTCGCCCGGCGACGGCTCGTTCCGCGACCCGCGCAACTGGTGGGTGCTGCGGGACCCGGTCACCCCGTCCTGGGGCGAGGCGTACCGGGCCATCGCGGAGCGGATGTTCGCCGCCCTGAACGCCGCCCGGGTGGCGGCCGAGGGGCGCGAAGCCGTGCTGGTCTCCCACCAACTGCCGATCTGGACGCTGCGCCGCCACGTCGAGCGCAAGCGGCTCTGGCACGACCCGCGCAAGCGCCAGTGCGGTCTGGCCAGCCTCACCTCCTTCCACTTCGACGGCGCCAAGGTGGTCGGCATCGGCTACTCCGAGCCGGCCGCGCACCTGATCGCGATGTCGCCGACAGCCAGGACGGCCAAGGGGGCCTGATGAACGCCCGGAGGTTGACCACGGGTCTGCTCGCCGCCGTCGTGACGATGGCGCTGGCCGGCTGCTCGTCGCGCGACGGCGAGGAGGCGTGCGACAACTCCGGCGGCATCATCGAGTGCGCCCCCGACCAGCGTTCGGCCGCCCCGAAGCTCGCCGGTGAGCTGCTCACCGGCGGCAGCCACGACGTGGCGAGGGACCGCGGCCAGGTCGTGGTGGTCAACTTCTGGGGCTCGTGGTGCGCGCCGTGCCGGGCGGAGGCGGACGACCTGGAGAACACGTACCAGGCCACGAAGGCCTCCGGGGTGACCTTCCTGGGCATCAACATCCAGGACCAGCGGGACAAGGCGCTCGCCTTCGAGGAGAGCTTCAAGGTCACCTACCCGAGCCTCTTCGACCCGCCGAGCCGGCTGGCGCTGGCCCTGGACATCCCGCCGAACACCATCCCGGCCACCGTCGTGCTGGACCGCGACGGCCGGATCGCCGTGGTGATCCGCGCCGCGGTGAAACAGGAGGGCCTCCAGCCCATCGTCGAGCGGATCGCGGCCGAGAAACCCGCGCCCAACGGTTCCCGCTGATGGGCGAGACGTTCTCGGAACTCGCCCAGTCGGGTCCGCTGCTGCTCGCCATCGGCGCGGCGGCACTCGCGGGGCTGGTCAGCTTCCTCTCCCCGTGCGTGCTCCCGCTGGTGCCGGGCTACCTGTCGTACGTCACCGGCCTCGCCGGCGCCGACCTCGAAACCCGCCGCCCGCAGGTTAGGAAGGGCCCCCCGTTAACGGATTCGGTAGAGGAAGGGGCCCTTCCTCACACCGAGGGCGGTGAGGGCGGGGTGGCGGTGCGGGAGCGCGCCGAGCCGACGAGGGCCGCGGTCAAGGGCCGGGTGCTCGCCGGCACGCTGCTCTTCATCGCCGGCTTCACCGTCGTCTTCACCGCCACCGCGATCCTCTTCGCCAGCGTCGGCCGGGTCTTCTTCGAGTACGAGCGGACGCTGGAGATCGTCATCGGCGCGCTGATCGTCGTGCTCGGGCTGAGCTACGTGGGGCTGGTCCCGGGGTTGCAGCGGGAGTTCCGGATCCAGCGGCTGCCCGCCGCCGGGCTGCTCGGCGCGCCGGTCTTCGGCGCGGTCTTCGCGCTCAGCTGGGTGCCCTGCGTCGGCCCGACCCTCGGCGCGGTGATCGGCATGGCCGCCGTCGGCGGGCAGACCGACCGGGCTGCGGTGCTCGCCGTGGCGTACTGCCTCGGGCTGGGGATACCGTTCGTCGTCTTCGGGCTGGGCTTCGAACGGCTGCTCGGGGTGTTCCGCGCGGTCCGGCGCAACAGCCGCTGGGTCACCCGGGTGGGCGGGGCGCTGCTGATCCTGATCGGTTTCGCGCTGGTCACCGGCGGCTGGACGAACTTCGTGATCTGGTTGCAGACCACCGTCGGGGTGGGCGAGGTGAGCATCTGATGACCGCCGTCGACGAGCGGCCGGCACCGCCGGCCGAGGCTCCCCGGCGCCGGCCCAACCGCCTGCTGGCCCTGCTGCGCAACTCGTGGCGGCAGCTCACCAGCATGCGTACGGCCCTGGTGCTGCTCTTCCTGCTCGCGGTGGCCGCCATTCCCGGCTCGGTGCTGCCGCAGCGCGGGGTCAACCCGGAGGACGTGCGGGACTACTTCACCGCGCACCCCGACCTGGCCCCGGTGTTGGACCGGATCGGGGCCTTCGAGGCGTTCGGCTCGGTCTGGTTCTCCGCGATCTACCTGCTGCTCTTCACCTCGCTGATCGGCTGCATCACGCCCCGGCTGCGCGACCACGTACGGGCGCTGCGGTCGAAGCCACCGGCCGCGCCGAGGCGGCTGGACCGGCTGCCGCAGCACACCGTGCTGTCCGCGCCCGAGGGGGGCGCGGCGGCGATCGCGGAGGTGCTGCGCCGGCGGCGCTGGCGGGTGGTGGTGCGCGGCGACGAGGTCTCCGCCGAGAAGGGCTACCTCAAGGAGACCGGCAACCTGCTCTTCCACAGCTCGTTGGTGCTCGTGCTGGTCGGCGTCGCGCTCGGCTCCTGGTACGGCTGGAGCGGCAACAAGCTGCTGGTGGCCGGCAAGGACAACGCGTTCTGCAACACCCGCCAGCAGTACGCCGAGAGCAAGCTCGGCCCCCGCGTCAGCAGCGCCGACCTGCCGGGCTTCTGCATCCAGCTCGACGACTTCGACGCCCGGTTCCTGGAGTCCGGCCAGCCGGAGTTCTTCGACGCCAAGGTGACCGTGGACGAGGCCGACGGCGAGCGACGGGCGGCCAACTTCTCGGTCAACTCGCCGCTGCGTCTCGACGGCGCGAACGTCTACCTGCTCGGCCACGGCTACGCCCCGGTGATCCGCTACACCGACCGGTTCGGCAAGAGCCAGACCAGCAATTTCCCGTTCCTGACGACCGGCGACATCGGCATGACCAGCGAAGGGCTGGCGGCGTTCCCGGACATCAACGTGGATCCGGCCACGGGCGAGCGGGACGCGGACACGCAGATGGCCTTCTCCGGTCTCTACCTGCCGACGGCGCCGGCCGCCGCGCCGTTCGCCCGCTCCGAGTACCCCACGGAGCGCAACCCCGCGCTGAACCTCGTCGCCTACCGGGGCAACCTGGGCATGGACGCCGGCATCCCCGGCTCGGTCTACAAGCTGGACCAGCGGCAGGTGGATGCCGGCAAGGTCAAGGAGGTCGGCACCAAGCTGCTCCGCAAGGGCGAGACCTGGAAGCTGGACGACGGCACCACGCTCGAGTTCCTGGGCACCGTGCCGTACATCACGCTGTCGGTCCGGTACGACCCCGGCTCGACGCTGCTGCTGGTCAGCTCCGCCGTCCTGCTGGTCGGGCTGATGGGCTCGCTGTTCGGGCGGCGTCGCCGGGTCTTCTTCCGGGTGCTGCCGGCCGGTGCCGCCGACCCCACGAGTGGATCTCCGACGAGCGGTAGTAGTTTGGTCGAGGCCGGTGGCCTGCCGCGCACCGACCATCCCGGGTTCGCCGACGAGTTCGCGCAGCTCGTGGCCGCCGTCGGCGGCGACGGGCGGTCGGACGAGGAGGCCGGTGTCGACCGCGACGGCGGCGACCGGGCCGGAGCGCGAGAAGGAGCCGAGTGATGTCCGCACTCTCCGACCAGCTGGTGTCGTTCGCGATCCTGGCGTACCTGATCGCGATGATCAGCCACGCCGTCGAGTACGCGCTGGGCAACTCCCGCGCCCGGGTCGCCGCGGCACCCGCCCGCGAGCTGGTCGGCGCCGGCGTCGGCGCGGCCGGGGGCAGCACCCCCGACGCGCCCGCCGACACCGGCGCGGCGGCGGCCGAGCGTACGGCCCGACGCGCCCGGCTGGGCGGCCTGGTCGCCGTCGCGGCGACCGCACTCGGGGCGCTGCTGCACCTCGGGGCGCTGGTCACGCGCGGTCTCGCCGCCGACCGGATGCCCTGGGGCAACATGTACGAGTTCGTGCTCACGGGCACCTGGATCGGGGTCGCCGCCTGGCTGGTGGTGCTCTGGAAGCGGCCGCAGCTGCGCCGCCTCGGGCTGTTCATGTCGTTGGTGATGGTGCTGCTGGTGGCGACCGCCGAGCTGGTGCTCTACACCCCGATCGTGCCGCTGGTGCCGGCGCTCAACTCGTACTGGTTCGTCATCCACGTCTCGACGATCGTCTTCGCCTCCGGCATCTTCCTGCTGGGCGCGGTGCCGGCGGTGGCGTTCCTGATGCGCTCCGGCTACGAGCAGGGTCGGCGCAGCTTCCCGTACACCCTGGCGAAGCGGCTGCCGGCGGCGGCGGCGCTGGAGCGGCTGACCTTCGTGCTGCACGCCTTCGCGTTCCCGGTCTTCACCTTCGCGGTGATCGCCGGGGCGATCTGGGCCGAGGCGGCCTGGGGGCGGCCGTGGGGCTGGGACCCCAAGGAGACCTGGTCGTTCATCTCCTGGGTCATCTACGCCGGTTACCTGCACGCCCGGGCCACCCCGAGCGTGAAGCGGAACGTCGCGACCTGGCTCGCCGTCGTCGGCTTCCTCACCATGCTGATGAACCTCTTCGGCGTGAACATCTTCTTCGAGGGCCTGCACTCCTACGGCGGCCTGGACTGAGGCTCGTTCATGGGTGGGCTGCTGGCCGGCTCCGCGCCACTGCGCGGCGAAGTCAGGTGGGGCCGGCTGCTGGGCCGGCCCCACCTGGATCGACTGGAGCGGGTGCGCGAGCTGCTCGTCGCCCGCCCCGGGCTCGACGCGCGCGGCGCGCGGCTGCTGCTGGCCAGCGCCGAGGGGTTCACCGCCGAACTGCGGCAACTCGCCGGCCACCGACCCGATGTGGTCCTGGTCGATCCTGACCGGCTCTACTCCGGCGCCTAGGCTTCGACACCGAAGGGGCGCGGCGGGGCGGTCAGGCCGCGTCGTCCAACTGCCGCCGGACGAGCCGTTCGGTGGCGGTGGCCCCCGTGGGCTGCAACCCTGCGCCGGCGTTCTGCGCCTGGACGTCGATGGTCACCGCGATCCGGTCCGTACCCGCGATGATCATCTCGAAGATCTTGGCGAACCGTACCTCCATCTCCTTGCCGTCGTCGCCGGTCATCACCAGTCGGCTGCCGTGCGTCGCCTCGTGCAACTGCCGCATCCGCAGGCCGGTGATGTCCTTGTAGCGGAAGTCGAAGGCGTCGGCGTTCGACACGATGCACTTGACGAAGTCCCACTCGCAGGAGAAGACCGAGATGCGGGTCTGTCCGAGGAGCAGGATGACGAACTTGTACCGCGAGAACCGACGGATGCCGTCCTTTCCCACCGCCTGTTCGGTGGGCGAGGCGGGACCGATGACGAGTTGCGGCTCGCAGATCAGATCGTCCAGTTCGCGGTCGAGGTGCCGGAGGGCGTGATCGAGAACTCCGAACTTGTCGAAGTGCAGCCACACGTCCATCTGCTCGTCGCTCGGCTTCGGCTCGGCCGCCGCCAGGTCACGCTCGTACGCCGACGTGAGCGCGTTGTACTGGGCGAATCCCTTGACCAGCAGGACGAGGCCGCCCACACCCACGAGCACCGCCAGGCAGAGGTAACCCGACTCCGACAACGACGCGATCACGAGGATCAGCGCGAGGACCAACCCGATGCCACCGGCGACCATCATGGCCTGCGCGCCACCGGTCGCGGGCGGCACGGGCGTGCGGACGAAGTACTTGCGTACGTTCGGCTTGCGTTCCTCGACGCCGGCCTGCGCCACGGCGACGGTGGCCTGCCACAGCCGGTTCTCGCGGTTGCCGAGGAAGGGGGCGATCTCGGCCGCGTGCACCGGGTCGATGTCGCCGGCTCCGGCCTCGATGTCGGCGACGGACGGGCCGGGGTCGTGGCGGTCGGCGTAGTGGTCGCGCTTGACGGCCGCCCAGAGGGCGCGGACGTGCGCCGCGGCGGAGTCGATCTGGAGTGCCCGGCCCAGGTGCTCCTCCACCCGGACCACCACCTGCTGCGCCTCGCGACCCATCCGGCTGGGCCGTCTGCCGCCGAGGAGCGCGAGAGCCAGGTAGTAGTGCGGGTCGGAGCCCTTCGCCCCCTTGGCGATCGCCTCGGTGAAGTACTCGGCCGCCCGCTTGTACAGCCGCTCGGCGACGGCCCGGCGCCCGTAGGCCATCAGCTGCTGCGGCCCGTCGGACTTGTTGATGTGCACGTTGTCGGCGTTGATCTGGGCGCCGAAGACGCGCTGGCCGTGCTGGTCGAAGGTGGTCATCAGGAAGCCCCGCCCAACGAGTTCCAGATGGTCGCCATCGCCCCGCCGATCACCGCCAGCGGCGCCGCCGCCTGCAACACCTCGATGGCCCGCCGCAGCCGTCGCGAGGCCTCGCGTTCGTCGTCGCGGGTCAGGCTCCGGCGGGCGCCGTGCAGGTCGTCGACGACGGTGCGGCCGACCTGCGGGTCGAGGGCGCCGCTGGCCGTGGCCTGTTCCACCGCCCTCAGGACGGCCTCCAGCCGAGGGACGAGCTCCGTCTGGCCGGCGTTGTCGGGCAGACGTTCGAAGGTGCTGTTCCGCAGATCGATGGTTTCGGCGTTGAACTGCTGATCCACGCGCTGGTGCTGCTGATTGAAGGTGGCCATCGCCAACCGTCACCCCCATCTTGCTTCGATGGAAAATGTTTCGGATGGTGGTGACGGAACCATTGGAATTGTCTGCGGGCAATGTCGGAAGATTTACGTCGCCGGGCGGACCCGGCGGGGCCCGACTGAACGGCGGGCAATTCCGCATGGATGGTGCTGGCGGCATTCGCGCGCGGTGTGTTAGCAGTTGACCGAAAGGCCTATGACCGGCTCGGGCGTCCCGGGAAAGGCGCCTGTCGGCGGGTATGCCGGGTCGGTCCGCGGGGCCGCGCGGCGCGCACCGTTCGGGCTTCGACCGTTCGGGCGACGGCGACCGGGGGTCTTGACGACGGGCGGCCGTGCTGCTGCCGGCCTCTCCCGACGCCTGCCCGCTCCCGGCTCCGGGCGGGTGCCGGTACCGGATGTCGGCCCGGCGGGAGACCGCCGAGCGCACCGGGAACCGGGCCGGTGGCCCCGCCCCGGCCGCGAACGCCGCGCGGGGGTCAGCCGCCGAACCAGCCGGGCACGTCGAGGCGGAACGGGTTGGCCGGGGTGACCGCGCGCAGGTCGTCCTCCAGGGCGGCGACCCGGTCGGGGCCGAGGGTGGCCGCCCACCGCTGCCGGAGCTGGTCGAAGACGGCCGCCGAGCGGCGCAGGCCGTCCAGGCCGTGCGGGGTCACCCGGACCAGCTTGCGTCGGGCGTCGCGCGGGTCGTCGGCGCGCTCCAGGTAGCCGAGGGCGACGAGCCGGTCCACCGTCTTGCCGGCCGCCTGCTTGGAGACGCCGAGCCGCTGGCCCAGCTCGGTGGCGGTGGTGCCCTCGGCGCCGACGGCCTGGAGGACGAAGCCGTGCAGCGGCCGCAGCTCCGGGTGCCCCTGCCGGGCCAGCTCCGCGTGCAGGTCGTCGATGAGCGTACGGAAGCCGGCCAGCAGCAGCAGGGGCAGCAGGAAGCCGGGCCGGTCGGGGTCAGCCGTTGCCACGTTCGACAACCTCGTTTACTATTTCGACAACCACGTTGACGATCCTACGTCACGCGCGGCGCGTCGCCGATCGGGCCGCGCCGGCCGTCCCCGACCCCCGAGAGAGGTCTGCCGTGCCCCCGTTCACCGCGCACACCGCCGACACCGCACCCGCCGCCGCCCGGCCGACCATGGAGGGCGTACGCCGCAGGCTCGGGCACCTGCCCGCCGCCGTCGGCCTGATGGCCGAGTCCCCGGAGCTGCTCACCGGCTTCCTCACCGTCAACGGCATCTTCGAGAAGTGCGACCTCGACCCGGTCGAGCGGGAGGTCGTCGTCATGACGGTCGCCACCCGCAACGAGTGCCACCTCTGCGTCGCCATGCACACCGCCGCCCTCGCCCGGCACGGCGCGACGCCCGAGCTGATCGACGCGCTGCGCGCCGGCACGCCGCTGCCCGACGACCGGCTGGAGGCGCTGCGGCGCTTCACCCTCGCCGTGCTCGACCATCGCGGCGCGGTCCCCGAGGACGGGACCGCCGCCTTCCTGACGGCCGGCTACCAGCCCCGGCACGCCCTGGACGTGGTGCTCGGCGTCGGCACGTACACCATCTCCACCCTCGCCAACCGGCTCACCGGCGCGCCGCTCGACGCGCCCCTGGCCGCGTACGCCTGGAAGCCGACCGGCGGTCCGACCGCGCACCGGTGAACCTCGGTCGAGGAAGGACGGGGATCCGGCTGGCCGGGAGCCCTCGCCGGTCGACGCGCGTCGACCCGTTCCGGCGCCTCCGCACCGGTGGATCGCCGGTGTCACACCACCCGGCGTGGTCGCCGCCCAGGTCGGTGCGGGAGACTGGCAGGTATGGCGGCTCGTGGCTTCCCGTACACCGATCTCAAGGACTTCCTCGCGGCGCTGGAGCGCGCGGGCGAGCTGCGGCGGGTGAGCGCCCCGGTCGATCCCACCCTGGAGATCAGCGAGATCGTCACCCGGACGGTCCGCGCGGGCGGCCCGGCGCTGCTCTTCGAGCGGCCCACCCGGGGCGAGATGCCGGTGGTGATCAACCTCTTCGGCACCGAGAAGCGGATGGCGATGGCGCTCGGCGTCGAGTCGCTGGACGAGATCGGCGAGCGGATCGGCAACATGCTCAAGCCGGAGCTGCCGGTGGGCCTCTCCGGGATGATGGACGGCCTGGGCAAGGTCAGGCAGCTCACGTCGATGCCGCCGAAGAAGGTCAGGACCGCCCCCTGCCAGCAGGTGGTCTACCGGGGCGACGACGTCGACCTGGACCGGCTGCCGGGGTTGCAGGTCTGGCCGGGTGACGGCGGGATCTTCCACAACTTCGGGCTGACCCACACGAAGCACCCGGAGACCGGCAAGCGCAACCTGGGGCTGTACCGGTTGCAGCAGCACTCCCGGAACAGCATCGGCATGCACTGGCAGATCCACAAGAACTCCACGGCGCACCACGCGGTCGCCGAGCGGCTCGGCCAGCGCCTGCCGGTGGCGATCGCCATCGGCACCGACCCGGCGGTGGCGTACTCGGCCAGCGCGCCGCTCCCCGCCGACATCGACGAATACCTGTTCGCCGGGTACCTGCGCGGCGAGCGGGTCGAGATGGTGGACTGCCTGACCGTCCCGTTGCAGGTGCCGGCGCACGCGCAGATCGTCCTGGAGGGCTACATCGAGCCGGGTGAGCGGCTCCCGGAGGGCCCGTTCGGCGACCACACCGGCTTCTACACCCCGGTGGAGCCCTTCCCGGTGATGCACATCGAGTGCATGACCACGCAGCGCGACCCGGTCTACCACACGATCGTCACGTCCCAGCCGCCCCAGGAGGACCACGGCCTGGGCAAGGCCACCGAGCGGATCTTCGCGCCGCTGCTGCGCTTCCTGATCCCGGACATCGTCGACTACGACCTGCCCGCCGCCGGGGTCTTCCACAACTGCGCGATCGTGTCGATCCGCAAGCGCTACCCGAAGCACGCCCAGAAGGTCATGAACGCGATCTGGGGCGCGCACATGATGTCGCTGACCAAGCTGATCGTGATCGTCGACGAGGACTGCGACGTGCACGACTACAACGAGGTCGCCTTCCGCGCCTTCGGCAACGTCGACTACGCCCGGGACCTGCTGCTCACCGAGGGCCCGGTGGACCACCTGGACCACGCGTCGTACCAGCAGTTCTGGGGCGGCAAGGCGGGCGTCGACGCGACCCGCAAGCTGCCCGAGGAGGGCTACACCCGGGGCTGGCCGGAGGAGATGCGGATGGCCCCCGAGGTCGTCTCCCTGGTCGACAAGCGCTGGAAGGAGTACGGCATCTGATGGCCACCGCCGTCGAACCGGTGCAGCGACCGGGCCGGGTGAAGTCCTTCCTCAAGCTGGTGGCGATCGAGCACTCCGTGTTCGCGCTGCCGTTCGCGTACCTGTCGGCGCTCACCGCCATGCAGGTCGACGGCGGGCGGGTCCGGTGGCTGGACCTGCTGCTGATCACCGTGGCGATGGTCGGCGCGCGGACGTTCGCGATGGCCGCCAACCGGATCCTGGACCGGCGGATCGACGCGCGGAACCCCCGTACCGCCGGCCGGGAGCTGGTCACCGGGGCGGTCAGCGTGCGGACGGCCTGGACCGGCGCGGCGGTCGCGCTCGTGGTCTTCCTCGCCGCCGCCGCCCTGCTCAACCCGCTCTGCCTGGTGCTCGCGCCGCTCGCCGTGGTCCCGCTGGTCGTCTACCCGTACGGCAAGCGGTTCACCAACTGGCCGCACGCCATCCTGGCGATCGCCCAGGCTGTCGGCCCGGTCGGTGCCTGGCTGGGCGTCACCGGCACCCTCGACGGCTCCTGGCCGGCGTGGCTGCTCGGCGTGGCCGTCGGCCTATGGATCGGCGGGTTCGACCTGATCTACGCCTGCCAGGACACCGAGGTGGACCGGCAGATCGGCGTGCACAGCGTGCCGGCCCGCTACGGGCTGCGGTTCGCGCTGCACGCCTCCACCGTCGCGCACGTGGTGACGTTCGCGCTGTTCGTCTGGTTCGGGGCGCTGATCGGCTTCGGCTGGCTCTGGTGGGTGGGTCTGGCGCTGACCGCCGTCGCCTTCGGCTACCAGCACCTGGTGGTCAGCCCGACCGACCTGAGCAAGGTCAACCGGGCCTTCTTCACCGCCAACGGCTTCGTCGGCATCGCGCTGTTCGTCTTCGCCCTGCTCGACCTGGTCGTCCGCCTCGGCCTGCGCGCCTGACCCTGGGCCGTTGCTCGCCCTGCGGGCGCCGGCTGTCGTCGGCTGCGGCCGGGCCAGCCCGTTAGGAAGGGCCCCTTCCTCTACCGGAGGCGTTAACAAGGTGCCCTTCCTTACCGCCGTAGCGGCTGCTCTCCAGGGTCCAGTCGACGGTGGCGCGGACGGCGTTCGCCACCCCGTCGAGGTGGTCGGCGACCGCCTGGTCCAGCGCCGGGCCGAACGACGGCACCGCGGCGCGCAGCTCGACGAAGCGCCGCATCGACGCCCGCCAGCGCTCGGCCGTCAGGCCGACCGCCGTCTCCACCGGCACCCGCTGCTCGGCCGCCGTCGCGAGCACCAGGTTGTGCCCGCCGGAGGTGGCCTCGTCGCGCTCCAGCGAGGCGAGGTCGTTGTACCAGGAGAGCAGGTCGTTGCCGGTGTCGGCGATCTTTCGCAGCAGCGGGTGGTGGTGGACCGGGTCGGGCAGCGGGCGGCCGGTGACGAACTCCACCAGCGGATACGACACGTACGCGGCGGAGGTGGCGCGCCGCAGCGCGACGTACTCGGCGACGCCGGGGCGACGGCCGGCCGCCTTGTTCGCCGCCTCCCGCCACGTGCCGTCGAGATGGTCCGCGACGGCCTCGGCGAAGCGCAGCCGCCAGCGGGCCGGCATCCGCCGGCGCGGCTCCCGCCACGCGTGCACCAGCAGCCGCCTCAGCGGCCCGGTCAGGCCGGCGTGCCGGAGCCGGGGACCGGCGTGCAGCAGGGTGAGCGCGCCGGCGCGCAGCGCCCGGATCTGGTCGGCGTCGAGCCGGCCCGGCCGGTCGCACGCGTCGTCGACCAGGAAGAACCAGGTGAACAGGGCCGTCAACGCCCGCAGGTCGGCCTCGGTGGCGGCGGGGTAGAGCCGGCCGGCGTACCGGGCGACGCCAGCGTGCGCCAGCCGTTGCGGCGCCGCGTCGTCAGTCGCCAGGCCGAGGCCCGGCAGCAGGACGCCGACCAGCCACTCCTGCACCCGGTCGGCGTGCGGCGAGAGCCGGGGCGGAATGGGGCACTCCGACCGTAGCGACCAGAGGACCTCGCCGGTCATCACCGATTCCTCCCCGGTGCGATCCCGCTTCGCGTGGGAACCGCCACCGGCAGCATGTCAGGCCGGCGGGATGGGCGCGCTCCCGGCCCGACATCGCGCCCGTCGGCGCACAACCGGCCCCCGAGCGGGACATCACGGACGCTCCGGACGGGGGTGCCCGGCATCGGGAGGGGACGACCAGGCAGGCTGGAGGGCATGCGCGAACCATGGGTGGTCGGAGTCTCCGGGGCGTCCGGCACGCCGTACGCGGCGGCCGTCGTGCGGGCGCTGCTCGACGCCGGCGAGCCGGTGGACCTGATCGTCTCCCGGGCAGCCCGGCTGACCGTCCTCGACGAGACCGGGCGCCCGTTCCGGGACGCACACTGGGCCGACGACCTCGCCGCCTGGCTGGGCCGCGACCTCGCGGGAGCCGACGTGCGGCACTGGCCCGCCGGCGACCTGGCCGCCGGCCCGAGCAGCGGCTCCTACCGGGTACGCGGGATGGCGGTGGTCCCGGCGAGCACGGCGGCCTGCGCCGGCATCGCGATCGGGCTCTCCAAGGACCTGTTGCAGCGGGCCGCCGAGGTCAACCTCAAGGAGCGCCGGCCGGTGGTGGTGGTGCCCCGGGAGACGCCGGTGACCCGCAGCCACCTGGAGCATCTGATCGCGCTGCACGACGCCGGAGCGGTGGTGCTGCCGGCCAGTCCCGGCTTCTACGGCGCCGGGGCGGCGGCCTCCGCCCCGCAGCTCGTCGACTTCGTGGCCGGCAAGGTGCTGGACGCCCTCGGCGTACCGCACACGCTGTTCCGTCGCTGGTCGGGTGAGCTGGGCGTGGCGCGGGAGTGACCCGGGCCCGGCTCACCGTGACGCGGACCGGAGCTCTCGTCCGGCCCGCGTGATGATCCGCACCATTCAGTACATGCCGGCGTTGGCCGGGCCCGGCCCGGTCGAGGTGGCCGGCCCCGCGTTACGCGGCTTGCCGACGTCTTCCGCCTCGTCCAACATGCCCTCCCCCTCAAGCAGGGCCCGCACCTCGGATTCCCGAAACCGGCGATGCCCGCCTGGAGTCCGGATGCTGCCTATCCGGCCCGCCGCTGCCCATCGCGTCACAGTTTTCGGGTCAACCCGAAACAGCGCGGCAACTTCACCCGGTGTCAGCAGGCGATCTCCAGTGTCCACAGCCCCCTCCTCGCGTCGACGAAGCCCCCGGCTGAACACACTGCCCCCGGCCGGTGCGAGCCCAGAGCCGTCATGAGGGACGTATGGCAATTACAGCACCAGCGACCTGGCCTGTCCGCCAAACGCGAAAAACGCACTGAGTGGGAAGTTAGGAAATATTACCTGCGTGCGGCTCCCTTGACTGTCGGTTTGAAGGCGACTACACCCTGTCATGTTCAACGCGCGCCGGATGCCCGACGTTACGCCCGGACCGCTAGGGTCACAGTCCGTGGACGCCATCGACCTGAGCCTCGTGGAGCTGCTCCGCGGCAACGCCCGCCTGTCCTACGCCGAGCTGGCCCGGCAGGTCGGCCTCTCCGCGCCCGCCGTGCACGAGCGGGTCGGCAAGCTGGAGTCCAGCGGCGTGATCCGGGCCTACCGGGCGGAGGTGGAGCCCGAGGCGATCGGCTTCGCCGTCACCGCGCTCATCGGGATCGTCGAGGACTCCGGCGGCGACACCGACGACGTGCTGGAGGTCTTCCGGCAGATGCCCGAGATCGAATCCTGCTACTTCATGGCCGGCGTCGAGTCGTTCCTGCTCAAGGCCAGGGTCGGCACCATCGCCGAGCTGGAGCGGCTCATCGTGCGGCTGAACCGGACCCCGGGCGTCGCCTCCACCCGGACCGGCATCGCCCTCTCCACGAAGTGGGAGAACCGGCCACAGGCCCCGGTGCCCCCCGCCACCTGACCCGCCACCCTGCCCAGCCCCGACGACCGCGTCCGGTCACCCTTGGCCGTCGGCCGTCGGCCGTCGGCCGTCGGACGTCGGACGGCCGCCGTCCCGCCACCCCGGCCGCCGACCGTCGGACGGCCGCGGCCGGCCGGCTCTGGCGCGCGGTCGCCGGGCGGCGATAGCGTGCGCCGATGACGAAGCCAGCCCCCGGGACGGCGGTGGTCACCGGCGCGGCCGGCGGCCTCGGCCGCGCCATCGCCGCCGCGCTGCACGCCGACGGCTGGCCGGTGCTCCTCACCGACCACGACGACCAGGCGGTGGCCCGTGCCGCCGCCCCGCTGGGCGGCTGGTCGCGCCCGCTGGACGTACGCGACTCCGACGCCTGCGCCGCCGTCGCCGCCGAGGCCGCCGGCCGGGGCGGGCTCGGCCTCTGGGTGAACAACGCGGGGATCCTCGTCACCGGCCCCTCATGGGAGCACGACGCGGCGACCCGCCGCCGGGTGGTCGAGGTCAACGCCCTCGGCGCGATGAACGGCACCCTCGCCGCCCTCGCCGTCATGCGGGAACAGGGGCACGGGCACGTGGTCAACGTCGTGTCGCTGGCCGGCCTGGTGGCCGCGCCCGGCGAGACCGTCTACGCCGCCAGCAAGCACGCCCTCGTCGCGTTCAGCATCGGCACCCTCGCCGACCTGCGGCTGGCCGGGCACCGGGGCGTACACGTGTCGTGCCTGTGCCCGGACGGGATCTGGACGCCGATGCTGCACGACCGGCTCGACGACCCGGGCGCCGCGGCCTCCTTCACCGGGACGCTGCTGGCCCCCGAGCGGGTGGCCCGGCGGGCCGCGCGGCTGGCCCGGCGGCCCCGCCCGGTGGTCAGCGTCCCCCGCTGGCGGGGCGCGCAGGTCCGACTCCTCGACGCGCTGCCCGGCGTCGCCGTGCGCCTCGCCCCGCTGATCCTCGCGGCCGGCCGGGCCGGGCAGCGCCGCCAACGCCGCCGGATCGGGGCCGGTCCGCGGTGAGCGGGCTTGCTAAGTTTCGAACGTGACTCACATCGACCGGTGCGACGAGGCCAGCCGGCGCTGGGTGACCGAGGCGATCGCCGCCGTGGAGGCGGACGCCAACCGCTCCGCCGACACCCACCTGCTGCCGTTCCCACTGCCCCGGTCGTGGGGGATCGACCTCTACCTCAAGGACGAGTCGGTGCACCCGACCGGCTCGCTGAAGCACCGGCTGGCCCGTTCGCTCTTCCTCTACGGGCTGTGCAACGGCTGGATCGGCCCGGAGACCACGATCGTGGAGGCGTCCTCCGGCTCGACGGCGGTCTCCGAGGCATACTTCGCGCGGATGCTGGGAGTGCCGTTCATCGCGGTGATGCCCGCCTCCACCTCGCCGGAGAAGATCGCCCAGATCGAGTTCCAGGGTGGCCGCTGCCACCTCGTCGACGACCCGGCCAAGGTGGTCGTGGAGGCCCGCTGGCTGGCGGAGGACTCCGGCGGGCACTTCATGGACCAGTTCACCTACGCCGAGCGCGCCACCGACTGGCGGGGCAACAACAACATCGCCGAGTCGATCTACGCACAGCTGGCCCTGGAACGGCACCCGGTGCCGGCGTGGGTCGTGGTGGGCGCCGGCACGGGCGGCACCAGCGCCACCATCGGCCGCTACGCCCGCTACCAGCGGCTGCCCACCAAGTTGTGCGTGGTCGACCCGGAGAACTCCGCGTTCTATCCCGCCTGGCAGGCCGCCGACTGGTCGGTGCGCACCGGGCGGGGCTCCCGCATCGAGGGGATCGGCCGGCCGACCGTCGAGGCGTCGTTCGTGCCGTCGGTGGTGGACCGGATGGTCCAGGTGCCCGACGCCGCCTCGCTGGCCGCCATGCGCGCCGGCTCGGCCGTACTCGGCCGCCGGGTGGGCGGCTCGACCGGCACCAACCTGTGGGGCGCCTTCGGGCTGATCGCGGAACTGCTCGCCGAGGGCCGCACCGGCTCGGTGGTCACCCTGATCTGCGACGCAGGCGACCGCTACGCCGACACCTACTACTCCGACGACTGGCTGGCCGCCCAGGGACTGGACCCGACCCCGCACCTGGCGACCGTCGAGCGCTTCCTCAGCACGGGCACCTGGCCGGCCTGAGCCGCGGGGTGGCCGAGCCAGCCTGGCCGGCCCGGGGCGTCGGGGGATGCGTCCGCAGCCCGGTCAGCGCGGGTCGACGCGCTCGGCCAGCCCGGGGTAGCGCACCACGTAGCCGTCGCCGTCGAGGTCGATGTCGGCGGTGAAGGTGTCGCTGGTGAAGCGGACCCGGCCAGGGCCGAGCGGGGTGTAGACCTGCTCGGCGGGCACCACCAGCAGGCTGGGCACCAGCACCCAGGCGACGTCGATCCGGTGCGGGATGTCGGCCGCGGCGCGGGGCAGCCCGAGCCGGCGCACCGGTAGCGCGTTGAACAGCGCCGCCCCGCCGAGATCGACGTCGACCGCCTCGGCCAGCCGGTCCGGGTCGTCGGTGCCGGGCAGCCCGACCGGCGGGTGGCCGGCCGCCCGCAGCGCCGCGTCCAGGTCACCCTGCTCGGCGGTGGTCACCCGCCACCCGTCGGTCACCCGCTCCAGGCGTACGCTCCGCAGCCACCCGGTGCCCTCCGCCTCGACCTCGACGCGGAGGGTGGCCCACTCCGGGTCGGTGGCGAGCTGGTAGCGGCAGGTGTAGGGGATCGGGTCGACAGCCGTGAGCGTGCCCCGCGCCGTCAGCCCACGGCCGTCGTCGAACAGCGCGTGCTCCGCGCCAGCGGTGTCCGTCCGGGTCCAGAAGAGCGACTTCGGCATGGTCGGCATGAGCCGGACGTTACGCGACCCGGCCGACACCGGCAGCGAATGCGCGAACGCCGCCGCGGAGCCTGAGCCCCGCGACGGCGTTCGTGGATGACGCTGTCGGTCAGTGGGTACGCGCCGGCGGACGCCCGCCGAAGCCCCGCCGGTCGTCGCGCCCCCGGCCCTCGGGCCGGTAGCCGCCCCGGTCGCCGAAGCGCCGCTCGCCCTGCGGCCGGTCGTCGTAGCTGCGGCTGTCGGCCGGGCGGTCGGAGTAGCCACGGCCGTCGGTCGGTCGGTCGCCGTAGCGGCGCTCACCCTGGGGCCGGTCGGAGTAGCCACGGCTGTCGGTGGGCCGGTCGGAGTAGCGGCGCTCGCCCTGCGGGCGGTCGGAGTAGCCACGGCTGTCGGTGGGCCGGTCGGAGTAGCGGCGCTCGCCCTGCGGGCGGTCGGAGTAGCCACGGCTGTCGGTGGGCCGGTCGGAGTAGCGGCGCTCGCCCTGCGGGCGGTCGCCGTAGCCACGGCCGTCGGTCGGCCGGTCGCCGTAGCGGCGCTCACCCTGGGGCCGGTCGGAGTAGCGGCGCTCGCCCCGGGTGCCGCGGTCGCCGTAGCGGCGCGGGCCGCCCGGCCGGTCGCCGTGCCGGCGCGGCTCCTCGGCCTCGATGCGCACCGGGACGCCGCTCGGCTCGCGGGCGCCGGTCAGCTCGGCGAGCGCCGGGTCGCCGACCCGCACCCGGGTCTCGGCCGGTGCCACGCCGGCCTTCTCCAACATGGCGAGCGTGGTCCGCCGCTGCTTCGGCAGCACCAGCGTGGCCACCGCGCCGGACTCGCCGGCCCGGGCGGTACGCCCCGCGCGGTGCAGGTAGTCCTTCGGGTCCTTCGGCGGGTCTACGTGCAGCACCAGCGAGACACCGTCGACGTGGATGCCCCGGGCCGCCACGTCCGTGGCGACCAGGACGTTCACCCGTCCCTCACGGAACTCGGCCAGCGTGCGGGTACGCATCCGCTGGGTCTTGCCGCCGTGCAG
Organism: Micromonospora sp. CNZ303; assembly: GCF_004345505.1. Classification (NCBI taxonomy): domain Bacteria; kingdom Bacillati; phylum Actinomycetota; class Actinomycetes; order Micromonosporales; family Micromonosporaceae; genus Micromonospora; species Micromonospora sp. CNZ303. The sequence continues at coordinate 496,027 of NZ_SLVT01000002.1, read as the reverse complement.
CCCGCCCGCCCGTACGCCGACGGCGGCCAGCTGCTCGACCAGCCGGTCGACGCCGAGCTGGGTGCGGGCGAAGACCATCGTGCGGCCGTCCCGGGCCGCGATGGACGCGGCGACCGGGAACTTGTCGTGCGGCGGGATCAGCAGCATGTGGTGGTCCATGGTGGACACCGAGGCGGTGGACGGGGCGGTGGAGTGCGTCACCGGGTCGGTCATGAACCGCTTGACCAGCGCGTCGACGTCGCCGTCCAGGGTGGCCGAGAAGAGCAGCCGCTGAGTGCCGGCCGGCGTCTTCGCCAGCAGTTCGGTGACCTCGGGCAGGAAGCCCATGTCGGCCATCTGGTCGGCCTCGTCGAGGACCGTGACCTCGATGTCGTCCAGGTGGCAGACGCCCCGGGCGATCAGGTCGCCCAGCCGGCCCGGGGTGGCCACGATGATCTCCACCCCGCGCCGCAGCGCGTCGATCTGCCGGTCGTACGGCACGCCGCCGACGGCGGTCTTCAGGAACACGCCGACGGCCTTGCCGAGCGGCATCAGCGCGTCGTTGACCTGCATCGCGAGTTCCCGGGTCGGCACCAGGACCAGGGCCCGGGGGCGCAACGGCCGGGCCCGGTTGCGGTCGGCGACCAGGGCCAGCAGGGGCAGGCCGAAGGCCAGGGTCTTGCCGGATCCGGTCTGGCCCCGGCCGAGGACGTCGCGGCCGGCGAGCGCGTCGGGCATGGTGGCGCGCTGGATCTCGAACGGGGTGGTGATGCCCTGCCGGGCGAGCGCCTGGACGAGCGGCTGGGGCAGCCCCAGCGCGGCGAAGTCGGTGGCCTCGGGCGTCACCGGGGCGGCCGGGTCCTGGACGGTGCCGTCCCGCTCGACGGCGGTCTGCGCGTCGGCGGAGTCGAGGGCGGGCAGGAACGTGCTGGGTTCAGCAAAGGTCGTCAAGAAATGCCTTTCGAGCGGGGCGCATCTTCGCGATGGCCTGCCGCAGCTGAACGCCGCCGAATCGCCCGCAAGATCGCCCATGGGCGCGCAGGGCGCGCCGGGTCAGTGATCCCCACCAGTGTACGGCGACAGGACGAACCCGCCACCCGACCACGGACGGGTAGTGGGCGGGCTCACCATCGTCGTCGTACGCGGCTCACTTGCTCAGGACGCCGCCCACCAGCCCACCCACCGTGTCGTTGGCGAGCAGCACGACCAGCACGCTGATCGCCACGAGCAGGCCCAGCGAGGCGGCCAGGACGACCACCACCTTGGTCGTGCTGGACCGTTGCTCGATGGGAGTCTCCGTCCAGCCCTGGGCCAGGATGTGCCCGGTCAGCGAGCCGGAGTTCTCCACCGGGTTGTTCGGGAACGAGACGGTGCTGAAGCCGGGGCCGTCGGTGCCGGCTCCGGCACCCGCGCCGTAGATGGTGCCCAGGTCGGGTCCGCCGTCGTAGCGGCCCGCGGGGGCGCCCTCGGCCTGCCCGACGCGCGTGGCCGAGCCGCCGTCGACGCGAGTGCTCAGCCGGCGTGCCTCCCGGGGGGCGGTGGCCGGCTCGGCACCACCGGGCCGGCGGTCACCCGGGTTGGTGGGCGGCGGCCAGCCCGGCAGCGCGGGAGCGGGCACGCCCGGCGGCCCGGACACCGGCGGCGAGGCGAACGGCGGCGCGGATGCCGGAGGGGCGGAGAACGAGGGCGCGACCGCCGGAGGCGCGGAGAACGGCGGCGCGGAGAACGAGGGCACGACCGCCGGGGGCGCGGAGAACGGCGGCGCGGAGAACGGCGGCGCGGATGACGGGGGAGCGACCGCCGGGGGCGCGGATGACGGCGGCGCGGAGAACGAAGGCACGACCGCCGGGGGCGCGGAGAACGGCGGCGCGCCCGCGACGGGGCCCGGTACCGGTCCGGCGCTCGCGGCGGCCGTGAGGGGCGGCGGCGGGAACGGTGGCGCCGGGGTCGGGCCGGGCGGGGGCGGCGGGGCGGGCACCGGCGGCCCGGGTGGCGGCGTGGGCGGACCCGGCACGGGCGGTACCGGTGCCGGCGGCCTGGGTCCCGGTCCCGGGGGCACCGGGCCGGGCGGGTAGGGACCGGGGACCGGCGGCGTCGGGGCCGGGACCGGAGGGGCCGGCGACGGTGGGTTCGGACCCGGCACCGGCGGAGTGGGGGCCGGCGCCGGCTCGGGCTCCGGGACCGGCGGGGTCGGCGGCTGCGCCGGCTCGGGCGGCTGGGCGGGCTCCGGCGGCTCCGGGTTGACCGGCGCCGCCCGGTAGATCCGGGCCTCGCCCGTCCGGGAACGGATGGCCCCGGCCTCGTCGGCCGAGATCCGTTGCATGCCCGGTACGGCGGCGCTGGCCCGCGCCCCCGCCGTGCCCCGCTGCCCGGGGACCGGGGTGGCCGCCGGGGCACCCGTCCCGGCGGCCCGGTAGGTGGTGCTGGCGCTCGGGCCGGTCGACGGCAGCGCGTCGCTCCCGCCGGGCGCGGCGGCGGTGGCCACGGACACCCGGCCCCGGGCCGGCGCGGCGGGCTGTCGGCGTACGTCGTCGGGAGGCGGCTCGGTCGACGACCCGGACGGCCCCGCCGCGCCGTCGGCTGTGGCCGGCGTCGGTGCGCCGACGGACGTCAGGGGACGTGGTGCCCCGGCACGGCTCCGGTCGGGCGCGGATCCGTGGTCGACCGGCTCCGCCGGAACCTCTTGCTCGGCCATGCTCGCCCTCCGCGCACGCTCGCGCCCGGATCCGCGACATCGGACCGGGCGTGCCTGTCTGTCACGGTGCCACATTCCGGCCCGACGGCACAGCCGGAGCGTGTTCCGGGGACGATGTCGGGCCGATCCCGTCGGTCGGCCCGGGGACCGTGGTCAGCTGCCGGTGCTCGCGGAGGCGGTGGCCGACGTGCTGGCCGAGGTGCTGGCCGCCGGACCGGAACTGCTCTGCGCCGTGGTCGGCGCCACACTGCCGGCCGAGGCGCTCGGCGACGAGCCGCCCGATCTGCTCGGCGACGGCGACGGCGAGGTCGACGTGCTGGGCGTGGCCGTGGGCGAGGGGGTGCCGGTCGGCGTCGCGGACGGCGAGGTCGACGGTGTCGTCGACGGGCTTGTTGACGGGCTCGGCGACGGCGAGGTCGGCGACGGGGTCGGCTTCGGGCTGGTCGGCGGCTTCGTCGCGGGCGGCTTGCTCGGCGTCGGCGTCGGCGAGGGGGTGCTGACCGGTGCGGGCACCGCCCCGATGACGCGGGTGGCGGCGTAGAGGCGCGACCAGCGCACGGTGGAGATCTTCACCACGTCGCCGGTGGTCGGCGCGTGGATCATCTTGCCGCCGCCGACGTACATGCCCATGTGGTGGATCGTCGTCCAGCTGGTGCCGGAGGCGAAGAAGAGCAGGTCACCGGGGAGCAGCGCGGTGCGGGACACGGTGCGGGACCGGGTGGCGTAGTACTGGTCCCGGGAGACCCGGGGCAGCCCGTAGTAGCCCGCCGACCGGTAGGCGGCGTAGATCAGGCCGGAGCAGTCGAACCGGTCCGGCCCCTCGGCGGCCCACAGGTAGGGATCGCCGAGCTGCGCCTTGGCGTACGCCAGGGCCTTCAGCGCCGTCGGGTGGGCGGCCAGTCCGTTGGCGGTCTCGTTGCCGAGGTAGCCGGCGCCGAGACGCTGCTCGGCGGCCTCCTGCTGGCGTTCGATCTCGACGAGCTGGGCGGCGTTGTCCCGCTTCAGCTTGTCCAGCTTCTTCTCGGCCGCGCGCAGGGCCTTCTCGCCGGCGGCATACTCCGTCCTGGCGCCCGTGAGGAGGGAGTCGGCCGAGACCATCGCCTGGCTGGCGGCCTGCTCGCCGGTGCGGGCCCGGGACACCTCGCCCTGGGCGGCGGTGGTGCCGCCCTCGGCCTTCTCGCCCCGGATGATCCGGGAGAGCCGGCTCAGTTCGTGCAGGTCGTTGGCGAACTCGCCCGGCGGGAGGGCGGCGGCGGCCTTGAAGGCGCCCGCGGCGGCGGCGTCGGCGGCCTCCTGGGCGCGCGCCACCGCGTCCCGGGCGAGGGCGAGGTTGCGCTCGGCGGTGGCACGCTGCGTCTCGGCCTCGGTGCGCTTCTGCTGGAGCAGGAGCAGCTGGTCACGGAGCTGCCCGACCTGGGCCTCGGCGGCGTAGATCTGGGCGGCGAGCGGGCCGTTGCCGACGTTGCCGGCCGGCACGCCGGGGACCGTGCCCGGCAACCCCGGGACCGTGCCCGGCAGCCCGGGGACCGGCGTGCCGCCGGGAAGCTGGAGCTGGCCGCTGTAGGACGGCCGGGACCCGGTGTCGGGGACGCTGGTGGGCAGCGACGGGTCGGCCTGGACCGGGTTGGCGAGGACCGTGGCGACGACGGCGCCGAGCAGGGCGGACCAGAGCGCCGGGCGCAGCACCGGCGAGATCACCGGACTCCGCCGTCGCTGCCGTCGCCCGTGCCTGCTGTCGACCATTCCGCTCCCCGTCCGGCCTGCGTCGCCGCGCCGGGTGGGCGCGGCCGTGGGGACGCTACCAGTGTGTGGTGAACGTCCCACCCTGTCTTACCGCACCCAGGCAACGATGTCGATGCGTCGGCAGGTAACGGGAGCCTGAGAGTTCGGTGAACCTGCGCACGGAGGCCGACCATGCTGCGGCGGCGTCGGCGGGCCGACGTACGCTCGATTCCTACCGCAGGTGGAAGGGACGTGGCTTTCGATGGACGCCGGACTCAAGCGTGAGCTCGAAGCGAAGGTGTACGCCGGCGAGCGGCTGACCCGTGAGGACGGGATCGCCCTCTACGACAGCGACGACCTCGCGTGGCTCGGCCGGCTGGCGCACCACCGGCGCACCGAGCTCAACGGCGACCGGGTGATGTTCAACGTCAACCGGCACCTCAACCTGACCAACGTCTGCTCTGCCTCGTGCGCGTACTGCTCGTTCCAGCGCAAGCCGGGCGAGAAGGACGCCTACACGATGCGCATCGACGAGGCGGTCCGCAAGGCCAAGGAGATGGAGGACGAGCAGCTCACCGAGCTGCACATCGTCAACGGCCTGCACCCGACCCTGCCCTGGCGCTACTACCCGAAGGTGCTGCGCGAGCTGAAGGCGGCGCTGCCGAACGTCAAGCTCAAGTGCTTCACCGCGACCGAGGTGCAGTGGTTCGAGAAGATCAGCGGGCTGAGCGCCGACGAGATCCTCGACGAGCTGATGGACGCCGGCCTGGAGTCGCTGACCGGCGGCGGCGCGGAGATCTTCGACTGGGAGGTCCGCCAGCACATCGTCGACCACGCCTGCCACTGGGAGGACTGGTCGCGGATCCACGCCCTGGCGCACAGCAAGGGCATGAAGACCCCGGCGACGATGCTCTACGGCCACATCGAGGAGCCCCGGCACCGGGTGGACCACGTGCTGCGGCTGCGCGAGCTCCAGGACGAGACCGGCGGCTTCGCGGTCTTCATCCCGCTGCGTTACCAGCACGACTTCGTCGACTCGGCGGACGGCAAGATCCGTAACCGGATCCAGGCCCGGACGACGATGGCCTCGCCGGCCGAGTCGCTGAAGACCTTCGCGGTCTCCCGGCTGCTCTTCGACAACGTCCCGCACGTGAAGTGCTTCTGGGTCATGCACGGGCTGTCGGTCGCCCAGCTCTCGCTCAACTTCGGCGTCGACGACCTGGACGGCTCGGTCGTCGAATACAAGATCACCCACGACGCCGACTCGTACGGCACCCCGAACACGATGCACCGGGACGACCTGCTGCACCTGATCTGGGACGCCGGCTTCCGCCCCGTCGAACGGAACACCCGCTACGAGGTGGTCCGCGAGTACGACGCCCCCGCATCCCTGGCCGAGCGCCGCGCCGAGCCGCAGCAGGTCTGGGCCTGAGTCGGCACGTACCCTTCCAGACCATGACCGAGCAGCGGAGCGGATTCCCCCGGCGCGACGCCGAGGGGCGCATCCTCACCCTGGGCGACCTGCTCGGGGTGAGCCTGGCCGGCCTGGTCATCGGCGTGCTGGCGGTGGTGCTGTTCGACTGGGCGTTCGCGCTCATCGGTAGCGGCGAGTTCGGGCGGTCGAACGGCTGGCTGGCGATCATCCTGCCGGCCTGGCTGTTCTGGGACGACTTCCGCGCCTGGGAGTTCGGCGCGGCCCGGGTGGTGTCGGCGCTGGCAGCCGCCGCGGTGGGCGTGGTCGCCGGGCTCGTGGTGGCCGGCCTCGCCGCCGGTCTCCCGCCGCTGCTCTCCGGCGGGCTGGGGGCGGCGACCTTCACCCTCGGGTACGCGGTGGTCTGGTTCCACGGCGTCCACTGGCTGGCCCGCCGGACGGGCTGAACCTGCCGCCGGAGCCCCGGCGCGGAGAACGGAGTGCGGAACGTGAGCGCGGCGGTCAAGTACACGCTGGGCCGGCTCGGCCTGTTCGTCGCCGTGCTGGCGGCCCTCTGGCTGGTCGAGATGAACATCTTCATCAAGCTGATGGTGGCGCTGGCCTTCTCGGCCGCCCTGTCGTTCTTCCTGCTGAAGGGCTGGCGGGACGAGATGGCCGAGGAGATGGCCACCGCCGCCGAGCGTCGTCGCGCCGAGAAGGAGCGGCTCCGCTCCGCCCTCGCCGGCGAGGACCAGGACCAGGAGAAGCCCTCCAACTAGCGCGTCGGCGATGTGGTCCCGGCCTGCCCCGGGCCGACGTCGGCGGGCGCGTCACGGCCGCTGTGGCGGACCCGGTAGATGTGCCCCCGGTGCCACCTCCCGCGAACACCCCTGACCAGGGGCGTCCGGCGGCCGGACCGTCAGACTGCCAGGTGCCACATCAGCAGCACGCCGGGGATGAGCCCGGACAGCGACAGTGTGAGCACGGCGAGCACGAGGCAGCCGGAACTCTTCGGGTGGTAGGTCTGCCCGGTGTTTACGTCGCGCCTCGAATCGGAGTTCGGGAGGCGAATGGTCTTCCCGGCGTTTGAGTCGTCTCCCGCCTCCCGGCCCCAGCAGTACATGCATTCGCCCGCGTAGTTCTTTGATCGCCCGCACTTCGAGCAGTCCGCCATATTCGCCTCCTTCGATGGGAGTGCGAGTGTAGTCCACTGTTGCCATCGATTCCGGCCTGATTTCCGATCGCACGGCGGCAGGACGAGCGACGGTGGAATCCGCCCTGTCGGCGCCGCGGTGGTGTCACCAGGTGTCGGGGTCGTCGAGGTCGTGGACCGGCTGGTACCCGCTCAGCACCGTCAGGCCTTCCGGCTCGGTGTAGCCGTTCCCCCAACCCTTGAGGAACGCCTCGACGACGCATGGCTCGACGAACATCTCCAGCACGTCGCTGCCCTGCCGGCGTGCCCGGTAGGGCCCTGCGACGAGGTCGGCTTCCCTGGCGTCGCGCCCCGGCACGGGTTGCGCCCGAACCGTCAGCCAGCGCCCGGAATCGTCCCCCACCGTCAGCGACGCCTCCTCGAAGGAACCGTGCTCCGACCGGAGAAGCGTGACCGAGCAGCCGAGCAGCCGCCCACCCGGCGGCAGCGACCGCAGGCGGAACGGCACCACGCAGCGGCGGGCGCCGTCGAACCGGACGCGACTCGCCGCTTCCGTCGCCTCGTCGCGGCCGACCGCGTAGATGTCGAGCTGAGCCCAGAGACCGTCAACGGGTTGCCAACGGACGAACCACAGTTTCCTGTCGCCGGACGGATCGAACCAGGCGGTCCCCGGGCGGCCGCCGACTCGCACATCGGCCGGCGGCTGAGGTCGTCCCGCCGACGACAGCGTCTGTTGCAGCCCGTCGAGGGTCGCGACGCTGCGCGCCAACGCGAACCGGGCCTGCCCGGACGGGCCCCGGAACTCGACGCTCTCGACCCCACGGCCGGCGCTCCAGGTCGCGGACGAGGCACCACTGACCAGGCTGTCGGTCGTGAAGTGCACCACTGCGGGATCGGCCCCCACGACCTCGGGCCGTGCGATGGCACCGGGCTGGCCCGGTGCGTCCGGCAGCACGAGTGCCGTGGCCGGCAGGATCGCGCCATCGGGTGCCCGATTGAACGGAACCACCATGACCGCAGCAGCGGCCAGGACGACGCACGCTGCTGCCGTTCCCCCGGTGGCCAGCCAGCGGCGACGCAGCCGGAGGCGGTGGCCGCGACGCCGGGCGTGCTCCACGATCGGCGTGGGGTCGATGTCGCCGCCCGCGTGCTGCCTGAGCGTCGTGGCGAGCTGCTGACCGAGGTCGCTGGACATCAGAACTCTCCTCCAGTCCGGACGGAGGCGGATGCTTCCTGCCGCCTGCGGAGTGCCGTCAGGGCCCGCATCGCGTGGGTACGGACTGTGCCGGTGGAACAGTCCATGATCTCGGCGATCGACGTGTCGTCGAGATCCTCGTAGTAGCGCAGGACGATCACGGTGCGTTGACGCGCCGGCAGGGTGCGGACGAGCCGCCACAGCGCGTCGCGTTCGGCGACACCGGTGGCCTCGTCCGTAGCGCCCGGCCGATCGTGCACGTCGGCGACGGAGATCTCCTGGCTGCTGCGCCGGCGCCACCACGAGTGGTGGGCGTTGACGAGCATCCGACGGACGTACGCATCGGGTCGATCCGTCCGGGAGATGCGCGCCCAGCGGGCGTACGCCCTGGCGAGGACATCCTGAACCAGGTCCTCGGCCCGATGCTCGTCACCGGTCAGCAACCGGGCGAGCCGCACCAGTGCCGAAGTGCGGGTGAAGGCGTACTCCTCGAAGGTCACGCCCTATCAACGTCGCAAGCCGGCCGACCCGTAGACATCCGGCCGGCACCTCTCGAAGGACGGGACTCGTCCGGAACGGCCGAGGGGCCCGGTCGCCGGGCTGAGCCGGGCGACGCGGACCCCTCGGTCGGGTCGGTGTCAGGTCACCAGTTGGTGGAGCCTGCGACCTTCGGCCACGGCTTCAACGTGGGCTTGATCAGGTAGACGACGCCGCCGGAGCCGCCGGACACCCCGCCGCTGGCGTTGATCCGCTTGGTCCGCAGCCAGATCTGCTCGAACTGCTCACGCTTGTAGACGTTGCGCACCACGTCGTTGCTCGACGAGGCCGGGTCGTTGACGATCACGTCGCCCTCGGCGGTGAAGCCGACGATGACGAACAGGTGCCCGGAGGTGCCGTAGTTCGCCCCGTCCAGCTCGCTGGCGAGGAAGGACTGGCTGGTCACCACCGGGATCCCGGCGGCGATGAAGCGCTCCACCTCGTCCAGCGAGTGCAGCCGGGTGACCCGAGCCTCCAGGCCGGGGAAGCTGGCCGCGTACGCGGTGTTGAAGGGCCAGTTGCCCGCGCCGTCGTACTGGTAGTCGTAGACCATCCGGGCGGCGTGGTTGACCGTCGGGTCCGGGTAGGTCGGGTCGACCCAGGAGGTGTCCTCCTCGGACGCCTTGCGGCCCCAGTACTCGATCACCATCGTGGTGGAGGTGGGGGAGCACCAGGCCTGGCCGCCGCCGTCGTACTCGGGGTAGTGGCCGGCGTGGACGTTCTGCGAGTAGCGGGGGACGTTGAGTTCCCTGCCCCAGGCGATGCCGCCCCTGCTCGGCTCGACGGTGAACCGGTCGGGGACGTTCGAGCTCATCGCGCCCACGGTGTGCACGACCGGCGCGGCGCGCTGGCCCGGGGCCTTGTAGAGGGTGAGCCGCAGCTGGTACTCCCGCAGCAGCACCCCGACGGAGGCGTCGTCGATGCTGAAGGTGTCGGTCCAGATGGTCGACCAGGGGTCGCCCTGCCGGTTGACGCTGGTGCGCTTGATGTCGGCGTCGCCGGAGGCCCACCGCCCCATCACGTACCACTTGGTCTGGACGCCGGTGTTGTACGTGCCCTGCATCTCCACCTGGATCCAGGTGCCGGCCGGGGTGTCCGCGTTCCACGAGGCGATCAGCTCGGTGGCGTCGAAGCCGATCCGGGTGACCGGGGAGGTCCAGGTCGCGTACTCCCAGCTCTTGGTGACGCCGGTGTGCGGGTCGGTGTAGTCGGTGGTGCCGAGCGGCCGGGCCAGCGTCACACCCGGCCGGAGGCCGGGGACGGCCCTGGTGCCGGCGTGGGTGCCGCGACGCCAGTCGGGGTAGCGGGACCAGTCCTGGAAGGTGATCTGTTCGTCGTGGACCACCGGGCGGGTGGTCGACGGTGCCGTTACGGGCGCGGCGACGGCGGGTGCCGCGGTGCCGAGAAGGGTGAGTGCGGTGGCGGCCGCGAGGGCGGCCGTACGCAGGCGTGTTCTGGCCATGGGTCCTCCGCAGGGACGGACGATCGTTGCGGGTCAGTGTCCCGCCCGGAAGGAACTTTCGCCAGAGGCCGACAGTTGGAAAATCCTTGCCGATGTGAGGATCAGGATGACATGCAAAGTGGGCAGCGATGGATGTTGATATGACCATGTGAGCGGTGGTGAAGTGTCCTCCACCGAGCGGGATCTCCTCCCGCCCCCCGAGGAGGTTGTCCATGGCCTTCCGCAACACCACCCTCCGCCGTCGCCTGGCGGTCGCCGTAGCAGCCGGGTTCGCCCTGCTTACGGTCGCCGCCGCGCCGGCCACAGCCCGGCCGGCCCCGGACCGGGCCGACTCCGCGGCGACGTCGTACCGGGTGCTCGGCCCGCGTACGGTCGCCGACCGCACCGCCGTCGCCGGCACCGGCGCCGCCATCGACTTCGTCGAGCACGGCGTGCTGAACGTCTCGGCCACCCCCGCCGAGGCGGCGGCCATCACCCGGCTCGGCTTCCGGCTGGAGGCGGTCCCCGCCCCGTCGGCCGACGACCACGGCCACAGCCACGCCGAGGGGGACGTCGGCACGGCCGCCTTCCCGCCCGCCGACTCCAACTACCACGACTACGCCGAGCTGACCGCCCTGGTGAACAAGGTGGTCGCGGACCACCCCTCGATCGCCCGGAAGATCAGCATCGGCTCCTCCTACGAGGGCCGGGACCTGATGGCGGTGAAGATCTCCGACAACGTCGCCACCGACGAGAACGAGCCGGAGATCCTGTTCAACTCGCAGCAGCACGCCCGCGAGCACCTGACCGTCGAGATGGCGGTCTACCTGCTCAACCTCTTCACCGACAGCTACGGCAGCGACTCCCGGATCACCAGCATCGTGAACAGCCGGGAGATCTGGATCGTGCCGACGGTCAACCCGGACGGCAGCGAGTACGACATCGCCACCGGCTCCTACCGCTCCTGGCGCAAGAACCGGCAGCCGAACAGCGGCTCGTCGTACATCGGGACCGACCTGAACCGGAACTGGTCCTACCAGTGGGGCTGCTGCGGTGGCTCGTCCGGCTCGACCTCGTCGGACACCTACCGGGGCCCGTCGGCGTTCTCCGCGCCGGAGACGCAGGCGCTGCGGAACTTCGTGAACAGCCGGGTCGTCGGCGGCACCCAGCAGATCAAGGCCAACATCGACTTCCACACGTACTCGGAGCTGGTGCTCTGGCCGTTCGGCTACACGTACAACAACACCGCCCCCGGGATGTCGACGGACCAGTACAACACCTTCGCCACGCTGGGCCAGCAGATGGCGAACACCAACGGCTACACCCCGCAGCAGTCCAGCGACCTCTACATCACCGACGGGGACAGCATCGACTGGATGTGGGGCCAGCACGGCATCTGGGCGTACACCTTCGAGATGTACCCCGGCTCGGCCGGCGGTGGCGGCTTCTACCCGCCCGACGAGGTGATCCCCGCCCAGACCTCGCGGAACCGGGAGGCGGTCCTGCTGATCAGCGAGTACGCCGACTGCCCGTACCGGGTCATCGGCAAGCAGGACCAGTACTGCGGCGGTGGCGGCGGCACCACGGTCTGGTCGGACACCTTCGAGACGGCCACCGGCTGGACCATCAACCCCAACGGCACCGACACCGCGACCGCCGGGGCGTTCGAGCGGGGCGCCGCCCAGGCGACCAACTCCAGCGGGGCGAAGCAGCTCACCCCGTACGCCGGCGCCAACGACCTCGTCACCGGCCGGCTGGCCGGCACGGCGGCCGGTGACCACGACCTCGACGGCGGCGTGACCAGCGCCCGGTCGCCGGCGGTGACCCTGCCGTCGAGCGGCACGCTGACGCTCTCCCTCGCCTGGTACCTGGCCCACGGCTCGAACGCCTCGTCGGCCGACTACCTCCGGGTGAGCGTGGTGCACAACGGCGGCACCACGGTCCTGTTCACCCAGTCCGGGGCGGCCACCAACCGCAACGGCGCCTGGGCGGTGGCCAACGCCAACCTCACCCCGTACGCCGGTCAGTCGGTGCGGATCCTCGTCGAGGCGGCGGACGCCTCGGGCGCGAGCCTGGTCGAGGCGGCTGTGGACAACGTCACCATCACCAGTTCCTGACCCGGTGGGGCCCCGTCCCGCCCCCGGCGGGGCCCCACCACCCCTCTCCGCGGACGTCGATCCAGGGCGTGTCACCGCTCGTTGGTGATCAACGAGCGCCGATGCGCCCTGGATCGTCGAGGCACGTCCGGGGCGTGCGCTACCGTTCTACCGACCACGCGCAGCGAAGCCGGTGCGAAACCGGCGCTGTCCCGCAACTGTGATGTCCCGCCACCGCCGCACTCCGGCGTGGCGGGGACGAGCCAGGTCGCCTGCGTCCGTGGTCGCGACACGCGCTCTCGAGGAAGGGCGCCTCGCGGACGGGCGCCACCGCTCCCTGTCGGCGAAGCACCACGCTCCTCGACCGACAGGAGGACCCGTGCTCAGACGTACCCCCCGGCTCTTCGCCGCGACCCTCGCGGTGGCCGCGCTCGCCCTCGGCGCCTGCGCCGAGAAGAGCTCCGACGACACCCCCGCCGCCGGCGCCAGCTCGGCCGGCGCCGCCTTCCCCGTGACCGTGGGCACGGTGACGCTGGAGAAGCGGCCCGAGAAGATCGTCTCGCTCAGTCCGACGGCCACCGAGATGCTCTTCGCCATCGGCGCCGGCAAGCAGGTCACCGCCGTCGACGACCAGTCGAACTTCCCGGCCGACGCGCCGAAGAGCGACCTCTCGGGCTTCACCCCGAACGCCGAGGCGATCGCCGGCAAGAGCCCCGACCTGGTGGTCCTCTCCGACGACCGCAACAAGATCGTCGATCAGCTCACCGCGCTGAAGATCCCGGTCTACCAGACCCCGGCCGCGACCACGCTCGACGACAGCTACCGGCAGATCACCGAGCTGGGCGCCCTCACCGGCCACGCGGACGAGGCCGCCGACGTGACGAAGCGCATGAAGGACGACATCACCAAGCTGGTCGCCGACCTGCCGAAGCGCGCCGAGAAGCTCACCTACTACCACGAGCTGGGCCCGGAGCTCTACACCGCCACCAGCAAGACCTTCATCGGCTCGCTCTACACCATGGTGGGCCTGGAGAACATCGCCGACGCGTCCGACGCCGACGGCAAGAGCGGCGGCTACCCGCAGCTCTCCCAGGAGGTCATCGTCAAGGCCGACCCGGACTTCGTCTTCCTCGCCGACACCAGGTGCTGCAAGCAGAGCGCGGAGACGGTCAAGGCGCGCGCCGGCTGGGCGGGCGTCACGGCCGTCAAGAACAACCAGATCGTCGCCCTCGACGACGACGTCGCCTCCCGCTGGGGACCCCGCGTGGTGGACCTGCTCCGCGTGATCGTCGACGCCACCGCCAAGGTCCCCGCGTGACCCGCACCCGTCCATGAGCCGTCCGCTCGTGCAGGCGCCGCCCGCCCGGCGGGCCGGGACGCTCCCCGCGTCCCGGCCCGCCGGGCTGCGGCCCCGCTGGCTCGCCGCCGGGGTCGCCGCGGTGCTCGTCGCCCTGGTCGCCGGGGTGTCCCTCGGCCCGGTCAGCCTGCCGCCGGGCAGCGTCGCGGCCGAGCTGCTGAACCTCATCCCAGGCGTACGGCTCGACAGCGGGCTCTCCGAGCGCGAGATCGCCATCGTCACCGAACTGCGGCTGCCCCGGGTGGTGCTCGGGCTGCTGGTCGGCGGGCTGCTGGCCCTGGCCGGCGGCTGCTACCAGGGCGTGTTCCGCAACCCGCTGGCCGACCCGTACCTGCTCGGGGTGGCGGCCGGGGCCGGGCTCGCGGTCACGGCGGTCATCACCCTCGGCGCCGGGGCGGGCGGCGCGCTGACCGGGCTGCCGCTCACCATCCCGCTGGCCGCGTTCGTCGGTTCGATCGGCGCGGTGGCGATGACCTACCTGCTGGGCGTCTCCGGCGGGCGCGGCCGCTCCACCGCCACGCTGATCCTCGCCGGCGTGGCCGTCTCCGCGTTCCTCTCGGCCGGGCAGACCTACCTGCTGCAACGCAACTCCGACAGCATCCAGCAGGTCTACTCCTGGCTGCTCGGGCGGCTCGCCACCGCCGGCTGGCACGACGTGCGGCTGGTGCTGCCGTACTTCCTGATCACCGCGTTCGTGGTGCTGCTGCACCGGCGGGAACTCGACGTGCTCTCCGTCGGCGACGACGAGGCCACGAGCCTCGGGCTGCACCCGCAGCGGTCCCGCTACCTGCTCATCGCCGCCGCCTCGCTCGGCACCGCCGCCGCCGTCTCCGCGTCCGGCCTGATCGGCTTCGTCGGGATCATCGTGCCGCACACCGTCCGGCTGCTCGCCGGGTCGAGCTACCGGGTGATCCTGCCGCTCTCGCTGCTCTTCGGCGGGGCCTTCCTGGCCCTGACCGACGTGGTGGCCCGTACCGCCGCCGCCCCGTCGGAGATCCCGATCGGCGTGGTCACCGCACTGCTCGGCGGCCCGTTCTTCGTGCTGGTGCTGCGTACCTCCCGCCGGATGCTCGGGTGAACGCGCGGCGCGTGCCGGCCGCGCGGCCGGCGGACGGTGGGGCCGTGCGCGCCCCCGACGTGGCCGCCGTCCCCGCCGTCGAGGTGCGCGACCTGCACGTGCGCCTGGACGGCACGCCGATCCTGGCCGGCGTCGACCTGAGCGTCGCCGCCGGCGAGTGGGTCACCGTGATCGGCCCGAACGGCGCCGGGAAGTCGACCCTGCTGCGCGCCGTCGGCGGCCTGCTGCCCGCGCCGGGCGCCGTCTCCCTCTTCGGTACGCCCAGCGAGGCGCTGCGCCGCCGCGACCGCGCCCGGGTGGTCGCCACGGTCGCCCAGTCCCCGGTCGTGCCGGCCGGTATGACGGTCTTCGACTACGTGCTGCTGGGCCGCACCCCCTACATCCCGACGCTGGGTCGGGAGTCCGCCGCCGACCTGGCCGCCGCCCACGAGGTGCTCGACGGGCTGGACCTGACCGGGTTCCACGACCGGGAGTTGGCCACCCTCTCCGGCGGCGAGCGACAGCGGGTCTTCCTGGCCCGCGCGCTGGCCCAGGGCGCGACCCTGCTGCTGCTGGACGAGCCGACCAGCGCCCTGGACATCGGCCACCAGCAGGAGGTGCTGGAGTTGGTCGACCGGCTGCGCCGCGAGCACGGCCTGACGGTGCTCGCCACCATGCACGACCTCTCCATCGCCGGCGAGTACGCCGACCGCATGGTGCTGCTGGCCGACGGCCGGGTGGTCGCCGCCGGCACCCCCCGCGAGGTGCTCACCGAGCAACTCCTGGCCACCTGGTACCGCGCCACGGTCCGCGTCATCGAGGGCGACCACGGCCCCCTGGTCGTCCCCACCCGCCCCCGCCCCCACCCCTGACCCCCGCCGCCCTGACCCCCGGGCCCGCCGCCCTGACGCGTGGATCATGCAGTTGTGGCGCCCCGCAAAAGGGGCGCATCGGCGTGTTCCGCCCACCAGAACTGCATGATCGCCGGGGCGGGGCGGGGGGCTCAGGGGCGGGTGAGGATGTTGAAGAGGGCGCCGTGGGGGTCGCGGAGGGCGGCGTAGCGGCCCGCCGGGGCGGTCTGGGGCGGGACGAGGATGGTGCCGCCGAGTTCGGCGGCGCGGGCGGCGACCGCGTCGGCGTCGGCGACGGCGAAGTACACCGACCAGTACGCGGGCGTGTCCGTGGGGAACCCGTCGCCGAGCGGTGGCACCATGCCGGCCACGATCCGGGTGCCGAGCCGCCAGCCGGTGTACGTGACCGGGCCCGCCTGCTGATCGTCCGGTTGCCAGCCGAAGACCAGCTCGTAGAAGATCTTCGCGCCCTCCGGATCGGGGGTGACCAGTTCGGTCCAGGTCAGCGCCCCCGGGACGTCGAAGACCTCGGCCCCGGGCATCGACATCGGCTGCCAGACACTGAACGCCGCCCCGGCGGGGTCGGCGAAGACCGCCATCCGTCCCTGGTCGAAGACCTCGAACGGGGGCACCACGACCTGCCCACCGGCCCGCTCGACCCGGCCGGCCACCAGGTCCGCGTCGTCGGTCGCCAGGTACGTCGACCAGATCGGCACCTGGTCGGGGATGGCCGGCGGGCCTGCGCCCGCCACCGCCCGCCCGCCGAGCAGGAAGACCGTGTAGCCGCCCGCCTCGGGCTCCGGGTCGATCCGGCCGGTCCAACCGAACAGTTCGGGGTAGAACCGCCGCGCCTCGGCGAGGCCCGGGGTGGCGAGGTCGACCCAGCAGGGTGTGCCCGGCGGGACGATGTTCACGTCGACCCCCCTCTCGGCGGGGGACGGCCACGCCGGCACGCCCCTGCCGGAATCGTGGCACCGACCCGCCGCGCCACGTGGCGGATCGGCCGAAACGTCAGCTGAACCGTCGACCCTCGTCGCGCCGGTACGCCCACCCGGCCAGCAGCGCCAGCAGCACCACCCAGACCCCGAGCATGACCATCGACAGCGGGTTGACCGGGTAGTCGCCGACCGCCGCCCACATCAGCTCCACGGCGCCCCGGGTCGGTAGGAACGGCGCGACGGCCTCGACGAAGCCGGGCGCCTGGTCCGGTGCGGAGAGCAGCCCGCCCCCGAAGGCGAGCGGGAAGAAGACGACCTGCGCCACCACGATCGCGGCCTTGCTGGGCATCGAGTAGCCGATGGCGAGACCCAACAGCGTGAACGGCACCGAGATCACCGTGACGATCGCCAGGGCCAGCAGGAACGCCGGTGCGCTGACCCGCGCCTCGGTGAGCGCCGCCCCGATCGCCACCACCGGCACCAGGGAGAGGTAGGTGAGTGCCAGCCCGGCCAGCACCCGCCCGGCGAAGCGTGGTGCCGGCCCGGCCGGCAGGGTCCGGGTGTACGGGTTCCAGGGCTGGTCGCGGTCCTCGGCGACCCCGACGCCGTACTGGAAGATGTTCGCGCTCATCACCGAGAAGGTGACCATGGCGGCGGTGGCGTAGGTGGCGCCGACCGGGTCCTTCCCGGCGAACGGCACCACGAAGAAGAGCATCGCGACGGCCGGGAAGAAGGCGCTGCCGACGACGGCGACCGGGATGCGGACCGTCTCCAGGAGCTGGTAGCGGGCGTGGACCAGGGCGAGGCGCATGGGAGATCCGTCCCCTCAGGCGGTGGCCGGCGGGCCGGCCACGGCGGTCGTCGGACGGTCGGCTCCGGAGCCGGGCGCGGTGATGGCGAGGAACGCCTCCTCCAGCGAGGTGGGGCGGACCTCCAGGTCGGCGAACGCCACCCCGGCGGTGACCAGGGCCCGCACCAGCTCGTCGGCGTCGGTGGTGAGCAGGTGCGTGCGGCCGTCGACCCGCTCGGTGCGCACGACGCCGGGCAGCGCGGGCAGCGCGTCGGCGACGAGGCTGACCCGGCGTACGCCGACGATGCCCCGGATCGCGTCGACCGTGTCGTCGGCCAGGACCCGGCCCTGCCCGATGACCACCACCCGCCGGGCCAGCGCCTCGACCTCCTCCAGGTAGTGGCTGCTCAGCAGCACGGTGCCGCCGTCGTCGTGGAACGCCCGGATCGCCTCCCACAGGGTGTGCCGCGCCGCGACGTCCAGGCCGGTGGTCGGCTCGTCGAGCAGCACCAGCCGGGGCCGGCCGACGAAGGCGAGCGCCACCGCGAGCCGGCGGCGCTGCCCGCCGGAGAGGCCCCCGGTCTGCCGCCGGGCTAGCTCGCCCAGGCCGAAGCGGTCGAGCAGCTCGCCCCGGGGGACCGGGTCGGGGTGGTGGGCGGCGACGAAGTCCACCACCTCGCCGACCCGCAGCGTGCCAGGCAGGCCCGTCTCCTGCGGGGTGACCCCGATCCGCCGCCGGCTCGCCGGGTCGCGAGGGTCGCCGCCGAACAGCTCGACCCGGCCGGCGGTGGGCCGGCGCAGCCCGACGAGCAGGTTCAGCAGGGTGCTCTTGCCGGCCCCGTTCGGGCCGAGCAGGCCGACCAGCTCGCCGGCGGAGACCTCCAGGTCGACCCGGTCGAGGGCAAGCACGTCGCCGTAGCGGCGGCTGACCGCCTCGGCGCGGGCGAGGATCACGGGAGACTCGTCGAGGGCGTCACGGACACCTGTCTACCGCCCCGGCGCAAGTGGCCGGTCAGCCCAGCGGGGCGGGCAGCGGCCGGGCGTGCAGCACGGCGAGTCGGGACACCGCCCGGGTGAGCACCACGTAGAGCCGGTGCAGGCCACGCGGTTCGGCGGCCACGATCGCCGCCGGCTCGACGACGATGACGTGGTCGTACTCCAGGCCCTTGACCAGGGACGCGGGCACCACCGTGACGCGCGCCGCGGCGGCCGGCTCGTCGACGGTCGCGGTGTCGACGCCGGCGGCCTCCAGCGCCGCCCGCAGCCCGCCGACCGCGTCGTCGGCGGCGATCACCGCCACCGAGCCGTCGAACGCCAGCGCCGCGCGCACCTCGGCCACCGTCGCGCCGGCCAGGTCGTCGACGGTACGCACGTCGAGCGCGCCGTCGCGGCGCAGCGACTCGGCCGGGGGCACGTCGACGGCGAGCGCCGGCAGCAGCCGGTTGGCGAACGCCACCACGGCGGCGGGCACCCGGAACCCGACCGTCAGCGGCACCACGACGGCGTCCGGCTTGCCGAGGTGACGCAGGGACTCCCGCCAGTCGGCCGCGGCCCACGGGGCGGTGCCCTGGGCCAGGTCACCGAGGAGGGTGATCGATCCGTGCTCGCTGCGCCGGGCGATCACCCGGCACTGCATCGGGGAGAGGTCCTGGGCCTCGTCGACGACGACGTGCCCGAAGCCGCCCGGCCGCTCGATCAGCCCGGCCGCCTCGTCGATCAGCACGGCGTCGGCCGCCGTCCACTTCGTGGCCTTCGGCGTACGCCCGAGCTTCGTGCCGGCCGGGGCGGGACGCCGCGCCGGAGCCCGCGTGATACCGGCCGTCGGAGCCGGGGCCACGACCGCCGCCGTCGGGTCGGCCGCCGTCGTCGGGGCGGCGAGCCCGCACAGCCGGGCCTGCTCCTCGGCGTCGAGCAGCCCGTCCGCCGCCGCGGCGAGCCGCTGCGGGTCGCCGAGCAGGGCGTGCACCAGCCCTTCCGGGGTGAGCGCCGGCCAGACCGCGTCGAGGAAGGCGGTGACCGGCGTGGCCTTGCCCATCCGGCGCAGCCAGGCGTCGCTCGGCGACTCGGCGCGCCGCGCCTCGGCCTGCCGTTGCAGCAGCGCCACCACCCGGGCCCGGACGCGCTCGCGGCCCGTGGCGTACGGCAGCCGCTCCCGGCGGGTCTCCTGGACCACCCGGTGCAGCGGGTCCAGCCCGATCCGCCAGCGGAACGAGCCGTCCGAAACCATGATCGGCTCGGTCGGCTCGCCGATGTGCGCGTCGACGGCCCGGCGCAGCACCTCGGCCATCCGGGCGTCGTGCTTGATCGTCGCCACGGCCGGGTCCTCGACGGCCCGCACCGGCACCCGGCCGACCAGGTCCTCCACGGTGGCCTGCTCGACCTCGACCTCGCCGAGCGCCGGCAGCACCGCCGCGATGTACGACAGGAAGGCCCGGTTCGGCCCCACGATCAGCACGCCGGAGCGGCGCAGGCGCTCCCGGTGCAGGTAGAGCAGGTACGCGGCCCGGTGCAGGCCGACGGCCGTCTTGCCGGTGCCCGGGGCGCCCTGCACGCAGATCGAGTCGGCGAGGTCGGCCCGGACCAGCTCGTCCTGCTCAGGCTGGATGGTGGCGACGATGTCGCGCATCGGCCCGACGCGCGGCCGTTCGATCTCGGCGGTCAGGATCCGGCTGGTCGTGCCCAGTTCCTCGCCCCGGTCGAGGCGCTCGTCCTCGAAGCTGGTCAGCGCCCCGCTGCTGAAGCCGAAGCGGCGTCGTACCGTCACGCCCTGCGGGTCGCGCGCGCTCGCCCGGTAGAACGACCGGGAGACCGGGGCCCGCCAGTCCAGCACCAGCGGCTCGCCCCGGTCGTCGGTGACGTGCCGCCGGCCGACGTGGTAGCGCCGCCCGGCGTGGTCCGCGTGCCACCCGTCCGGCCCGTCGCCGGGATCGCCGGGCGGGTCGTCGGCGGGCGGGGCCCCGGTCGCCGGGCCGAAGTCGAGGCGCCCGAAGAAGAGCGGCGTGGTGGGGTCGTCGGCGAGTTCGGCGACCCGGCGGGCCAGGGTGCGCCCGAGGGTCTCGGCCGCGTACGCGTCGCCGGCCACCTGGTCGCCGGTCGAGAAGAGGGCCTGGGCGCGTTCCCGCATCTGGGCCAGGGCGGCCCGGGAGGTGGCGAGGTGCTCGCGTTCGGCGGCGAGGTCGGCGTCGAGGTCGAGATCGAGGTCGGTCACGCTGAATCCCGTCGGGGTCATCTGCCGGTCGCTCGCGTGTCCGGCGGGCGGATGGGCCGGCCCCCGGCGCGGGACGTCCGATGCGGTGGTCACCTCACCCTGGCCGTCAAGCGACCTGACAGCCTACGCGCCGGGCGCGTGACGCTCCACCGGATTTCGAACCGTGGCGCCGCCGGGCCACCCCGGTGGGACCCACGCCGCGTTCGCCCGCCGGCGGGCCTCCGGTTGCCGGTCGACCGGCGACCCGCGGCGGGCGGGCGACCAGGAATCATGGACACATGACCGAGGCGCGTCCCGAACAGCGCCGGATCACGATCAGCGACCCGCAGGTGATGCGGGCGCTGGCCCATCCGGCCCGAATCGCGATCATGGAACACCTGGGCGTGGTGGAGGGCGGCGCGACCGCCACCGAGTGTGCGGAGGTGGCCGGGCTGTCGCCGAGCGCCACCAGCTACCACCTCCGGGCGCTGGCGAAGTCGGGCCTGGTGGAGCAGGCGCCGAGCCGGGGGGACGCGCGCGAGCGGCTGTGGCGCACGGTCGGCCGGACCCTGCTGGTCGACGCGGGACAGTCCGCCGGGCCGGAGGCGCGCGCGGCCGAGCAGGCGCTGGTGGAGGCGCACGCGGCCCGGGACATGGAGCGGACCCGGGACTGGCTGCGCCGCGCCGGGGACGAGCCCGCCGAGTGGTACGACGTCGCGCTGTTCAGCGACACGCTGCTGCTGCTCACCGCCGACGAGCTGGCCGGGCTGAACGAGGCGGTGAGCGCGTTGTTCGAGCCGTACCGGCAGCGGAACCGCCAGGCGGATCCGCCGGCCGGGGCGCGCACGGTGGCGGTGCGGTACCGGGCGGTGCCGCTGGCGTAGGGGGTTGCTCCGACCAGTTGTGAAGGATTATTTTCGAAGCATGTCCTTCACAACTGACGGGTCGCGCTGGTCGGACGTCTGGCTCGCCGCCACCGCGCGTGGCACCTCGATGTGCGGTGACTTCCTCGCCGCCACCGCCCTGGCGCTCGCCCTCCAGTCCGCCGGCGCCAGCGGCATCGCCGTGTCCGGACTGCTGTTGGCAGCGACCCTGCCGCTGGTGGTGCTCGCCCCGCTCACCGGGCGCCTCGTCGACCGGGTGGACAGCCGGAAGCTGCTGGTCACCGCCGGCCTGGGGCAGGCCGCCGTCTGCGCGCTGCTCGCCTTCGCCACCCACCCGGCCCTGATCATCGGGCTCGTCGCGCTGCTCGCCTGCGGGCTGGCCGTGACCCACCCCTGCCTGGCGGCGCTGCTGCCGGCGATGGTGCGCCCCGCCGACCTGCCCCGGGCGAGCGCGATCAGCCAGACGGCCAGCAGCCTGGGCGCGCTCGGTGGCCCGGTGCTCGCCGGGCTGCTGGTCGGGCAGTTCGGCGCGCGTGTACCCCTGCTCATCGACGCCGGGAGCTACCTCGCCCTGGTGGCCGCGGGCCTGCTGCTGCGTACCCGCAGGGGCGGCCGGCGGGCCACGGCCGCACCCGCGTCCGGGACGGAACGGGCCCCGGCGTGGCGGCTGCGCGGCGACCCGCTGCTGCTGGCCGTCGTCGTCAGCACGGCCGCGGTCATCACCGCCGTCGGCGGCATCAACGTGGTCGAGGTCTTCTTCATCCGCGAGACCCTCGACGGCTCGCCCACGGTGTACGGGCTGGTCGGCGCCGCCTGGATGGCGGGAATGCTGCCCGGCAGCTGGCTCTGCGCCCGGCTGGCCCACCGGCTCACCGACGACGGCGCCCTGGTGTACGGGGTGCTGGCGACGCTCGGTGGCATCTGCCTCATGGTGCTGGTCGCCGCCGCCGTGCCCACGGCCGCGCTGCTGGTGCCGCTCTGGCTGGTCGCGGGCGCGGCGAACGGCGGGGAGAACGTCTTCGCCAACCTGCTCACCGCCCGGCGGGTGCCGGAGGCGTCGCGCGGCCGGGCGTACGCCCTCTACGGCGCGGCCGTGCAGGGCGGCTCGATGGGGGGCTACCTGATCGGGGGCGCCCTGCTGGCGCTGCTGTCGCCGCGACCCCTGATCGCGGCGGCCGGCGCGGTCGGACTACTGGTCGTGGTGGCGTTCGTGCCGGCCGTCGCCCGGTCCGTCCGACGGGTCCGGGCGGCCGGCGCCGGGGCGACGGCGGCGGCCCGGGCGGGCGGCGCGGACGGCGCCCCGGGGGAGGCGGGGGACGGCGACCACCCGGCGGATGCGGGGTTGGCCACTCCCACCCCGGCCCACTGAGCCACGCGACGGTGGCGGGGATACGGTCGGGGCATGGCTGAGCACGTCGCACGCCCCCGGGTCGGGCACATCCAGTTCCTGAACTGCCTGCCGATCTACTGGGGGCTGATGCGCT
Source organism: Micromonospora sp. CNZ303 (assembly GCF_004345505.1). Classification (NCBI taxonomy): domain Bacteria; kingdom Bacillati; phylum Actinomycetota; class Actinomycetes; order Micromonosporales; family Micromonosporaceae; genus Micromonospora; species Micromonospora sp. CNZ303. The sequence continues at coordinate 473,250 of NZ_SLVT01000002.1, read as the reverse complement.
CCGGCGCCCTGATCGACGTCGACCTGCACAAGGACTCCCCGGACCGGCTCAGCGCCGCCCTGGTCGCCGGTGACCTGGACATCGGCCCGATCTCCCAGGTGGAGTACCTGCGGCACGCCGACGAGCTGCTGCTCCTGCCCGACCTCGCGGTCGGCAGCGACGGCCCGGTGCTGTCCGTCAACGTCGTCTCCACGCGCCCGCTGGCCGAGCTCGGCCACGGCAAGGTGGCGCTGGGCTCGACCTCGCGGACCGGGGTGCTGCTGGCCCAGTTGCTGCTCGGCGAGCGGTACGGGGTGAACCCCGAGTACTTCCGCTGCCCGCCCGACCTGACGCAGATGCTGCTGGAGGCCGACGCCGGGGTGCTGATCGGCGACGTGGCGCTGCGCGCCCTCTACGAGGCGCCGAAGCGTGGGCTGGAGGTCACCGACCTCGGGCAGGCGTGGCGGGAATGGACGGGCCTGCCGATGGTCTTCGCCGTCTGGGCGGTACGCCGCGACTTCGCCGCCGCCCACCCCGGCCTGGTCAAGGAGGTGCACGAGGCGTTCCTACGCTCCCGGGACCTCTGCCTGGCCGAGCTGGACCAGGTGGCCGAGGCGGCCGCGCGCTGGGAGCCGTTCGACGCGGCGACCCTGGCGACGTACTTCCGGGCGCTGGACTTCTCCCTCGGCGAGCGCCAGGTGGCCGGCCTGCGCGAGTTCGCGCGCCGCGCCGCCGCCATCGACGCCGCCCCGCCCCTACCCGCCTCCGGCCCGGCCTTCTTCACGGGCTGAACCTCTGGCCGGCCCGGGGCGGTGGTCGGGTCTAGGTGGTGGGGCGGAGGAGGGCTTCGGTGATCTTCTGGCAGTTCTTCATGCCGTACTCGTAGCCCTTGCCGATCGGGTAGCGGACCATCACGCCCATCGTCCAGGTGTCGCCGATGGCCAGGCAGTTGATGTGCATCTCCTGCTCCTTGGTCCGGTCGATCCAGCCGTTCTTGATGGCGATGTTCTTGCGCTCGGCGGCCGGGAACGCCTTGCGGATGCCGAAGTCGCCGCCGCCCCTGACCAGCCGCATCTCGTTGAGCAGCCACTTGGTCCACTTCGGCCCCGCGGCGCGGCCGTCGGCGATGCAGGCGCCCATCCGGGCGGTGTCCCGGGGGGAGAGCTTCGTCCGGCTCCAGCCGCCGTCGCTGGCGACGCTGCTGTCGGTCAGCTCGCACTTGGCGAGCAGCCGCTTGATCGAGGCGGACCCGCCCAGCGCGTTGTAGAACTGCTGCGTCCGGGTGTTGTCGCTGTCCCGGATGATCTTCGTGGCGTCGGCCAGCTTGGCGTCGCTCGGCGTCTGGCCCTTCTCGTCGGCGCGGCGCAGGTGGTCGGCGACGATCCACGCCTTGATCAGCGACGCGGTGGTGCTGGTCTCGTCCATGTTGTCGGAGCCGACGATCTCCCCGGTGCGGCGGTCGAGGACGCTCCAGGAGTACCAGCCCTCGATGTCGAGGTCGAGTTCCTTGGCCTCGAACGGCAGCGGCTCCGGCTCCGGCGTCGGGCTCGGCGACGGCGAGGGGCGGGAGCTGCGGTCGCTCGGGGCTCCGGTGGCGCGCTCGGCCGGGCCGGCGGGGGTGCCCCACTCGGCGGCGGCGCGGGACTCGAACGGCGAGCCCGGCAGCAGCCGCAGCGAGACGAGCACCAGGCAGATGAGGACCACCGCGATGGCGATGAGCCTGCGGGGGGAGGCGTCGGCGGGCTCGTCGGCCCGGCGCTGGCGCGGCATCAGAGCTTCCCGGCGGGCTGCTGCGGCACCTTGAGGGCGGCGCCGGGCTGCGGGGTCACGAGCTGGCTGGCGACCGAGGCGCAGACCTGCGCGCCGTAGTTCAGCCCGCTCTTCTGCGGGTAGCGGAGCATCACCGCGAGGCTCCACCTGTCGGTCACCGCGAGGCAGTTGACGTGCCAGTTGCCGTCGTAGTTGAGCGGGGTCCAGCCGTTCTTCATGCTGACCGGGCCCTGGCTGACGATCGACTGGGGGAGGCCGTCGATGATGCCCCAACGGCCGCCGCCGGAGCGGGCCTTCTGGTCCTTGGCGGCCGTGCTGCCCCTGACCTTGCTCATCTCGTCCAGCAGGAGCTTCGTCCACTTGGGGCCGGCGGCCGTGCCGTCGGCGATGCAGTCGCCGAGCCGGACGGCGTCCCGCGGGGACATCCGTGTGAAGCTCCACCAGCCCACGTAACCGGGCACGTTGCCCGGCTTGGTGTCGGTGAGCTCGCAGGTGCTGACCATCCGCCTGATCGTGGCGGCCCGGCCCACCGCGCCGTAGAGGGCGTTGGCGGCGTCGTCGTTGCTGTCCCGGATGGCGGTGGTGATCTGCTTCTTCCGCTCGGCCGGCAGCGGCTTGTCGCCGAGCTGGTTGAGGTAGTCCGCCGCGAACCAGGCCTTGATCATCGACTCGGTGGAGCTGGTCGAGGCCAGGTTCTTCGACCCGGAGATCTCGCCGGTCTCCCGGTCCATCAGCGCCCACGAGAAGAACTCGCCCTTGAAGTTCACCGTGACCGGGCCGGCGGCCAGGGTCGGCGGCGGGGGCGGGGTGGGCGCGGGGGCCGCGACGCTTCCGCCGCCGCTTCCGCCGCTCGCGGCGTCGTCGCCGGCGAGTCGGGCGTACGCGGCCGGAACGAGCAGGCCGCCACCGAGGAGGACCGCCACGACAGCGAGCACCAGGGTCACGCGGGATCGCATGAGTGGGTGAGCTCCAGATGTCAGGCCGGGGGGACCGGCTGGTTGTCGGACGGATCGGCGGCTGGCCGAGGGCCGGGGGACCCGCCCTCCGTGTTTCTCGGGCGATCGTCGGCAGCCGATCGGTGTGACGGGGGAAGTCTACGTGCGGATCGGCGGCGCGCCAGGACCCGACACCTGGCAACTTGCCATGTAGGCGGGATATCGAGCCGCTATGCGGCTGTTGAGAGGATTCAGCTTCCCATAGTGAGCCAATTCATAGTTTGCCCGGCTGTCGGAGCCCTCGCCCCGTACCGAAACTGCCTTCGGAAACCTGTTACACCCTCTGGTGTCCCGAGAGGCGAGCTGTAACACTTGACCTCATGTATGGCAACGACTTCTCCGCCGAGGACGCACCCGGCGGTGGCCTGCTCGGCGAGGTCGAGGCGGCGGAGGCGGCCCTGCGGGAGGCCGCCGCACGGGGCCGCCGGGGCGGCGCCCCCGGCGCGGACGAGGACCTGGAGGCGTACTTCGCCGAGGTCATCGACGCCGACCAGAAGATCGAGCCGCGCGACTGGATGCCCGAGGCGTACCGCAAGACGCTGATCCGGCAGATCGCGCAGCACGCGCACTCCGAGATCATCGGCATGCAGCCGGAGGGCAACTGGATCAGCCGCGCCCCCTCGTTGAAGCGCAAGGCGATCCTGCTGGCCAAGGTGCAGGACGAGGCCGGCCACGGCCTCTACCTCTACGCCGCCGCCGAGACCCTGGGGATCAGCCGGGACGAGCTGGTCGAGCTGCTGCTCAACGGCCGGCAGAAGTACAGCTCGATCTTCAACTACCCCACCCTGACCTGGGCCGACGTGGGCGCCATCGGCTGGCTGGTCGACGGCGCCGCCATCGTCAACCAGGTCCCGCTCTGCCGCTGCTCCTACGGGCCGTACGCGCGGGCGATGATCCGGGTCTGCAAGGAGGAGTCGTTCCACCAGCGGCAGGGCTACGAGATCCTGCACACGCTCGCGCACGGCACTCCGGCGCAGAAGGCGATGGCGCAGGACGCCCTCGACCGCTGGTGGTACCCGTCGCTGGCCATGTTCGGCCCGCCGGACACCGACTCCACCCACTCGGCGCAGTCCATGGCCTGGAAGATCAAGCGCTTCTCCAACGACGAGCTGCGCCAGCGCTTCGTGGACATGTGCGTGCAGCAGGCGGAGATCCTCGGCCTGACCATCCCGGATCCCGACCTGCGCTGGAACGAGTCCCGGCAGTCGTACGACTTCACGCAGCCCGACTACGACGAGCTGATGCGGGTGATCAAGGGCAACGGCCCGTGCAACCGGCAGCGGATGGAGCACCGGCGCCGCGCCCACGACGACGGCGCGTGGGTGCGGGAGGCCGCCGCGGCGTACGCCGCCAAGCGGGTGGAGCAGAAGGAGAAGGTAGCGGCGTGAGCGAGCGGACGGAGCAGCGCGGCGTGGGCGGCCCTTCGCCCCTGTGGGAGGTCTTCGTGCGGGCGCGGCGCGGGTTGTCGCACACCCACGTCGGCAGCCTGCACGCGCCCGACGCCGAGCTGGCCCTGCGCAACGCGCGGGACCTCTACACCCGCCGCCAGGAGGGCGTCTCCATCTGGGTGGTGCCGGCGGGCGCGATCACCGCGTCCAGCCCGGACGAGAAGGACGCCTTCTTCGACCCGGCGGCCGACAAGGTCTACCGGCATCCCACCTTCTACGACGTGCCGGACGGGGTGGCCCACCTGTGAGCGAGCGCAGCGAGCGGACCGTTCGGCTCAGCACCGGGGCGCGTCGCGCCGCCGCCGAGCGGAGCGAGGTGGCGGCGTGAACGGCCCCTTCGACTTCGCCCTCGCCCTCGGCGACGACGCGCTGATCGCGGCGCAGCGGCTGGCCGAGTGGACCACCCGCGCGCCCGAGATGGAGGAGGACATCGCGCTGGCCAACATCGCCCTCGACCAGCTCGGCGCGGCCCGGCTCCTGCTGTCGTACGCGGGCGAGGTGGAGGGCGCCGGCCGGGACGAGGACGCGCTGGCGTTCCTCCGCGACGACCGGGAGTTCCGCAACTGCCTGCTCGTGGAGCTGCCCAACGGCGACTTCGCGGTCACCATGGCGAAGCTGCTCTTCCTGGCGGCCTACCAGCTCCCGCTCTACGCCGCGCTGGCCGGCTGCGCCGACGAGCGGCTGGCCGCGATCGGGGCCAAGGCCCGCAAGGAGTCGGCCTACCACCTCGACCACGCCTCGACGTGGGTACGGCGGCTCGGCGACGGCACCGAGGAGTCGCACCGGCGCATGCAGGCGGCGGTCGACCAGGTCTGGCCGTACGTGCACGAGCTGTTCGCCCCCGACCCGGCGGCGCCGGTCGACCCGGCCACCCTGCGGGCCGACTTCGACGCCACCGTCGGTGCCGTGCTCGACGAGGCCACCCTGACCCGGCCGGAGTCCGGCTGGGCGCCGGGCGGCGGGCGGGACGGCGTGCACACCGAGCACCTGTCCTTCCTGCTCGCCGAGATGCAGGTGCTGCACCGCGCCCACCCCGGAGCCAACTGGTGAGGGGGCACCGGTGAGCGCGGGGAGGCACCGGTGACTCCGCGGGAGGCCGTGGCGGCGGTGGTGGACCCGGAGATCCGGGTCGTCACCATCGACGACCTCGGCATCCTGCGGGCGGTCGACGAGGACCCGGCGACCGGCCGGGTGGTCGTGACCATCACCCCCACCTACACCGGCTGCCCGGCGATGGACGTGATCCGCGCCGACATCCGGCGGGCGCTGGCCGCCGCCGGCCGCCCCGAGGCCGACGTGCGGACCGTCTACAGCCCGGCGTGGAGCACCGACTGGATCTCCGACGCCGGCCGGGCCAAGCTCGCCGCCGCCGGCATCGCCCCGCCGTCGCCCGTACGCGCCGACAACGTGGTGCCGCTGACCCTCGCCGTCCGCTGCCCACACTGCGGCTCGCCCGAGACCGAGCAGGTCAGCCGCTTCGGCTCGACCGCGTGCAAGGCGCTCTGGCGCTGCCGTTCCTGCCGTGAACCCTTCGACCACCTGAAGGCGCTGTGACTGTCACCATCACCCGCCCGGTCCGTCGCCGGCCGGTCTTCCACCCGCTGTCCGTCGCCGCCGTCGACCGGCTCACCGACGACGCCGTGGCGGTCACCTTCGCCGTGCCCGAGGAGCTGCGGGAGACGTTCGCGTTCTCCGCCGGCCAGCACCTCACCGTCCGCCGCCCCGGCGCCGCCGGTGAGGACGTGCGGCGGTCGTACTCCATCTGCTCCACGCCCGACGACCTGGCCCGGCACGGCCGGCTGCGGATCGGCGTGCGGGAGATCCCCGGCGGCGCGTTCTCCGCCTTCGCCTGCGGCGCGCTGCGCGGCGGCGACACGATCGAGGTGCTGCCGCCGCTCGGGCACTTCACCACGGCCCTCGCGCCGGACCGGGCCCGCCACTACGGCGCGGTGGTCGCCGGCTCGGGCATCACCCCGGTGCTCGCGCTGGTCGCGACGGCGCTCGCCGTCGAGCCGGCCAGCACGTTCACGCTGGTGTACGGCAACCGCACGGCGAACACGGTGATGTTCGCCGAGGAGCTGGCCGACCTGAAGGACCGGTGGCCCACCCGCCTGCACCTGGTGCACGTGCTCTCCCGGGAGCAGGGCGAGTCGCCGCTGCTCTCCGGCCGGATCGACGCCGACCGGCTGGGCCGGCTGCTGGACACCGTCGTGCCCGGCGACACCGTCGACGAGTGGTTCCTCTGCGGCCCGTACGACATGGTGGTGGACGCCCGGGAGGTGCTCGCCGCGCGCGGCGTGCCGGAGTCGGCGGTGCACACGGAGCTGTTCCACGTCGCCGAGGCCCCGGCCCCGCCGCGACGCCCGGCCGACGAGCCGGGGGGCGGCGCCGAGGTGACCATCCTGCTGGACGGCCGGTCGTCGCGCTTCACGATGCGGCGCGACGAGCGGGTGCTGGACGCGGCGCTGAAGGTGCGCGGCGAGCTGCCGTACGCCTGCAAGGGCGGGGTCTGCTCGACCTGCAAGGCCAAGGTGGTCGACGGCGCGGTCACGATGGCCCGCAACTACGCGCTGGAGCCGGACGAGGTGGCCGCCGGCTATGTCCTCACCTGCCAGTCCAGCCCGACGACCGACCGGCTCACCGTCGACTACGACGCCTGACCGGTCCGCCCGCCGCTGGGCGGGCGCAGCCGGGTCGGTGGGTCGGCGCAGGCACCGCGTCGACCCGCCGACCCCCTTGCAGGAGGTCAGCTCGGGGCCTTGACCTGGCCGTCGTAGGCGATGCTGCGCCACAGGTCGAACTGGCGGTCGTTGCCGACCAGCGGGTTGCCGGCCAGCGCGACGGCGGCGTGCACCTCCTCGTCGTTGCGGAGCTGGCGGAAGTAGCCGGGTCCGACGAGGGCGATGCCGCGGCCGGGTGACTGGATAAGCTTCATGTCGTTCTCCGTGAGGTTGAGGGGTGGGTTGCCGGCGAGCTGGCGGGCCACGTCGGCGCGCATCGAGGCCAGGTCGATGAACGACGGGTCGATCTTGCCGCTGGTGCTGGTCTCCCGGTGGCCCCGGGCGTGGCTGGCGTCGCGGCCGAGCCGCCGCAGCACGGCGGCGGTGGCGAGCACCGAGGCGCTGTACTGGGCGCCGGTCATGGCCTGGCTGACCCCGTTGTAGTCGATCTCCCAGCCGACCATCAGGGTGTTGCCGTCGCCGGCCGGGATGGGGCCGCTGCCGCGGCTGACGCCCGCGTGGTTGGCCCGCCCGCCCGAGATGACGTGGAAGACGCCGTGATAGTCGACCAGGGCGTGGCAGAGGGGGCCGGGCAGGTCGGAACGGCCGTTGACGCAGATGTTCAGGGCGGGGTGCGGGTTGCCGGCGCTGGAGGTGGCCGCCGTGTGGTGCCAGAGCACACCGATGGGGGCGAACGAGCTGCCGGAGACCCGGCCGAGCCAGTTGCCGTGCTCGACCACCGTGACGCCGGCGGCGCGGAGCACGTCGGCCAGCCAGGGGATGGTGGCCATCAGGCCACCGTCGGGAGGGCTGGAGGGGCGGGGGAAGGCGGGGGGAAAACCATCCACGGATGCTAATTGATCGATGCATTCCGGGTAAGTCCCTCGGTCCGCCGCCGCGTCGGCGGGGCCTGTGGCGTGGTCGACAGGAGTCCGGCGGGGCCGGCCCGGGGCGGGGCGACGTAGGCTCGGGGGGTGAGTGTGAGCCGGGAGATCGACGACATCCTGCAGCGTGGCGCGGACGGCGGGCGGATCACGCCCGAGGAGGCCCTGCTGCTCTACACCGAGGCGCCGTTGCACGCCCTGGGCGAGGCCGCCGACGCGGTGCGCCGACGCCGCTACCCGGACAACGTCGTCACGTACCTGATCGACCGCAACATCAACTACACGAACGTCTGCGTGACGGCGTGCAAGTTCTGCGCGTTCTACCGGGCCCCCAAGCACAAGGAGGGCTGGACCCACCCGACCGAGGAGATCCTGCGCCGCTGCGGCGAGGCGGTCGAGCTGGGCGCCACCCAGGTCATGCTCCAGGGCGGGCACCACCCGGACTACGGCGTGGAGTACTACGAGGAGCTGTTCTCCTCGGTCAAGAAGGCGTACCCGCAGCTGGCGATCCACTCGATCGGCCCCAGCGAGATCCTGCACATGGCCAAGGTCTCCGGCGTCAGCCTCGACGAGGCCATCGCCCGGATCAAGGCGGCCGGGCTGGACTCGATCGCCGGCGCAGGCGCGGAGATGCTGCCGGCCCGCCCGCGCAAGGCCATCGCGCCGCTGAAGGAGTCGGGCGAGCGCTGGCTGGAGGTCATGGAGCTGGCGCACCGGCAGGGCGTCGAGTCGACCGCCACCATGATGATGGGCACCGGCGAGACCGCCGCCGAGCGGATCGAGCACCTGCGGATGATCCGCGACGTGCAGGACCGCACGAAGGGCTTCCGGGCGTTCATCCCCTGGACGTACCAGCCGGAGAACAACCACCTCAAGGGCCGTACGCAGGCCACCGCCCTGGAGTACCTGCGGCTGGTCGCGGTGGCCCGGCTCTTCTTCGAGACGGTGCCGCACCTCCAGGCGTCCTGGCTGACCACCGGCAAGGACGTCGGGCAGCTCGCCCTGCACATGGGCGTGGACGACCTCGGCTCGATCATGCTGGAGGAGAACGTCATCTCCTCGGCCGGCGCGCGGCACCGCTCCAACCTGCACGAGCTGATCGGCATGATCCGCTCGGCGGACCGGATCCCCGCCCAGCGCGACACCCTCTACAACCGGCTGGCCGTGCACCACACCCCGGCCGACGACCCGACCGACGAGCGGGTCGTCTCGCACTTCTCCTCGATCGCCATGCCGGGCGGCGGCGCCGGGAAGTCCCTGCCGCTGGTCGACGCCCGCTGAGCGAGGCGTCCGCAGCCACCCGCACCACCGACACCCCACCGTCGTCCGGCGGTGGGGTGTCGTCGTAAATGGACCACTGCGTGGATCATGGGAATACGGAAAGTGACGGTAAATGACTCGCCCGGCTGACCGATCGGGTGAATTCCCGTGGTCCGTTGATCTCAATTGGATTGCCGTTCGGAGTCGGTGTCGGGGTGGCCGGGGCAGCAAGACATATCAATCCGGGCATTCCTTAAGTGATTCTTAGCCAGGCTGTTCAACGCGCCCGTTCTGCGGGGTGGCGGGCGTGATCGCTTACCGCTAACGTCCCCGGCCGTACCTTTCCTTCACCCCAACGGGGGGAACTCTTCCATGATCTTCCGTAACCGTTCGCTGGCGCGTATCGGCGCCGGCGCGCTGCTCGCCTCCGGCGCGTTGACCGCCCTCGGTAGCCCGGCTCACGCCTCGGGCACGGAGACGGACCTCGCGATCGAGGTGGCCGGCACGCGGGTCGCCGCCAACGCGGAGGGCAAGTTCGCCTTCGCCAAGGTGACCAACCTCGGCAAGAACACTCCGAGCGAACTGTCCGTGCGGGTGGACGTGTCCAAGGTCGACTTCGACAAGGTCGCCGCCGTGCCGGCCGTCGAGGACGGCTGCGACATGGAACTCGCCGGGGGGAAGCCGACCGCGTTCATCTGCCACGCGACGGAGAAGGGCCTGCCGGGCCCGGGTGAGACCACCGACCTGCCGGTCGTCCTGTTCAAGGTCAAGGCCGAGGGCACCTACAAGGCGCCGCTCTCCTTCAAGCTCGTCTCGAAGGACGACACCAACGCGGCGAACAACACCAAGACCGCCACGCTGGACTTCTCCGACGCCAGCGGGCCGGACCTCTCGGTCGTCGCCGAGGACGTCAAGCAGGCCGTGAAGATCGTCGACGGCAACCCGGTCTACTCCGGCGACCTGCACGCGGGCGGCCGCTCGGCGCTGACCTACTTCATCACCAACCAGGGTGACAAGGCCACCGCCGGTCTGAAGATCAGCGTCAAGCTGCCCAAGGGCGTCACCCCGACCGAGGTGGAGCAGGGCTGCGAGTACGCGGCCGACAAGTCCACCTTCACCTGCACCTACGCCAACTTCGGCCTGATCCCGCAGGACGAGGACACCAACCCCGAGGACAAGCTCTACTCGGCCTACGGCTTCTACCACGTGTTCGACGTGGCGGCGGGCGTGAAGCCGGGCGCCCTCAAGGGCGGTCTGGTCAGCGTCGAGCCGGTCGGGTCCGAGCCCAGCCGGAAGCAGGCGGCCGCGGTCACCCTGCCGGAGAACGTCACCGGCCTGCAGGCGAGCGACGTGGACGCCACCGACAACTCCGACGCGTACGCCGTGATCGTCGCGGCCAAGGGCGGCGCGGGCGGCGGTGACGACGACGGCGGCCTGCCGGTCACCGGCGCGCAGACCACGCTGATCGGCGGCATCGGCGGCGCGGTGCTGATCGCGGGCGCGGCCATGTTCATGGTGGCGCGGCGGCGCCGGGTCGTCCTGGTGACCCCGGGCGACGAGAAGCCGACGGCCTGACGGTCGTCCTCCATCGACCCGCGAGGGTCGTTCACATAACGCACGGCAGCGGGGGCGGGATGGGTGACCATCCCGCCCCCGCTGTGCGTCGGACCGTCCCGTCCGACCGGATCGGCCGGACGGATGAAACATGATCTCCCTGCTGGCGCGCCGCTTCGACCTTCGATAGCGTCCGGCCGGGTTCCGCAACCATCCGTTTCTTCCCTAACCCCCCGGGGGACCGATGACCCTGTTCCATCGCTCGGCCTTGGCCCGCGCCGGTGCCGTGGCACTCCTCGCGGCGGGTGGCCTGACCACCGTCGCCGTTCCCGCCCAGGCCGCCGACGCGCCGGAGCTCGCCCTGACCCCGATCAGCACCCAGCTCGCGAAGGGTGTCGACGCGGCCCGGAGCAAGCCGTTCAAGTTCACCGTCACCAACGCCGGCACGGCCACGGCGGAGGACGTCTCGTTGCGGGTCGACACCCGGCAGCTCAAGGAGAAGCGCGTCGGCTTCCTGGTGCCCGAGAGCTGCCGCGCCATCGAGAGTCACCTCTACCAGTGCTCCCTCGGCGACCTACCCGCCGGCACCAGCAAGGACTTCGGCGTCCCGCTGTTCAGCACGGGTGGCCGGGGCGACGGCGGCAAGCTGGTCGTCCACGTCGTCACCGCGACGCCCGGGGGCAAGGTTCGCGACAAGGTCGTCGTGCCGGTGACCGTCACGAAGCCCGGCTACGACCTTACCGCCTGGGCGCAGGACGTCCAGGCAGGCGTCGTGGTCAACGGCGCGGTGGCCGACGAGCCGGACCTCAGGCCGGTGCGCCGGGGCGAGACCGTCCCGCTGGACTGGGCGGTTTACAACGACGGCAGCCGGCCCGCGACCGGTGTCTTCTACGGCATCACCCTCCCGGCGGGTGTGAGCTTCGTGACGGTGCCGCAGAACTGCGTCACGCAGGTGTTCCTCGGCAAGGAGCAGGCGTTCTGCGAGGACGCCGGCGCGACCATCCGCCGGGGGCAGTACTACACCGCCGACGTCACCGTGAAGGTCGGCGACGATGTGACCGAGCCGGTGCTGCGGGAGGGCGACCTCTTCGCGTACGGGCTGGACGCCGCCGAGGGCGAGCCGGAGGAGGAGCCGAAGGTCGCCGGCCAGGCGCAGCGGAAGGCCTTCTCCGAGGCCGACATGAGCGACAACCACACGATCTTCGAGGCCTTCGTCGACCTGTCGGCGCAGCCGACCCCGACCCCGACGCCGACCGGTGGGCCGACGCCCACCCCGACGGCGACCCCGAGCGGCGTACCCACGGCGGCCCCGACCACCACCCCCGGTGGCGGTGGCGGTGGCGACGGCGGGCTGCCGGTGACCGGCGTGCAGGCCGGGCTGATCGGCGGCATCGGCGCGGCCGTGCTGCTGGCCGGCGGCGCGCTGCTGCTGCTCTCCCGGCGGCGCAGGGTCGTCCTGGTGGCGCCCGGCGACGAGAAGTCGACCGACTGACGTACGACGACGCGGGGGCGGGGTGGGCGACCATCCCGCCCCCGTGGCGTGTCCGGGTGGTGGTGCGGCCGACCCACCGGCCGCCCACGCGGGCCGGACTGGCAGAGTGGAGGGGTGAGCCGTACCCCGCAGGGCCAGCGCGCCAACCTGGACAAGCAGCCGCACGAGGTCGCCGCGATGTTCGACGGCGTGGCGGCTCGCTACGACCTGACCAACACCGTCCTCTCCTTCGGGCAGGACCGGTTCTGGCGCCGGGCCACCCGGGCCGCGCTCGACCTGCGGCCGGGTGAGCGGGTGCTCGACGTGGGCGCCGGCACCGGCGTGTCCACCGAGGAACTGGCCCAGTCGGGCGCGTACGCGGTGGGCGCCGACCTGTCCCTCGGCATGCTGCGCGTCGGCAAGCGCACCCGTCCCCAGGTGCCGCTGCTGGCCGGGGACGCGCTGAAGCTGCCCTTCGCCGACGCCACCTTCGACGCGGTGACCATCTCGTTCGCGCTGCGCAACGTGAACGACACCGACGCCGCACTGCGGGAGCTGGCCCGGGTCACCAGGCCGGGCGGCCGGCTGGTGGTGTGCGAGTTCAGCACCCCGGTGAACCCGGCCTTCCGCACGGTCTACCTGTCGTACCTGATGCGTTCGCTGCCGAGCGTGGCCCGCACCGTCTCCAGCAACCCCGACGCGTACGTCTACCTGGCGGAGTCGATCCGGGCGTGGCCCGACCAGCCGGCCCTGGCCGCGCGGATCGGCGCGGCGGGCTGGGGCAGGGTGGCCTGGCGCAACCTGACCGGCGGGATCGCGGCACTGCACCGCGCGGTCCGCGTCTAGACCCGTTCGGCGCCCTTTCCGCAAATATCCGTTTTTGCTCCACTTTGTTCCGTAAGCTCGCCCCCATGACGGGACGACACCAGGCGGTCGGCGCGGAGGCCACCGACGACGACGCGACCGAACTCATCGCCCAGCTCAAGGAGCTGGCCGGCGCGGATCCCGCCGACGTCCGTCAGGTCGTGGCCGAGGTGCTGGCCGCCCTGGACCGCGCCGCCGGCGGCGCGCTGCGCGAGCACCTGCCGGAGACGATCCGGTACGACGCCGGCCTGGATCCGGCCACCTCCGCCCGGCACTGAGGCCGCCCCGGCGCCCCGCCTCCGACCTCGGCCGACGTCTCTCCGGCAAGTTAGGTACCCCTGGTCCGGCGTGGTCATGACGTCGGTCATAGACTCCCACCGTCTGGCTTGTGAAGCATTTCACGAGCATGCGGGAGGAGGCGCGGGATGGCCGCGGTGGAACATGACGCCGACGTGATCGTCGTGGGCGCCGGTCCCGGTGGGTCGGCTACCGCATACCACCTGGCTCGGCACGGCGTACGGGTGCTGCTGCTGGAGAAGACCGAGTTCCCCCGGGAGAAGGTCTGCGGCGACGGGCTGACCCCGCGCGCGGTGCGGCAGCTCATCCGGATGGGCGTGGACACCTCGCCCGAGGCGGGCTGGCTGCACAACCGGGGCCTGCGGGTCATCGGTGGCGGCGTCCGGCTGGAGCTGGACTGGCCCGACCTGGCGAGCTTCCCCAACTACGGCCTGGTACGCACCCGGCTCGACTTCGACGACCTGCTCGCCCGGCGCGCCGTCGAGGCCGGCGCCGAGCTGCGCACCGGCGTGAACGTCACCGGCCCGGTGCTGGGCCCGGACGGCCGGGTCACCGGCGTCGAGGCGGAGGTCGGCCCGGGCAAGGAGCCCGCCACCTTCCACGCGCCGCTCGTCGTCGCGGCCGACGGGGTCTCCGGCCGCTTCCCGCTCGCCCTCGGGCTGGCCAAGCGCGAGGACCGGCCGATCGGCGTCGCCGTCCGGCGCTACTACCGCTCGCCCGCCAAGCACGACGACAACTACCTGGAGTCCTGGCTCGAACTGCGCAGCAAGGACAGCGGTGACAACCTGCTGCCCGGGTACGGCTGGATCTTCGGGCTGGGCGACGGCCGGGTCAACGTCGGCCTCGGGGTGCTCAACTCCTCGTCGGCGTTCGGCAAGACCAACTACCGCCGGCTGCTCACCGACTGGCTGGCCAACACGCCGGCCGACTGGGGCATGACCGACGAGGCGAACGCGGAGGGGCCGATCCTCGGCGCCGCGCTGCCCATGGGCTTCAACCGGGTGCCGCACTACACCCGGGGCGTGATGCTGGTCGGCGACTCCGGCGGCATGGTCAACCCGTTCAACGGCGAGGGCATCGCGTACGCGATGGAGTCCGGCGAGCTGGCCGCGGAGGTCGCCGTGCAGGCGCTCGCGCGCCCGGCCGGCGCGGACCGGGAGCGTGCGCTGACGGCGTACTCGACGGAGCTGAAGCTCCGCTTCGGCGGCTACTACCGGCTGGGCGGCATCTTCGTGAAGCTCATCGGCCGCCCCGAGATCATGCGGATGGCCACGAAGCACGGGATGCCGCACCCGATGCTGATGCGCTTCGTGCTCAAGCTGCTGGCCAACCTGACCGACCCCCGCGACGGGGACGCGATGGACCGCGTCATCAACACGATGACGAGAGTGGCGCCGGCCGTGTAGCCCGAGGAAACGAGCCTGCGAGCGCCTGCGGTCGCGAACGAAGGCAGCCCCGTGTGACGGCGTCGTCCACGGTCTGCGATGACCGCAGGTGCGGACAGGGGAGATCGACCCCCGCCGACGACCGTCGCGAGGGACGTGAATAGTGTGATTTTTGACAAGGACCAGGGCAGGGAAGGACGAGCAGGAGAAAACGATGTCGCTCTCGCCTTATGCACCGATCATCGGGCTGTTCGCCCTCGCTGCGGGGTTCGCGCTGTTCTCCGTGGCCGCTGCCCGCTTCGCCGGTCCCCGGCGCTACAACAAGGCCAAGCTCGAGGCGTACGAGTGCGGCATCGAGCCCAGCCCGCAGCCGGTCGGCGGCGGCCGGTTCCCGATCAAGTTCTACCTGACGGCGATGCTCTTCATCGTCTTCGACATTGAGATCATCTTCCTCTACCCCTGGGCGGTCTCGTTCGACGCCCTGCCGATCTTCGGCTTCGTGGAGATGGTCCTGTTCATCGTCGCGGTCTTCGTCGCCTACGCCTACGTGTGGCGTCGCGGCGGCCTGGACTGGGACTGAGGGAGGAACCTCAGATGGGTATCGAGGAGAAGCTTCCCGCCGGTGTCCTGCTCACCTCGGTGGAGAAGCTGGTCAACTGGTCGCGGAAGACGTCGGTCTGGGGGGCCACCTTCGGTCTGGCCTGCTGCGCGATCGAGATGATGGCCGCCGGTGGTCCGCACTACGACATGGGCCGCTGGGGCATGGAGGTCTTCCGGGCCTCGCCCCGGCAGGCCGACCTGATGATCGTGGCCGGCCGGGTGAGCCAGAAGATGGCCCCGGTGCTGCGCCAGATCTACGACCAGATGGCGGAGCCCCGCTGGGTCATCTCGATGGGCGTCTGCGCCAGCAGCGGCGGCATGTTCAACAACTACGCCATCGTGCAGGGCGTCGACCACATCGTCCCGGTCGACATGTACCTGCCCGGTTGCCCGCCCCGGCCCGAGATGCTCATCGACGCGGTCCTCAAGCTGCGCGAGAAGATCGGGCACGAGCCGCTCGGCCCGAACGGCCGCAAGATGCTCGAGGCGCGCAAGGCCCGCGGCGACGTCCCGGTCGTCCCCTACGGCTCGATGCCGTCGTCGTACCGCAGCGACAAGGCCCGGCGGGCCGAGTGGACCAAGGCGGTCCGTGAGGGTCGCGAGGAGCAGCTGCGGATCGAGAACTGGATGAAGGCCCAGAACCACCTGCAGCACGGGGGTGTCCAGAAGTGACCGCGCCTCAGGACAGGCAAGACGACGGCGGCGTGCCGGTTCCGGTCACGCCGGCCGGCGCCAGCACCACCGCACCCGCCGAGTACCCCCCGGCCAGCCCGGCCGGCCGGGGCATGTTCGGCAACCAGGGCTCCGGCGACGTGTCCGGCTTCGGCGGCCTCGTCCGCCAGCGCCGGACCATCGAGGACGCGCCCCGGCCGTACGGGGGCTACTTCGACGAGGTCCGCGACGCGCTGGAGGAGGCGTACCCGGACTTCGCCGACGCCGTCGAGAAGGTCGTGGTGGACCGGGGCGAGCTGACCCTGCACATCCGCCCCGAGCGGATCGCCGAGGTCTGCCAGGTGATGCGCGACGACATGGCGCTCCGCTTCGAGCTCTGCTCCTCGGTCTCCGGGGTCGACTACCTCGGCGCCGACGCCCGCCGCCTGCACGTCGTCTACCAGCTCACCTCGATGACCTACCGCCGCACGGTGCGGCTGGAGGCAGCGGTCTCCGTCGAGGACCCGCACCTGCCGAGCGTCACGTCGATCTACCCGACGGCGGACTGGCAGGAGCGCGAGGCGTACGACATGTTCGGCATCGTCTTCGACGGTCACCCCAACCTGACCCGGATCCTCATGCCGGACGACTGGGAGGGGCACCCGCAGCGCAAGGACTACCCGCTCGGCGGCGTACCCGTCGAGTACAAGGGCGCTGAGATCCCGCCGCCGGACCGGAGGAGGTCCTACCAGTGAGCGCGAGGAGTGAGCTTGCGAGCCCCGCAGTCGTGAACGGAGGGCCGGCACTGTGACCACGTCGAACTATGCCACCGAGCGCGACACCACCGAGGGGAAGGTCTTCACCGTCACCGGTGGCGACTGGGACAGCGTCGTCTCGGGGGCCGACCCCATCAACGACGAGCGGATCGTCGTCAACATGGGTCCGCAGCACCCGTCGACGCACGGCGTGCTCCGGCTGATCCTGGAGCTGGAGGGCGAGACGGTCCGCGAGGCCCGCTCGGTCGTCGGCTACCTGCACACCGGCATCGAGAAGAACCTCGAATACCGCAACTGGGTCCAGGGCAGCACCTTCGTGACCCGGATGGACTACCTCGCCCCGATCTTCAACGAGACCGGGTACGCGCTGGCGGTGGAGAAGCTGCTCGGGATCACCGACCAGATCACCGAGCGGGCGAACACCATCCGGGTCCTGATGATGGAGCTGAACCGGATCTCGTCGCACCTGGTCTGGGTGGCCACCACCGCCATGGAGCTGGGCGCGATCAACATGATGCTCTACGGCTTCCGCGAGCGTGAGTACGTCCTGGAGATCTTCGAGATCATCACCGGCCTGCGGATGAACCACGCGTACGTCCGTCCGGGCGGCGTGGCCCAGGACGTGCCGGACGAGGCGATCGTCAAGATCCGCGAGTTCCTCAAGCTGATGCCGAAGCGGCTCAAGGAGTACGAGAACCTCCTCTCCGGGCAGCCCATCTGGCTCGAGCGGACGAAGAACGTCGCGGTGCTCGACGTGACCGGCTGCCTCGCGCTCGGCGTGACCGGCCCGGTGCTGCGTTCGGCCGGCCTCGCCTGGGACCTGCGCAAGACCATGCCGTACTGCGGCTACGAGACGTACGAGTTCGACGTGCCGACGCACACCGACGGCGACGTGTGGGGCCGCTACCTGGTCCGCCTCGCCGAGATCCGGGAGTCGCTCAAGCTCGTCGAGCAGGCGTTGGACCGGCTCAAGCCGGGCCCGGTGATGGTGGCCGACAAGAAGATCGCCTGGCCGGCGCAGCTCGCCATCGGCGTCGACGGCATGGGCAACTCGCTGGAGCACGTCGCGAAGATCATGGGTCAGTCGATGGAGTCGCTGATCCACCACTTCAAGCTCGTCACCGAGGGCTTCCGGGTGCCGCCGGGCCAGGTCTACGTCGGCATCGAGTCGCCCCGCGGCGAGCTGGGCGTGCACGCCGTCTCCGACGGTGGCACCCGGCCCTACCGGGTGCACTACCGGGAGCCGAGCTTCGTCAACCTCCAGGCGCTCCCGGCGATGGCCGAGGGCGGCCTGATCGCCGACGTGATCGCCGGTGGCGCCTCGCTGGACCCCGTGATGGGTGGTTGTGACCGATGAGTGTTTTCACTGACGAGACCAGGGAGCGGGCGCGGGAGATCATCGCCCGCTATCCGGCCGACCGGTCCCGGTCGGCGCTGCTGCCGCTGCTGCACCTGGTGCAGTCCGAGGAGGGCTACGTCTCCCCGGCCGGCGTGGCGTTCTGCGCCGAGGTGCTGGGCCTGAACAAGGCCCAGGTGGGGGCGGTCGCCACCTTCTACACCATGTACAAGCGCCGGCCGACCGGCGACTACCTGGTGAGCGTCTGCACCAACACGATGTGCAACGTGCTCGGCGGCCAGGAGGTCTACGACACCCTCGCCGAGCACCTCGGTGTGGGGCACGACGAGACCACCGCCGACGGGAAGATCACCCTGGAGCACGCCGAGTGCCTGGCGGCGTGCGACTACGGCCCGGTGATGACCGTCAACTACGACTTCTTCGACGGGGTGGACCCGCAGACCGCGCGTGGCGTCGTCGACGAGCTGCGCGCCGGTGGCCGGCCGATGCCGACCCGGGGTGCCCGGCTCTGCACCCTCAAGGAGATGGCGGTGCAGCTCGCCGGCTTCGCCGACGAGCGGGAGGGCGCGGTCGCCGACGGCGGGCCGGGGGAGCCCACCCTGCGGGGGCTGCGGCTGGCGCAGGAGCACGGCATCTCGGTGCCGGGCTTCGACCCGAACACCCCGATCCGCAGCAAGGCCGAGGCCGACAAGGCCGCCGCCGAGGCGAAGGCCAGGAGCGAGGCCGCGAAGCCGGCTCCCGAGCCGGCCAAGGCCGCGCCGGCCCCGAGTGGCAACGGTGCCCGGCCCGCCACGGGCACCGGCGAGCCCGCACCCGCCGCCGAGGCGGCCGGCAGCACCACCCGGGACGTCAGGGCGCCGGACGCCAAGTCGCCCGAGGTGCGTACCGCCGAGACCCGGCAGCCCGACGCGGCGACCGCCGTGCCGGACGCCCCGGGCACCAAGGTTCCGGTGGACGGCGCCCCGCCGGCTCCCCGCGACGCGCAGGCGGCGGAGGCCGCCGGGGCGGCGGCCAACGCGCCGGCCGGCGACGGCAAGCCCGCCGGCGACGAGGCCGGTGCGCAGCAGCGCAACCTCAAGGAAGCCGAGGCGGGCGCCGGTGGCGCGGGCTCCGCCGTCGCGAGCGAGACGGGGGTCCAGAAGTGACCACTCCCCGGCCGGAGACCCTGGCCAAGCTGACGCCGGTACTCACCAAGCGCTGGCTCTCGCCGGACGCCTGGCGCATCGGCACCTACGAGAAGCTCGACGGCTACGCGGCCCTGCGCAAGGCGCTCAAGGCGCACCCGGACGACCTGATCCAGCTGATCAAGGACTCCGGCCTGCGCGGTCGCGGCGGCGCCGGCTTCCCGACCGGCCTCAAGTGGGGGTTCATCCCGCAGGGCGACGGCAAGCCGCACTACCTCGTCGTCAACGCCGACGAGGGGGAGCCGGGCACCTGCAAGGACCTCCCGCTGATGACGCACGACCCGCACGCCCTCGTCGAGGGCGTGATCATCGCGTCGTACGCGATCCGGGCCAGCCGCGCCTACATCTACATCCGGGGCGAGGCGGTGCACGCCGCGCGCCGGCTGCGCAACGCCGTGCGGGAGGCGACCGCCAAGGGCTACCTGGGCCGGAACATCCTCGGCTCCGGGTACGACCTGGAGCTGGTGGTGCACTCGGGCGCCGGGGCGTACATCTGCGGCGAGGAGACCGCGCTGCTGGACTCGCTGGAGGGCTTCCGGGGCCAGCCCCGGCTGCGCCCGCCGTTCCCGGCCACCCACGGCCTGTACGCGAGCCCGACGGTGGTCAACAACGTGGGCACCATCGCCAGCGTCCCCTACATCGTGCTGGGCGGCGCCGACTGGTGGAAGACCATGGGCACGGAGAAGTCGTCCGGCCCGATGATCTACTCGCTCTCCGGCCGGATCGCCAACCCCGGCCAGTTCGAGTGCGGCATGGGCGTCACCCTGCGGGAGCTGATCGAGCTGGCCGGCGGCATGCAGCCCGGTCACAACCTGAGGTTCTGGACGCCGGGTGGCTCGTCGACGCCGCTGCTCACCGCCGAGCACCTGGACGTGCCGCTGGACTTCGAGGGGGTGGCGGCGGCCGGCTCGATCCTCGGCACCACGGCCACCCAGATCTTCTCCGACCAGGACTGCCCGGTCTACGCGACCTACCGGTGGCTGGAGTTCTACCACCACGAGTCGTGCGGCAAGTGCACCCCGTGCCGCGAGGGCAACTACTGGATGGTCCGGGTCTACCGGCGGATCCTCGCCGGTCAGGGCACCCACGAGGACCTGGACACCCTGCTGGACACCTGCGACAACATCCTCGGCCGCTCGTTCTGCGGCCTGGGTGACGGCGCGACCAGCTCGGTGACCTCGTCGCTGAAGTACTTCAAGCAGGACTACCTCGACTACATCGAGGGACGTACCGCGCCGAAGCTGTCGGACAAGCAGCTCGTGGGAGCCCACTGATGGGAGCGCGAGGAGTGAGCGGAGCGAGCCCCGCAGTCGCGAGCGAAAGGCAAGCACTGTGACCGACGTAGCGAAGCAGACCGAGACCGTCACGCTCACCATCGACGGCGTCGAGGTCACCGCCCCGAAGGGGGCGCTGCTGATCCGGGTCGCCGAGCAGTTGGGCACCGAGATTCCCCGGTTCTGCGACCACCCGCTGCTGGCCCCGGCCGGCGCGTGCCGGCAGTGCCTGGTCGAGGTGGAGGGGCAGCGCAAGCCCGTCGCCTCCTGCACCCAGACCGTCGCCGACGGCATGGTCGTACGCACCCAGCTCACCTCCCCGGTCGCCAAGAAGGCGCAGGAGGGGGTCATGGAGCTGCTGCTGCTGAACCACCCGCTCGACTGCCCGATGTGCGACAAGGGCGGCGAGTGCCCGCTGCAGAACCAGGCGATGTCCACCGGGCGCGCCGACTCGCGGTTCCACGAGCACAAGCGGGAGTACCCGAAGCCGCTGCCGATCAGCACGCAGGTGCTGCTCGACCGCGAGCGCTGCGTGCTCTGCCAGCGTTGCACCCGGTTCTCCGAGGAGATCGCCGGCGACAAGTTCATCGACCTGATGGGCCGGTCGTCCGCCGAGGAGATCAACATCTACCGGGACGAGGACTACGGCGTCGAGACGGGCGCGGGCTGCCCCGGCTCGGCCGCCGACGAATCCGGTGACGTGCCCTTCAACTCGTACTTCTCCGGGAACACGGTGCAGATCTGCCCGGTCGGCGCGCTGACCGGCACCCAGTACCGGTTCCGGGCCCGGCCGTTCGACCTGGTCTCCTCCCCGAGCGTCTGCGAGCACTGCTCGGCGGGGTGCGCCCAGCGCACCGACTGGCGGCGGGGCAAGGTGCTGCGCCGGCTGGCCGGCGACGACCCGGCGGTGAACGAGGAGTGGAACTGCGACAAGGGGCGGTGGGGCTTCCAGTACACCCGCGCCTTCGACCGGCTCACCACCCCGCTGGTCCGCGACCCGCAGACCGGCGAGCTGCGTGAGGCGGCGTGGAGCGAGGCGCTGGCCGTCGCCGCCGATGGGCTGCGCGCGGCGCGGGACGGCGGACGGGGCACGGCGGTGCTCACCGGCGGTCGGCTGACCGTCGAGGACGCCTACGCGTACGCGAAGTTCGCCCGGGTCGCGCTGAACACCAACGACGTCGACTTCCGGGCCCGGCCGGTCTCCCGCGAGGAGACGGACTTCCTGGCCAGCTCGGTCGCCGGGGTCACCGACGTCACCTACGCCGACGTCGAGAAGGCGCCGGCCGTGGTGCTGGTCGGGCTGGAGCCGGAGGAGGAGTGCCCGATCCTCTTCCTGCGGCTGCGCAAGGCGTACCTGAAGAAGAAGCTGACGGTCTACGCGATCGCGCCGTTCGCCACCCGCGGCCTGGAGAAGCTCGGGGCCAAGCTGGCCCGGGTGGTGCCGGGCGAGGAGGCGACCGTGCTCGCCGAGCACGCGACGGTGGCCGAGGCGCTCAGCGCCGAGGGCGCGATCCTGATCGTCGGCGAGCGGCTGGCCAGCGTGCCGGGCGGCCTCTCCGCGGCGGCCGACGTGGCCCGGCGTACCGGCGCGAAGCTGGCCTGGGTGCCGCGGCGCGCGGGTGACCGCGGCGCGGTCGACGCGGGCTGCCTGCCCAACCTGCTTCCCGGCGGCCGCCTGGTCAACGAGCCGGCCGCCCGGGCCGAGCTGGGTGAGGCGTGGGACATCCCCGCCGGGGTGATCCCGAGCCAGGCCGGCCGGGACACCGACGCGATCCTCGCCGCCGCCGCCGGCGGTCAGCTCGGCGCGCTGGTGGTGGCCGGGGTCGACCCGGCCGACCTGGCCGACCCGCGGCTGGCCGAGAAGGCCCTGGACGAGGTGCCGTTCCTGGTCAGCCTGGAGCTGCGGATGAGCGCGGTGGCCCGGCGGGCCGACGTGGTCTTCCCCGTCGCCCCGGTGGTCGAGAAGGCCGGCAGCTTCCTGGACTGGGAGGGCCGGCTGCGCACCTTCGAGGCGGTGCTGCGCACCGCCGCGATGACCGACGGCCGCGTGCTGGACGCGCTCGCCGCGCAGCTCGACGTGCAGCTCGGCACCGGTGACGTGCTCAGCGTCCGCCGCGAGCTGGGCGCGCTGCCGCGGACCCGGACCGACCGTCCCGCCGCCCCGTCGGTGGAGCCGGCCGCGGTGCGGGAGCCGGGCGCCGGTGAGGCGGTGCTCGCCACCTGGCACCAGCTGATCGACCTGGGCAGCCTCACCGACGGCGACGAGCACCTCGCCGGCACCGCCCGCCCGCCGGTGGTCCGGCTGGGCAAGGGCACCGCGGAGGCGCTCGGCGTCGCCGACGGCGACCCGGTGACGGTGGGCACCGACCGGGGGGCGCTGACCCTGCCGGCGGCGATCACCGAGATGCCGGACGGCGTCGTCTGGCTGCCGACCAACTCGCCCGGCTCGACCGTGCGACGCAGCCTCGGCGCGACGTCCGGAGCGCTCGTGCGGATCTCCGCCGCCGCGGTCGCCGCCGACGCGGCGGACCGCCCGGGCCCGCTCCTCAACGCAGGGGGTGTACAGCAGTGAACGCGGTCTACCTGGCCCAGGATCCGACGCTGGCCGACTTCGGCCGGGATCCCTGGTGGCTGGTCCTCGGCAAGATCGTCTTCGCGTTCGTCGTCGCCGTGCTGGCCACGCTGCTCGGCGTCTGGTTCGAGCGCCGGGTCGTGGGCCGCATGGCCGTGCGGCCCGGCCCCAACCAGGCCGGCCCGTTCGGTCTGCTGCAGACCCTCGCCGACGGCCTGAAGCTCGCCTTCAAGGAGGACCTCCTCCCGCGGACCGCCGACAAGGTCGTCTTCTTCTTCGCCCCGGTGATCTCGGTGGTCTGCGCGATCACCGCGTTGTCGGTGATCCCGTTCGGACCGATGGTCAGCATCTTCGGGCACCGGACGCCGCTACAGGTCACCGACGTGCCGGTGGCGGTGCTGGTGGTGCTGGCCCTCTCCTCGCTGGCCGTGTACGGCATCGTGCTCGGCGGCTGGGCCAGCGGCTCCACGTACCCGCTGCTCGGCGGCCTGCGCTCCGCCGCCCAGCTGGTCTCGTACGAGGTCACGATGGGCCTGAGCGTCGTCGCGGTCTTCATGACCGCCGGCACCATGTCGACCAGCGGGATCGTCGCCGCCCAGGGCGACGGCACCCGGCTGAGCATCGGGGGCTTCGAAATTCCGGCCCCCGGCTGGTACGCGCTCCTGCTGCTCCCCAGCTTCATCATGTTCTTCATCGCCATCGTCGGTGAGACGAACCGGGCGCCGTTCGACCTGCCCGAGGCGGAGTCGGAGCTGGTGGCGGGCTTCCAGACGGAGTACAGCTCGCTGAAGTTCGCGCTCTTCATGCTCAGCGAGTACGTCGCGATGGTGACCATGTCGGCCTTCACCGTGACACTCTTCCTCGGCGGCTGGCACGCGCCGTGGCCGATCACCAGCATCTGGGCGGGCGCCAACTCCGGCTGGTGGCCGATGCTGTGGTTCTTCGGCAAGGTCGTCATGCTGGTGTTCGTCTTCGTCTGGCTGCGGGGCACCCTGCCCCGGCTGCGCTACGACCAGTTCATGCGCTTCGGCTGGAAGGTCCTGCTCCCGATCAACCTGGTCTGGATCCTGGTCCTGGCCGGCCTGCGTTCGATCGAGGACTGGGACTCGCGCAGCAAGCTGATCGCCGTCGGCATCCCCGCCGGCATCCTGCTGCTCGCCACGCTGCTCTGGCCGAGCCGGAAGCAGCAGCCGAAGCCGACGGTCCAGGAGCAGGTCAACGACCGGCCGCACGGCAGCTTCCCGCTGCCCCCGATGGACCTGCAGGTACCACCGAGCCCGCGCACGAGGCGCGTGGTCGCCGAGCGGGAGCCGGCCAACATCGCCGCCGGCCCGGACTCCAGGGAGGTGTGACGTGGGCGCGATCACCGGAACGTTCAAGGGATTCGGTGTCACCTTCTCGCACATGTTCAAGAAGGTCGTCACCACCGACTACCCGTTCAAGCCGCCGGTGTCGGCGCCGCGCTACCACGGGCGGCACATCCTCAACCGGCACCCGGACGGGCTGGAGAAGTGCATCGGCTGCGAGCTGTGCGCCTGGGCCTGCCCGGCGGACGCGATCTACGTCGAGGGCGGCGACAACACCGACGAGCAGCGCTTCTCGCCGGGTGAGCGGTACGCCAGCATCTACCAGATCAACTACGCCCGCTGCATCTTCTGCGGGCTCTGCATCGAGGCCTGTCCGACCCGCTCGCTCACCATGAGCAACGAGTACGAGCTGGCCCGGGACAACCGGCAGGATCTGATCTTCACGAAGGAGCAGCTGCTCGCGCCGCTGCTGCCGGGCATGGAGCAGCCGCCGCACCCGATGCGACTCGGCGACAGCGAGAAGGACTACTACGTCGGCGCGCTGACCAACCCGGGCACCTCGGCCGGCGCGGAGCACTCGGCCAACAACCCGGGCCGGTACCAGGTGGAGGAGCACCCCGGTGTGACCTTCCCGGGCGCCGAGCAGCACGCCCAGCGGGCGGCAGCCGCCAAGGGAGACGGAGCATGACCACGCAGACGGTGCTCGCCGCGGCGGGCGAGGTCTCCGGCGGGGAGCAGGTGACCTTCTGGATCCTGGCCCCGCTGGCGCTGATCGGCGCGATCGGCATGGTCGCGGCGCGCAACGCCGTGCACTCGGCCCTCTGGCTGGTGCTGACGATGCTCTGCCTGGGCGTCTTCTACGTCCTCCAGGCCGGGCCGTTCATCGGCATGGTGCAGATCATCGTCTACACCGGCGCGATCATGATGCTCTTCCTGTTCGTGCTGATGCTGGTGGGTCGCGACGCCTCGGACTCGCTGATCGAGACGCTGCGCGGCCAACGGGTCGCGGCGGTGGTGCTCGGGCTCGGCTTCGCCGGCCTGGCCGGCGGCGGGCTGTGGCGCGCGCTGGAGGGCACCACGGCGGTCGGCCTGGAGCAGGCCAACGCCGAGGGCAACGTGCAGGGCATCGCCCGGCTGCTCTTCACCAAGTACGTCTTCGCGTTCGAGCTCACCTCGGCGCTGCTCATCACGGCCGCCATCGGCGCGATGGTCCTGGCCCACATCGAGCGGCGCAAGGAGGACAGGCTGGACCAGCCGAAGACGATGCGGGCGCGCTTCGCCCCGGGCAACTACCCGGGCCCGAAGCCCGGCCCGGGCGTCTACGCGACCTCCTCCTCCGTGGCCACCCCGGCCCGCCTGCCGGACGGCCGGCTGACCGAGCGGAGCACTCCGGAGATCCTGCCGGTGCGCGAGCTGGACGACCGGGAGACGACCCTGAAGGGGACGGAGCGGTGAGCGCGAGGAGTGAGCTTGCGAGCCCCGCAGTCGCGAACGAAAGGTTGGCGCAGCGATGACGCCCGACTACTACCTGGTGCTGGCCGCGGTGCTCTTCACCATCGGCGCGGTCGGTGTGCTCATCCGGCGCAACGCGATCGTGCTGTTCATGTGCATCGAGCTGATGCTCAACGCGGCCAACCTGACGCTGGTCACCTTCAGCCGGATCAACGGTGACCTCAACGGCCAGATCATGGCGTTCTTCGTGATGGTGGTGGCGGCGGCCGAGGTCGTGGTCGGGCTCGCGATCATCATGGCGATCTTCCGGACCCGACGCTCCGCGAGTGTCGACGACGCCAACCTGCTGAAGTACTGAGGGGTCCTGCGGTGGGAACGATTCTGACGAACGCCCCGGCTGAGCCGGTGGGCACCGTCGCCTACGCGACGGCGGACGGGCTGCTGGGCAGCGTCTGGCTGCTGGTGGCGATTCCGCTGCTCAGCGCGGCGGTCCTGCTGCTGCTCGGCCGGCGGGCGGACCGCTGGGGGCACTGGCTCGGGGTGGCCGCCATCGGCGCCGCGTTCGTGCTGGGCCTGACCTACTTCCTCCAGCTGCGTGGCCTGGAGAACAAGTCGGTCGAGCTGAGCCTGTGGGACTTCATCACGGTCGGTGACCTGCGGGTGGACTTCGGTCTGCTCTTCGACCCGCTGGCCGCCGTCTTCGTACTGCTGATCACCGGGGTGGGCTTCCTGATCCACCTCTACGCGGTCGAGTACATGGCGCACGACGCGGGACGTCGGCGGTTCTTCGCCTACTTCAACCTGTTCGTCGCCGCCATGCTGCTGCTGGTGCTCGGCAACAACTACGTGATGCTCTACTTCGGCTGGGAGGGCGTCGGTCTGGCGTCGTACCTGCTGATCTCCTTCTGGTACGAGCGGCCCAGCGCCGCCACCGCCGGCAAGAAGGCGTTCCTGATGAACCGGGTCGGCGACGCCGGCCTGGCGATCGGCATCTTCATCATGTTCGCCAGCCTCGGCACCACCCAGTACGACGAGGTCTTCAACGGGGTCGGTTCGCTGACCGCGACCACGGTGCTGGTGCTCGGCCTGCTGCTGCTGCTCGGCGCGACCGGCAAGTCCGGCCAGTTCCCGCTCCAGGCGTGGCTGCCGGACGCGATGGAGGGCCCGACCCCCGTGTCGGCGCTCATCCACGCCGCGACCATGGTCACCGCCGGCGTCTACCTGATCGCCCGGTCCAACCCGATCTTCTCGGCCAACTCCACCCTCCAGCTGGTGGTGGTGAGCGTCGGCGCGCTGACGCTGCTGATCGGCTGCATCATCGGCGCGGCCAAGGACGACATCAAGCGGGTGCTGGCCTGGTCGACGGTCAGCCAGATCGGCTACATGTTCCTCGGCGTCGGCCTCGGCGGTGGCGCCTACGCGCTGGCGATCGTGCACCTGCTGGCGCACGGCTTCTTCAAGGCCAACATGTTCCTCGGCGCCGGCTCGGTCATGCACGGCATGAAC
This sequence comes from Micromonospora sp. CNZ303, assembly GCF_004345505.1. Taxonomy (NCBI): domain Bacteria; kingdom Bacillati; phylum Actinomycetota; class Actinomycetes; order Micromonosporales; family Micromonosporaceae; genus Micromonospora; species Micromonospora sp. CNZ303. The sequence goes on along the minus strand of NZ_SLVT01000002.1, from coordinate 445,944 downwards.
GACCAGGTCGACATCCGCCGGTTCGGCGGGCTGGCGAAGTACATGAAGGTCACCTGGATCACCTTCATGACGGGCTGGCTCGCGATCATCGGCATCCCGCCGTTGTCCGGCTTCTTCTCCAAGGAGCCGATCATCGTGGCGGCGTTCGAGCGGGACGACTGGACGGCCTGGCTCTTCGGCATGGCCGCGCTGCTCGGCGCCGGGCTGACCGCGTTCTACATGACCCGGCTCTTCGTGCTCACCTTCCACGGGCCGAAGCGCTGGACCGAGGACATCGGGCACCCGCACGAGTCGCCGAAGCTGATGACCATCCCGCTGATCCTGCTGGCGGTCGGCTCGGTGGGGGCCGGTTGGCTGCTCTCCACCTCGGTGCCGGACTGGCTCACCGCCACAGCCGGACTCGGTGCGGCAGAGGGGGAGCACCACGCGGTGCTCTCGCACACCGTGATCACGATCCTGTCGATCCTGGTCACCGTGCTCGGTGCCGGGCTGGCCTGGTTCCTGTTCCGGGGCGGCACGGCCACCGCGCCGCAGCCGGCCGGGGTGCTGGTCACCGCCGCGCGGAAGAACCTCTACACCGACACGGTCAACGAGGCGATCTTCGAGAAGCCGGGCATCTTCCTCACCCGGGCACTGGTGTACCTCGACAACCGGGGTATCGACGGGCTGGTCAACGGCCTCGCGGCGGGGATCGGCGGCGGCTCGGGTCGACTCCGGCGGCTCCAGACGGGCTTCGTCCGGTCGTACGCCACCTCGATCCTGACCGGCGCGCTGCTGGTCCTGGCGGCGTTCCTGGCCGTCGAGGCGGGGTGGCTGGCGTGATCGACCTCTTCCAGGCGGCCGTCTCCGGCGGACCGCGCAGTGACGACGGAGGTAAGGCCGCATAATGTCCGACTTCCCGTTCCTCTCGGTGCTCACCGTGGCACCGCTGGTCGGCGCCCTGGTGGTGGCCTTCCTGCCGCGCAGCCGGCCGGAGCTGGCCAAGCAGGTGGCGCTCGGCTGGTCGCTGCTGGTGCTGGTGCTGTCGGTGGTCATGTGGGTGACCTTCGAGGTTGGTGGCGACCGCTTCCAGTTCCGTGAGTCCTACACCTGGATTCCGAACTGGGGCGTCAGCTTCACCTTCGCCGCCGACGGCATCGCGCTGGTGATGCTGATGCTGATCGCGGTGCTCGTACCGCTGGTGATCCTGGCGTCCTGGCACGACGCCGAGTCGTCCAAGCGGTCGGTGCCGGTCTACTTCGCCCTGCTGCTCGTCCTCGAGTGCACGATGATCGGCGTCTTCGCCGCCGCCGACGTCTTCCTGTTCTACGTGTTCTTCGAGGTCATGCTGGTGCCGATGTACTTCCTCATCGGCAGCTACGGCGGCCACCAGCGGCAGTACGCGGCGGTGAAGTTCTTCCTCTACTCGCTGGTCGGCGGTCTGTTCATGCTCGCCGCGGTGATCGGCCTCTGGGTCGTCGGCGGGAAGACCTTCGACTGGCAGGCGCTGTCCCAGGTGGACATCTCCACCGGTACGGAGCGCTGGCTGTTCCTCGGCTTCTTCCTCGCATTCGCGATCAAGGCGCCGTTCTTCCCGTTCCACACCTGGCTGCCGGACGCCGGTGGCGCGGCCCCGGCGGGTGCGGCGGCGCTGCTCGTCGGCGTGCTCGACAAGGTCGGCACCTTCGGCATCCTGCGCTACTGCCTGCCGCTCTTCCCGGACGCGGCCAAGTGGTTCGCCCCGTGGGCGCTGGCGCTCGGCGTGATCGGCATCATCTACGCCGCGCTGCTGGCGGTCGGCCAGAACGACCTGAAGCGGCTGGTGTCGTACACCTCGATCGCGCACTTCGGCTTCATCGGGGTGGGCATCTTCGCCTTCACCACCCAGGCCGGCACCGGCGCGGTGCTCTACATGGTCAACCACGGGCTCGCCACCGGCCTGCTCTTCCTGGTGGTGGGCATGCTCATCGCCCGGCGGGGCTCGGCGCTGATCAGCGACTTCGGCGGCGCCGGCAAACTGGTGCCGATCCTGGCCGGGGTGCTCTTCTTCGCCGGTCTGGCCTCGCTCGCGCTGCCCGGCACCGCGCCGTTCGTCTCCGAGTTCCTGGTGCTGATCGGCACGTTCACGGTGAACAAGCCGGTCGCGGTGATCGCGACGCTCGGCATCATCCTGGCCGCCGCGTACGTGCTGTGGATGGTGCAGCGCACCACCCAGGGCACGCTCAACCCGGCGCTCACCCAGATTGACGGCATGAAGCGTGACCTGAACCTGCGCGAGAAGTTCGTGGTCGCGCCGCTGATCGCGCTGATCGTGCTGCTCGGCTTCTACCCGAAGCCGGTCACCGATGTGATCAACCCGGCCGTGCAGGCGACCATGCAGGACGTCGGCCGGACCGACCCCGCCCCGACGTCGGGCGGAACCGTCCAGGAGGCGGCAAAGTGAGCGCGAGGAGCGAGCTTGCGAGCCCCGCAGTCGCGAACGAAAGGTTTGCGCAGTGACTGAGCTGAAACTGCCGTCGATCGACTACGCGGCGCTCGCTCCGACCCTGATCATGCTGGGCGCCGCTCTGCTGGGCGTGCTGGTCGAGGCGTTCGTGCCCCGCCGGCTCCGGCACGTGGTCCAGCTGTCGATGGCCCTGCTGGCGGTGCTCGCCGCGCTGACCATGGTGGTGCTGGCGGCCGACGAGCGGAAGATCACGATCGGCGGGGCGATCGCGGTGGACGGGCCGACGCTCTTCCTCCAGGGCGCGATCCTGGTCCTCGCCGCGATGGCGCTGCTGCTCATCGGCGAGCGTTCGGTGGAGCGGGGCGGGGCGTTCGTGGCCCAGGCCGCCGTCACCGCCGAGTCGGCCGACGACCGCCGGCAGGCCGAGGGCAAGAACGGCCTCACCGAGGTCTACCCGCTGACCACGTTCGCGATCGGCGGCATGCTGATCTTCGTGGCGGCGAACGACCTGCTGACCATGTTCATCGCGCTCGAGGTCTTCTCGCTGCCGCTCTACCTGCTCTGCGCGCTGGCCCGCCGCCGGCGGCTGCTGAGCCAGGAGGCCGCGCTGAAGTACTTCATGCTCGGCGCGTACGCCTCGGCCTTCTTCCTGTTCGGCGTGGCCCTGATCTACGGCTTCACGGCGGGCATCCCGGGCCGGCAGGCGGGTGTCGACTTCGCCACCATCGACGCCGCGGTCGAGAACTCCCCGGCCAGCCCGGTGCTGCTCTTCGCCGGCATGGCGATGCTCGCCATCGGGCTGCTCTTCAAGGCGGCGGCGGCCCCCTTCCACGTCTGGACCCCGGACGTCTACCAGGGCGCGCCGACCCCGGTGACCGGTCTCATGGCCGCCTGCACGAAGGTCGCCGCGTTCGGCGCCCTGCTGCGGGTGTTCCACGTCGCGTTCGACGGGGCCCGGTGGGACTTCACCCCGGTCCTCGGCGTCGTGGCGGTGCTGACCATGCTGGTCGGCGCGGTGCTGGCCGTCACGCAGACCGACATCAAGCGGCTGCTGGCGTACTCCTCCATCGCCAACGCCGGTTACCTGCTGGTCGGCGTGCTGGCGCCGGGCGCCGACGGGATCTCCGGGACGATGTTCTACCTGGTCGCGTACGGCTTCTCGGTGCTCGCCGCGTTCGCCGTGGTGACCCTGGTGCGCGACGCCGACGGGGAGGCCACCCACCTGTCCCGCTGGGCCGGGCTGGGACGGCGCTCGCCGTTCTACGCGGGGATCTTCACCTTCATCCTGCTGGCCTTCGCCGGAATCCCGCTGACCAGCGGCTTCACGAGCAAGTTCGCGGTCTTCGGCCCGGCGCTCGAGGGCGGGCAGGCGTGGCTGGTGATCGCCGGCGTGCTGACCAGCATGGTGCTGGCCTTCCCGTACCTGCGGGTCGTGGTGATGATGTGGCTCTCCGAGCCCGGCGAGTCGACGCCGACCGTCGCCGTGCCCGGCGGGCTGACCTCGGCCGCGCTGATGATCGGCGTGCTCGCCACGCTGGTGCTCGGTGTGGCGCCCGCGCCGCTGCTCGACCTGGCCACCGGCGCCGCCGAATTTGTCAGATGACCGACGCTCACGCCCGCGGGGGCCGGCACGCCACGGCGTGCCGGCCCCCGCGCCGTATCCCCCGTCCCGGGCAGGTCGCAGGGGTGTGGCATGGTTGATGGCGTGGTGAATCCGGCTGGCGAGCGTTCAGGTGCCTCCGGGTCCGGCGGCCGTCGGACCAGGGTGAGCACGAGTCAGTTCGGCGCGCTCGGCCTCTATCTCGCCGATCCCCGCGTCGAGGCGTCCGTGCTGGGCCTGCTGGAGGGCGTCGAGTCCGAGCTGCGGGCGAGCGTGGCCAGCGCCGACCCGTTTGTCACGGAGGCCGCCCGGCACCTCGTGGAGGCCGGCGGCAAGCGGTTCCGCCCGCTGCTGGTGGCGCTGGGCGCCCAGTTCGGCGATCCCACGGGTCCGCAGGTCGTGCCGGCCGCCGTGGTGATGGAGCTCACCCACCTGGCGACGCTCTACCACGACGACGTGATGGACGAGGCCGCCGTGCGCCGAGGGGCGCCGAGCGCCAACTCCCGGTGGACCAACTCGGTCGCCATCCTCGTCGGCGACTACCTCTTCGCCCGCGCCGCCGACATCGCCGCCGACCTGGGCATCGAGGCCGTACGCCTCCAGGCGCGCACCTTCGCGCGGCTGGTGCACGGCCAGATCGCCGAGACCGTCGGCCCCCGCCCCGGCGACGACCCGGTGGCCCACTACCTCGACGTGATCGCGGGCAAGACCGGTTCGCTGATCGCCACGTCGGCCCGCTTCGGCGGCATGTTCGGCGGTGCCGCCCCGGAGCACACCGAGGCGCTGGCGGGCTACGGCGAGACCATCGGCGTGGCCTTCCAGCTCTCCGACGACCTGCTCGACATCGCCTCGGAGTCGGTGGAGTCGGGCAAGACGCCCGGCACCGACCTGCGCGAGGGCGTGCCGACCCTGCCGGTGCTCTACGCGCTCGGCTCGGACGACGCCGACGCCGCCTCGGTGCGGCTGCGGGAGATCCTGGCGACCGGGCCGCTGACCGACGACGACCTGCACGCCGAGGCGCTCGGCCTGCTGCGCGAGAGCCCGGCGCTCAAGCGGGCCCGGGAGACGGTCCGCAGCTACGCCGAGGACGCCCGGGAGCAGCTCTCGCCGCTTCCGCAGGGTCCGGCCCGCCGCGCCCTCGAATCCCTCTGCGACTACATCGCCGACCGCACCAGCTGACGCCCGACCCGCTAGCGGCGGGCGAGCAGGCGGCTGCCGGCGAGCATCAGGGCGGCGGCCAGCAGCATCGATCCGGCGGCCACGAGCCACATCACCGGGTAGCCGGCGTGCGCGGCCACGGCACCGAGGCCGAGCGGGCCGAGACAGCCGCCCGCGTACACCCCGGTCTGGGTGACCGAGGTGGCGGCGGCCGGGGCCTGCGGGTGCAGCCGGACCACCGCGTAGGTCATCAGGCCCGGCCACGCCCAGCCCAGGCCGAAGCCGAGCAGCACGCCGGCCACCAGCGGCACCGACCCGGCCGTCGCGAGCAGGCCGAGCCCGGCGGCGCCGACCACGAGCATGCCGGCGATGAGGGCGACGTGCCCGGTGGCGCGGCGGTCCGCGAGCCAGCCCACGACGACCCGGGCCGCCACGCAGACCGCGCTGCCCAGCGTCAGGGTCAACCCGGCCAGCCCGGGTGACAACCCCCGGTCGGCGGACGAGTCGACGACGAAGGTGCCGAGCGCGTTCGCGGCGGCCGCGGCGAAGGTCCCGGCGGCCCCGACCACCACCAGGGCCGCGGTGGCGCGGCCGCCGCGGGTGGGTGCGGCCGTCCGGGCGGGGCGCGGCTCCCGCGCGGGTACGGCCGGCAACGCCGCCAGGGCCGCGCCGGCGGCCACGACGAACGCCCAGCGCCAGCCGGCCGTCAGCGCCACGGTCGGCACCGCCGCCCCGGCCAGCAGGGTGGCCACGGGGATGGCGGCCTGCTTCACCCCGAACGACAACCCCTGCCTGCGGGTCGGCACGTGCCGGGCGAGCGTGGCGTTGCTGGCGAGCTGACCGAGGGCGTTGGCGGTGCCGGCGAGCGCGAGCAGCCCGAGCAGGACCAGGTACGACCGGGCCAGCCCCGCCACGGCCAGCAGGCAGGCGGCGGAGAGCAGGATGCCGGCACGGGCCACCACGGTCGGCCCGTGCCGCTCGGCGAGGACGCCGGAGGGCACCGAGGCCAGCGCGCCCACGCCGAAGTAGACCGACACGGCCAGGCCCAGCCCGGCCGGCGAGAAGCCGAGGTCCTCGCCCATCTGCACGGCGAGACCGCCGAGCAGGAAGACCGGCAGGACGCAGGCGATGGTGACGGCGACGGCCCCGGTCACGGCCCGCGCGGGCCGGGGCGGGGCGATGCCCGGGTCGGGCTGGAGCGCGATGTCGGTCATGGTCCGGCAAACCTACGCGAGCGGGGTTTTCGTCACGGAACGTGCCTGTCGAGCAACGCGACGTTCATGACGATCTGGCATCCTCCACCCGAACAGGCATTTCGAACCCGGCCTGTTTTTCATATGGTGTAAGTCCCCGGCGGCGGAGGTGGTTGTGCGCGACCCCTTGGCGGAACCTTCGGATCTCATCCGGAGCGTGTCCCGCGCGCTACGCGTGCTCGAGTCGGTCGGTCGCGCCCCGAAGGGGCTCACCGTCAAACAGATCGCCCGGCGCTGCGAGCTGACCGTGGCGACGACCTACCACCTGGTCCGCACCCTGGCCTACGAGGGCTACGTGATCCGTCGCGAGGACGGCACGTACATCGTGGGCCTGGAGGTGGCCGACCGCTACCGCGAGCTGGTGACGGCGTTCCGGGGGCCGCCGGCGGTCGGGGAGAGCCTGCGCCGGGCCGCCATGGACACCGGCTACAGCCACTACCTCGGCCGGTTCGTGGGCGGCCAGGTGGCGGTCACGGCCGTGGCCGAGGGCCCGCGCTCGCCGTACCTGGAGGACCTGGTGCCCGGGTTCGACGAGGGAGCGCACGCGACCGCCCTCGGCAAGGCGCTGCTCGCCACGATGACCGCCGAGCAGCGCTTCCGCTACCTGCGCGACTACGGCATGCGTCCGTTCACCGCCGCCACCCTGACCACCTCCGAGGCGTTCGAGGTCGACCTGGCCGCCGGGGACCGGCGGGGCATGCAGCTGGAGCTGGGGCAGTTCCGGCAGGGCGTGGCCTGCGCCGCGGTGCTGGTCAGCCCCGACAAGGACATGGAACGCCGGGTCGTGCTGGCCTGCGCGCTGCCGGCCGGCGAGATGATGACCTCCGCCCGCGCGGTCCGGGCGAAGCTGCTCACCGTCGCCCGGGCGATCGCCGACGGCCTGGCCGCCGACAGCTGACCCGCCCCCGCCCCGGCCGGGCCGCGACGACCGTGGCCCTCCCCCCGGCTGGGAGAGGGCCACGGTGGCGGTCCGGCGGCGGACCGCCCGTAGGGTGGTCAGCTGCCGATCGGCCCGCCGTCCAGGCGCCAGGCGACCACCACGCCCGGCTTGGCGTAGTCGCCGTCCGGCCAGTTCGAGGCCGGCTTCTCGACCGAGGCGCCGCTGAGCTCGCCCGGGTGCTGCACCGCCACGAAGACCGAGCGGTTGTCCCCGGTGATGAACGGGCCGCAGGCCTCCGCGCCCACCGGCACGGTGAGGAACTGCTTCAGGTGGCCCCGCTCCGGCCCCTCGACGGCCGTGGCGAAGAGGCCGTCGTTGCTGCCCAGCGCGTTGCCGTCCGTGGAGATCCAGAGGTTCCCGGTGGCGTCGAACGCCACGTTGTCCGGGCAGGAGATCGGGGAGACCTTCGTCTTGTCGTACCCGGCGAAGAAGGTCGACGGGTCGGCCGGGTCGCCGGCGACGATCGGCAGCGACCAGGTGAAGGTCTCGCCGGCGTTGTCGCCACGGTCCTCGACGAGTTCCAACACCTGGCCGTGCTTGTTCGAGTTGCGCGGGTTCGCCTCGTCGGCGGCCGGCTTGCCGGCCCTGCCCCGGTCGGTGTTGTTGGTCAGCGCCACGTAAACCTTGCCGGTGAGCAGGCTCGGCTCGACGTCCTCCGGGCGGTCCATTTTGGTCGCGCCGACCTTGTCGCCGGCCAGCCGGGTGAAGGTGAGCACGTCGGCGGCGGTCATCCCGTCGACGTACGAGCGGTTGCCGCTGACCAGCCTGATCCACCGGCCCCGGCCGTCGAACGCGCCGTCGGAGGGGAGCTTGCCGGAACCGTCGATCTCGCCGGCGCTGCTCTGCGTCAGCTCGGCGACGTAGAGGGTGCCCGACTCCAGCAGGGTCAGGTTGTGCCGGCGGGCCACCCGGGAGTTGCCCTTCATGAACTTCTTGTCGGAGACGAACTTGTAGAGGTAGTCGAAGCGCTCGTCGTCGCCCATGTACGCGACCACGTGCCCGCTCTTCGCGACGATGACGTTCGCGCCCTCGTGCTTGAACCGGCCCAGCGCGGTGTGCTTTCGCGGGCGGCTCTCCGGGTCGTACGGGTCGATCTCGACGATCCAGCCGTGCCGGTTGGCCTCGTTCGGGTGCTTCGCCAGGTCGAACCGCTCGTCGGCGCGCTCCCACTTGCGGCTGCCGCTCGGGTGACGGGTGGTGGTGGTGATGCCGTACCGGGCCAGCTTCGGCTTGACCTCCTCGGCCACCGCGTCGCCGCCGACGAAGTACTGGTTGAAGTTCTCCTCGCCGCTGAGCACCGTGCCCCACGGGGTCACCCCGCCGGCGCAGTTGTTCAGCGTGCCGACGACCGTACGGCCCTTCGGGTCGGCGGCCGTCCGCAGGTGGACCGAACCGGCGGCCGGCCCGGTCAACTCGAACTTCGTGGCCAGCGCCGTGATTCGCCGGTTGTACGGCCGCCGGCCCTTGGTGACCGGCCGCCACTGCCCGGTGCCGTCGACCCGCTCCAGCTCCACCACCGACATGCCGTGCGCCGCCATCGCGATCCGCAGCTGCTCGACGCTCAGCGCGTCCTGGCTCGTGAAGCCGGGGAACATCAGGTCCTCGTTGGTGTACTCGTGGTTGACCACGAGCAGCGCGCGGCGTCGCCCGTCCAGCGGCAGCACCCCGACGAAGTCGTTGTTGTAGCCGAACTGCCGGGCCTGGGCGGCGGCGCTCTGGGCGCGCACGTCGAACTCGGGGGCGCCCGGCACCACCGGGTCGCCCCAGCGCAGGACGACCGCGTGGTCGTACCCGTTGGGCACGACGAGGCTGTCGAGGGTGTTCGGCGGGACGGGCTTGAAGGTCAGCGCGCCGCTGCCGACGCCGCCGGCGGGACGGTCGAAGCCGGCAGCACCGGGGACCACGGGGGCGGCGGGGGCCGCCGCGGCGGGGGCGGCACCGGCCACCGCACCGCCGAAGCCGAGGACCAGCGCGCCGACCGCGCCGGCCCGGACCACGCCGCGCCGGGACACCTCCGCGTTCACCACGTCCCCGAAGTACGCGTTGTCGGACGTGTTGGGCACCGGGTGGTCGCACGCGTTGCCGCACCGGTAGAGACAGGTCATGGCGTCGCGGCTGCCGTGGCGGGTGGCGCCCAGCAACGGGAGCAGCCGGGGACGGTCGCTCATGGAAGGAGCCTCCTGATGGGGGTCGGTGCACGCCGGACCAGCCGCTGGCGTGCGTACCCGCCGGACGCTAGGAGGGCGCGGTGAGCGACCGTCGGCGGCGGCATGAACCGGGCGTGAACACCTCGGCCGGGGGTGCCACGGTGACCTGCGGCTGAACCGTTCGGGGCGGCGGCACGTATTCCCGTGCGAACGCCACCGCCGGACTCGCGCCGACAGCGAGGAGACCCGCCATCAGCGACCACGACGCCCAACTGCTCCGCGCGCTGCACGACGAGCACGCGGAGGCGCTGCACGCGCATGCCCTGCGGCTGGTCAACGGCGACCGGCAGCGGGCCGAGGACCTGGTGCAGGAGACGCTGCTGCGGGCCTGGCGGCATCCGGAGGCGCTCGACCCGACGCGCGGCTCGATCCGGTCCTGGCTCTTCACGACCGCCCGCAACCTGGCCATCGACGCCTGGCGGCGCCGCTCCGCCCGGGTCGGGGAGGTCTACACCGACGAGCTGCCCGAGCCTCCCGAGGCCGTGGACGAGGCGGAACGGGCGGTGGAGGCGTGGACCGTCGCCGAGGCGCTGAGCCGGCTCAGCCCCACCCACCGGGAGGTGCTGGTCGAGTGCTTCTACCAGGGGCGGTCGGTGGCGGAGGCCGCCTCCCGGCTGGGCGTGCCGCCCGGCACGGTCAAGTCCCGGACCCACTACGCCCTGCGCTCACTACGGTTGGTCCTGGCCGAGATGGGGGTGACGGAATGACCCGGTGCGAGTTCGCGCACGACGACGGCGCGTACGTGCTGGGTGCGCTGGCTCCCGCCGACCGGGTGGCCTACGAGCGGCACCTCGCCGGCTGCGCCGCCTGTCGGGAGGCGGTCGCCGAGATCGCCGTCCTGCCCGGGCTGCTCGGCCGCCTCGACCCGGCCGGCCTGGAGCAGTTCCTGCCGCCGCCGGAGAACCCCCGGGTGCCCGAACTGCTCGCCGCCGCGCGGGAGCGCCGCCGCCGCGACCGGTCGGCCACCCGCCGCCGGTACGCCCTCACCGCGCTCGCGGCCGCCGTGGCGGCCCTGGTCGTCGGCGTCGGCACCGCCGCCCTGCTGCCCCGGGAGGCGGCCGGCCCGACCCCGGTCGAGGTGCGGATGGTCGCCATGCAGCCGGTCGCCGGCGCGGTGCCGGTGCACGCCGAGATCGCCCTCAACGGCACCGAATGGGGCACCGAGGTGCGGATGCGCTGCGGGTACGACGCGAAGGCCGGCTACGCCAAGGCGTACACCTTCCGGCTGGTGGCGCACGGCCCGGACGGCGCGACGGAGCAGATCGGTTCCTGGCTCGCCGCTCCCGGCGACGACCTGCGGATCACCGGCGCGACCCGGTTCACCGACGCGGAGCTGGTCCGGCTGGAGCTGCTGCGCGCCGACGGCACCCCCGTCCTCGTCTACGACATCCGCTGACCCGCGCCGCTCAGCGGGGCGCGGCGACGGCCTCGGCCCGGCGGGCGGCGAGGGTGGCGGCGCGGGTACGGCGGGAGTTGCGGACGGCGTCGACGGTGAAGACGATCAGCGCGGCCCAGACCAGGGCGAAGCCGGCGACCCGGGCCGGCGGCATCGGCTCGTGGAAGATCAGCACCCCGCAGCCGAGCTGGAGGATCGGGGCGAGGTACTGGATCATGCCGAGACCGGTCAGCGGCAGCCGGTTCGCCGCCCCGGCGAAGAGCAGCAGCGGGATCGCGGTCGCCGCCCCCGCCGACACCAGCAGCAGGGTGTGCCCGACCGACACCTGCCCGAACGTGCCCTCGCCGGCGGCGGCCAGCCAACCCACGTACGCCAGCGCGGGCAGCGCCAGCACCGCCGACTCGACGAAGAGCCCCTCGGCGGCGGGCAGCCCGAGCTGCTTCTTGGCCAGGCCGTACCCGGCGAAGCTGAACGCCAGCACCAGCGCCAGGTACGGCAGCCGGCCGTAGTCGACGGTCAGCACGGCCACGGCCAGCCCGCCGATGCCGAGCGCCACCCACTGCGTGGGCCGCAGCCGCTCGCGCAGCACGGTGACGCCCAGCAGCACCACCACCAGCGGGTTGATGAAGTAGCCGAGGGCGGTCTCCACCACCCGGTCGGAGGTCACGCCGTAGATGTAGGTGCCCCAGTTCACCGCGATGAGCGCGGCGGCGACGCCGATGCCGGCCAGCGCCCGGGGCCGGCGCAGCAGTGCCCGCAGGAAACCGACGTTGCGCATCGCCGCCAGCAGCAGGGCGACGAACACCACCGACCAGACGATGCGGTGGGCCAGGATCTCCAGTGGCCCCGCCGGCCGCATCAGCCGCAGGTAGAGCGGGAAGAACCCCCAGAGCAGGTACGCGACGAAGCCGTAGAGGTAGCCGAGGCGGAGTGGCGTCACGTTTCCACCGTAAGGGCCGGGAGGCCGTCCGGTTCCTTTCCGGTGACCGGACTCACCGGCTGGTCCCGCTGGTCGAGCTGCATCCAGCGGTGCGGATCGGTCAGCGGGGCGAACCCGACCTTGGCGTACACCGCGTGGGCGTCGGCGGTGGCCAGCAGGATCCGGCGTACGCCCAGCTCGGCGAGGTGGTCGCGGACCGCACCGGCCAGCCAGTTGCCCAGTCCCCGGCCGCGCTCGCCGGTGTCGACGTAGACGTCGCAGAGCCAGGCGAAGGTGGCGTGGTCGGTGACCACCCGGGCGACCGCGACCTGGCGGCCGTCAACCGGGCGGTAGACGCCGAACGGCACCGACCCGGCGAACGCCCGCGCCACCGTCTCCCGGTCTCGCCCGAGCGCCCAGTACGCGTCGGTGGAGAGCCAGTGGTGCACCAGGCCCAGGTCGATCCGGGCCGGGTCGGTGCTCAGCAGGTAGCCGTCGTCGCGGGTCAGGGTGAACATGCCCGCGACGCTAACCCGGCCACCCGGCCCGATCAGCGGCCAATTCCCGCCCTCTGGGCGGCCCGCCCGCCCACCTGGTGCGCGACCGCCCCCTGGTCGAGGCGGGTCAGTCCCGGTCCAGGACGGCCCCGAGGATCCACGTGACGATGCCGACGAACAGCGCGCCGAGCACCGCCTCCGGCCAGAAGCCGTCGACGTGGAAGGGCAGCCCGGCCTGGTCGGCGATCCAGCTCGTGAGCAGGAACAGCAGCCCGTTGACCACCAGCGCGATCAGGCCGAGGGTCAGCAGGTAGAAGCCGCAGCCGACGGTCTTGATGATCGGCTGGAGCACCGCGTTGACCACGCCGAAGATCACCGCGACGAGGACCAGCGTGACGACCGCCTCGCCGGCGGACGCCGAGTCCAGCGTGATGCCCGGGATGAGCAGCGTGGCCAGCCAGAAGGCCAGCGCCGTGCTGCCCAGCCGGATCAGCAGCCCTTTGAGGAAACCCATGGCCGGATCGTGCCACGGACGGACAAGCTGCGGAAGCCGCGGCCGTCGCCCCGTTCAGCGGCGGGACGGGCGGCCGATCAGCTGCGACTCGATCGGGGTGGGGGAGAGCAGCGCCCAGCGCAGCGCCCGCCGGTTGACCACCGCGACCATGTCGTCCCGGATCCGGGTCAGCCACTCCGCCGACCCGCCGAGGCCCAGCGCGGCGCCCGCCACGGCGGCCTCGGCCGGGTCGAGCGGTTGCAGCACGGCCAGGTCGGCGCGGCCCAGCGCGTCGGCGTCGGCGGGGGTCAGCTCGTCGCGCACCAGCAACGTCGTCCGCCACGCCGAGCCCGGCTCCGTCCCGGCGGGCGTGGTACCGGCGTCGACCACCACCAGCAGCGGACGCAGCGGCGAACCCGGCTCGCCCACGGGACGGCCGGGCGGCACCACCGGGATCATCGTGCCGGGGGTGCCGACGCCCCGGACGAACGGCTCCCACCAGCGCGGGCGGGCGGTCTGCACCACCACCCGGGCGCCGAGCGCCATGGCCCGCACCGCCACCAGCTGCGCCGCGCGCACCCCGCCGACCAGCATCACCCGGGTGCTCTCCGGCCGGAACAGCCGGACGGTCACCGCGCCGCCGTGCCGGTTGGTGCCGACCATCAGCCCCGCCTCGCCGAGGGTCAGCTCCAGGCCGTCGGGCGCCGGACCCGGACCCGCCGCGCCCGCCGCCGCGAGCGGCAGCGTGTCGGCCAGCCCGTCGAGCTGCGCGCCGTCGAGCCGGTGCACCTCGCCGCCCACCTCGGCCACCAGCCGGCGCAGCGCCTGCGCCGCGATCGAGAGCTCCGCCGGGGTGGCGGCGGCCAGCCGTACGGCCAGCTCGGTCGGCGCCGACGCGGGGTCGGTGCCGGCCCACGGCCCGACGCCGAGCGAGACGGTCGTCGCCGTCGCGGGCAGCGCGAGCATCCGGGTCACCAGCCGCCGACCGGCGTCGGTACGCGGGTCGGGCCAGCGGCGCAGCCGGAACGTGGTCTGGAGCAGGTCGCCCGCCCGGACCGCCTGCCAGGACTCCTGCGCGGGATGGTCGTCGTGGTGGGCCAGCTCCGCCAGCACCCGCAGCGTCGCGTGCTCGCCCAGCGGGCGGGCGGTGACGGGCCCGACCCGGCGCGCGATGCGGCGCACCGTTCCGGCGAGCGCCCGCCGCAGCTCCTCTCCCGTCCAGCCCTCGGCACGCAGCACCCGCACGGCGAGCACGGCCCGTTCCCGACCGGCGAGCCGCCCGTCGGTGAGCTGGCGGTACGAGGTGGCGACCGCGCCGCCACCCGCGCCGACGGTCGGCGCCGGGGAGCCCGTCAGCAGGAGCTGGAGCCGCACCGGGGGGCCGTCCGGCGCGGCTGCCGGCAGCAGGGTCGCCGGGACGGGCAGCGCGCGGGGAGCGTCGCCGAGCAGGTCGGCCGGATCGCCGATCTCCAGCACGGCCACCATCCCGGCGGCGTCGTCCAGCACGGCGGCCGGCGTGCCGGCCAGCTCGACGGGACGCACGACCGCGCCCGGGTCGACGAGGTCCAGCAGGGCCGCCGGGCCGGCGGCCGACGGCAGGGCACGGCGGCGGGTGGCGTAGCCCAGGCCCGTGGTCAGCCACTCGAAGAGCCACCGCCCCCGCAGCCGCACCCAGGCCAGGGGCAGCAGCAGCGCGGCCACCCCCACGGCGGCCAACGTCACCAGCACGCCCCTGCCGACGGCCGCGACCACGGCGGCCACCGCCACCTGCGTGGCGACGACCTGACCGGCCCGGACACCGGCGCCCCTCCGCCGGCCGGCCGGGTTCCACGACGGCGGCAGGGCGGCCGGGGCTGCCGGCACGCCGGCCACGGTGCCGGACGGATCAGCCGGACCGATCGGGCCAGCCGGGCCGGACGTGCCAACCGGGCCGGACGTGCCAACCGGGCCGGGCGGACCAGTCATGCCGGGCGGACCGGCTGACCCGGGCGGCGCCGGCACGAGGGGCGCGGCGGTCGGGCGGGGATCGTGGCCCGGGGCCGGCCGGTGCGGGCCCGGGCCGGTGGTCACCGTCACCGCGCCTCCTCGACCGGTCACTCGCCGCGACATCGACGCCGCCCATCGTAAGGGGAGCGTCCGGCGGGATGGGGGCCGCGGTCGTCCACAGGGGATGGCCACGGGGTAGCAGAACCGCGACGGTACCGCTACCGTCAGCGACGAGTTTCGCTGACCCCGCGCCCGCCACGCTCGACGTCCGGGCGGCGCGAGCGGCGCGCCCGGTGGACGGGTGCGCCCACGGCCAGCCACGACCGAGGAGACGAGGTGACGTCCCGGGTGTCCCAGACCCAGGCAGAAGCAGCGGTGATGCAGCAGACCGCCGCGAAGTTCGAGCAGGTCGACCAGTCCCTGCAGTCCATGCTGAGCAGCCTGATGGCCGAGTTGGAGGTGTTGCAGCAGGCCTGGCGCGGTGCCGGCGGGCGCTCGTTCGAGCAGGTCAAGCAGCAGTGGGCACAGGACCAGGCGGCGCTTCAGCGGGCGCTGCGGGAGACCGCCGGCGCCGTCCGCACGGCCGGCCGGCACTACGACGTCTCGGACGCCGAGGCCGCCAGCCGGGTGTCCACCACCAACCGCGGCGGCATCCAGCTGCCGCTCTGACCCGGTCTCGGGGGAGGAGACATCCGATGGACGGTGTACTGGTCGTCAACTTCGCCGCCCTGCAACAGGCGAGTGCGGACATCCAGAAGGCGCTGAACGCGCTCGACTCGCAGCTCGGGCAGCTCGAACGGGACGCCGCCCCGCTCGTGGCGAGCTGGTCCGGCGAGGCCCTCCAGGCCTACGAGCAGCGGCAGCGCCGCTGGCGGTCGGCCTCGCAGGACCTCCAGGTCATGCTGCGCGACATCAAGCTCGCGGTGGACGACTCCGCCGCCGACTACCTCGACACGGAGAAGAAGAACGTCGGCCTGTTCCAGTAGGCCCCGCCCGATGGTGGCGTCGATCGTGAGCCGGTCGGCGCCACCATCGGCCGTTCCGGGCAACTCGACCGCCGGTGGACATCCGGATGCGACGGTCGCAGAGCGCAGGCCGGGTCAGGCGGGGCGACGGGCGCAGACCGCCGGCCGGGTCAGGCGGGGTCGGCCGGCCTCCAGCGGCGGCGGGCCCCGCGCGGCACGACGAGCGCCAACAGCGCCGCCAGGGCCACCACCGCCCCGCTGGCCCCCGCCACGAGCAGCGCCCGGTCCCGGGCCGTCGCCCGGCGGGCCAGCTGCGCCAGCACCGCCGGTTCGGCCCGGTCGTCCGCGAGCGCGCTGACCTGGCGCGCCAGCTCCGACGTGCCCCCGGTCTCCGTGACCGCCCGGTACGGGTTCAGCACCCCCGCGCCGTACCCGCCGCCCCGACCGTCGCCGGGGGCAGGATCGGCGGTCGCCACGATCCGCTGCGCCACCTGCGCCGCCGTCAGCTCCGGCCGGTACTGGCGCAGCAGCGCGGCGGTGGCCGTCACGAACGGCGCCGCATAGCTGGTGCCCTCGGCCCGGTGGTGGCCCTCGCCGGGGGCTGCCATCAGCACGTCGCTGCCCGGGGCGACCAGGTCGACGTACGGGCCGGTCTGGGAGAACGGTGCCCGTGCCCCGTCCGCCCCGATCGCGCCCACCCCGAGCACCCCGTCGTACGCGGCCGGGTAGGGCCGGGGGTCACCGGCGTCGTGCAGGTTCCCGGCGGCGGCCACCACGACCACGTCCCGGTCGACCGCGTAGCCGATCGCGGCCCGCACCGCCGGGTCGTCCGCGTACAGGACGACGGAGAGGTTGAGCACGTCGGCGTCGTGGTCGACCGCCCAACGGACGGCGCGGGCGAAGTCCCCGGCGCTGACCGTGCGCCCCGACTCCCGCCCCTCGACCACCTGCTGCTCGCTGACCCGTACCGGCAGGATCCGAGCGCCCGGGGCCAGCCCACGGAACGCCGTCCCGTCGCGGGGGGCGGCGGCGATGATGCTCGCCACGCCGGTGCCGTGGCCGGCGCAGTCCCGGCTGCCGTCGCCGCCCGGGTCGAGCAGGTCGGTGCCGTCGAGCACCCGGCCGGCCAACTGCGGGTGCCGCCGGTCCACCCCCGAGTCGATCACCGCCACCGTCACCCCGGCGCCGGTGGCGAGCGGTGCCAGCCGCTCCGGGGCGTACCGCTGCTGGGGCCAGGGGCGCGCGGACACCGGCCGGACCGGGGCGAGGGGCGAGGCGCAGCCGGGTGCCGCCCGCACGGCGGTTGACGCGGACCCCGACCAGCCGGCCGGCACCGGGCCGGGGGCGGGCCCGGCCGGGCGACCGGCGCTCGTGGGGGCGGCCGGGACGGCCGTCAGCAACGCCGCCGTGAGGGCGGCGAGGAGCGGGCGTGCGGGGGACCGGGACATCGACCGCCTCCGTATCGTGTCGACTCCGGAACGGGATGTTAGCGCTTGTGGCGGCCCCGGGCGCACCGTCGCCGGCCAGCGATTGTGATCTTGCTTCTACCTTGTAGGTTGTACGCGATACCTATGGCCTGTTCGCGGGAGGAGGGGTGGCCGTGACCGAGTGGGAGCCGGCCACCGACGCCGAAGCGGCGATGCGGGACGCGCTACGCGCCAACGACCAACAGCTCTACTTCCGCGTCCTGGCCCGGACCGAACTGCTGCTGCCGGTCTCCGCCGAGGCGCTCGCGGGGACGGTACCGGTGGGCTGGGGCACCTGGAGCACAGGTGGCCGCACCCATGTGCTGGCGTTCACCTCTTCAGCGGCGGTGCGCGCCTGTCTCGGCGAGCACGGGGGTGCCGTCCGGCGCATCTCGTACGCCGATCTGTCCGACAGCTGGCCCAACCACGAGTGGTGGCTGGCGGTCAATCCCGGGCTGCCCATCGAGGGTTACCTGCCGGCCTGGTTCGTCGCCCAGCTCTCCCGGGGCGACGTCCGGCTGCCCGGCCGCACCATGGGTGCGCGGGCCCGGCTGGAACGCGTGGAGACGGCTGCCCGGGCGCGGGCCCAGGCCGCCGGTCAGGACACGCCGGGCGGGCCGGCAACCGGGCCGACCACCGGTGTGGCCCGGCCGGACGGCACGCTGCGGCCCGAGCCCACGGCCGCGTCGGCCACCGGCCGGATCCCCGCACCCGCCCGGCCCGGCCCGGCCCACCCGCTCGTCCCGCCCACGCCCCCGGCGGACCATCTGGATGCGCGGCGTGGCGACCCGACGGCCGGCGGACCCGCCCGGTTCGACGCCGTGGCGGCCCCCGACCGGCTCCCGCCGCCGCGCCCCGCGCCGCTCACCGAGCGCCCGAGGGGCCTGCCGACGCCCGACGCCCACCCCTCGCCGTCGACAAACGGTCGCCCGGCCGGGGAGGCCCCGGAGCGGCCGAACCGGTCGTTCTTCGAGCCGGCCTCCGGTCGCGCGGCCGCCCACCGACAGGAGGCGCTGCGCTCGGGCGAGCGGGCGGTCCCGCCGTCCCGCCTCGCCCCCGGCAGCCAGCCGTTCCCCCGCCGCCGGCCGCTCGGGGAGCCGGTACCGGGGGAGGCGACCCACCCGATCCCGAGCGCTTCGACCGGAGCGGAACCGACCCACGCCTTCGCGGCGCCCGTCGGTGAGCCGACCCGCGCCTTCACGTCGCCGACCGCGGAGCCGACCCACGCGTTCACGGTGCCCGCCGGTGAGCCGACCCACGCGTTCACGTCGCCGACCGCAGAACCGACTCACGCGTTCACGGTGCCCGTCGGTGAGCCGACCCATGCCTTCACGGCGGCCGGCGGGGAGCCCACCCGGGCCTTCGCGATGCCCGGGGGCGAGGCCACGCAGGTGTTGCCGCCGCGCGGGTCCGGCGAGGACGCCACGCGGGACCTCCGGGCCCCCGCCCCGGATCCCGGGCCGCCACCACCGGCGTACGGCACAGACCGACCGCAGCCGGCCGAGGACCTCACGCAGGCGTTGCCGCGCCGGCAGGCCACCCCCGAGCCGGTCGGGCCGGAGCCGGCGGCGGACGCGGAACCGGTCTCCGGGCCGCCCGCTTCCCGACGCGGGTTCACGCCCATCGTCATCGAGGGCACCGTCATCGAGTCGCGGGACCTCACCGGGCCGCCCGCCCCCGAGCCGGCCCCGCCCGCCGAGGAGACCGTCTCGCTGTTCGAGCCGGTCCGGCGCCGCCGGGAACCGGTGACCGCCGCCACCGCCGACCCCACACAGACCGCGCCCGCCCACCCGTCGTCGCCCGCCGACACCGTGCGGTCCGCCGCCCCGTCGTGGTCCGGCGACGCGACCGTGTCTCTGGATCCGACCGTGTCCCTGGATCGGACGCAGCCGGTCGTGTCGGGCGACGCGACGGTGTCTCTGGATCCGACCGTGTCCCTGGATCGGACGCAGCCGGTCGTGTCGGGCGACGCGACGGTGTCTCTGGATCCGACCGTGTCCCTGGATCGGAC
>NZ_SLVT01000002.1:219830-426532 GCF_004345505.1 Micromonospora sp. CNZ303 | reverse complement strand
CGGTGTCTCTGGATCCGACCGTGTCCCTGGATCGGACGCAGCCGGTGGCGTCGGGCGACGCGACGGTGTCTCTGGATCCGACCGTGTCCCTGGATCGGACGCAGCCGGTGGCGTCGGGCGACGCGACGGTGTCTCTGGATCCGACCGTGTCCCTGGATCCGACCGTTGCCCTCGATCCCGGGCCGCCTGCCGACGCGGCGTGGCCCGGGGACCCGACCGTGTCCCTCGGAGCCGGGCCGCCCGCCGACGCGTGGTCCGGGGATCCGACGGTGCCGACCGGCATCGCCGCGCCCGCACCGGCGACGGACGGCGCCGCCCGGCAGGGGGCCGCGACCTACGCCGGCGTTCCCGACGCCGGGCCGGTGGAGGACCCCGGTCCGTCGGTCGCCGGCGAGCCGGTCACCGCGCCCCTGACCGGGATCGCGGACGTGGCGTCGGATACCGGTCCCGTGCCGGTCGGCTTCGAGCCGGCCAACGAGGTCGAGGAGAACCTGCTCGACGCCGCCGGTGCCGGCAGCACCGACACCTTCCTGTCCACCCTGCTGCTGGCCCGCGTGCTGCTGCCGGTGGCGGCAGACTCCGCGCCGGGCAGCCGGCCCGGCGAGCCCGGCTTCGTCTGGCGTACGGAGGAACTCGACGGCGAGACGTTCGTGGTGGTGCACACCTCGCCGGAGCGGCTCGCCGACCACACCGACGCGACCGTCGAGACCATCGAGGTGAAGTTCGTCCAGTTGATCCGCCGCTGGCCGGACGAGTCCTGGTCGTTCGCGGTCAACCCGGGCACCCCGGTCGGGGCGAAGCTGCCCGGTGAGCAGATCGTCGGGCTGGCCAACTGGGCGGCGGAGGTGGGGCTCGGCGACGACATCGAGACCGAGCCGCCCGCCGCCGAGGAACCGGTGAGCCGCCCCCGCTACGCCCCGCCCGCGCCCGATCCGGCGCGCCCCATCGTGATGCAGAAGGCGGTCGCGCCCAGCCAGCTCGCGTACTACCTGGAGCGGGGCTACGACCGGGTCTCCGGCTTCGTGCACCGGGCCGGCGAGCTGGCCCACCTCAACACCCCGGCGCAGCTGCACGACGCGCTCGGCCTGGGCTACCCCGATTCCCCCTTCGCCCGCGACGCCGGCGAGATCTACGTGCTGCGCTGGCCGGCGCACCGGCCGAGCCTCTACCGCATCCCGTACGGGGGGCAGAACGAGGCCGCCATGCGGGCCATGGAGGGCTGGGTCATCGAGCGCCCGCCGTTCCGGGGCAACGGGTTCGCGCCGGGCGAGAGCAGCGACGTGGTGGCGGAGTTCAAGGTGGACAGCGCCCGGCTGCCGCACGGCGCGCAGCTGTGGCGGATCGGCGCGGACGGCACCGAACGGGTGGTCGCCATCCTCGACACGGACGCGCTGCGGTGGCGACAGGTCGGTGAGCAGTGACGCGCGACGGCTACGTGGCCCGCTGGAAGGGCCGGGAATACCAGGCGAGCCCGGACGGCGACGACGTCCGGCTCTACCAGCCGGAGCCGGGCGAGGGCTTCGAGGAGATCCGCCCCGGCCGCTACGTCCGGGTGTTGCCGGCCACCGAGCTCGACGACCTGGCGTACGTGCGGACCACCTGCACCTGGCAGGGGCAGCCGTTCATCGTCCTCGGCGAGCACGACGGCTGGCTGCGGGTGGAGTACACGGGCGGACGCTGGCCGGTGGCCCGGGCGATGGGGCTGGAGGTCTTCGACTTCGGCGTCTATCAGGGCTGGGCGCCCGCCGCGGAGGTCGCCGACCTGCGCGAGCAGCGGGTTTGACTCAGGACTTCGCCCAGCGCAGGACCTCGCCCAGCACCAGGTCGCCGGCCTCCACGTGCGGGAAGTGCCCGATGTCGTCCAGGAGCCGCCACTCGTAGGGCGCCACCACGTACCGGCCGGAGCCCTGGGCGGTACGCGGCAGGGAAGCCTCGTCGAGCGCGCCGTGCAGCTGGAGGGTCGGCGTGATCAGCGGCTTCTGCATCAGCCGGACGAAGCGGTAGCCGTGCAGGCGGAGCACCGAGCGGAACGCCCAGCGGTAGCCCTCCAGGGCGCAGAACGCCGCCTGCGGGATGCGCATGGCCTCCCGGCACCGCTGGGCGTACGCCTCGAAGCCCGGCCCCTCGACCCAGCGCGGCCCGCCCCAGCGACGCAGCATCTCCTCGACGGCCGCCGCGTCGTCGCGGGTCAGCACGTGCTCGTAGCGGGGCAGCTGGAACTTCAGGGTGGGCGTGGCGGCGGCGAACTGCCCGCGCGGGTCGGCGAAGATCGCGGCCCGCAGCCGCAGCGGGTGGGGGGCGCCGAGCACCACCAGCCGCCGGACCAGCGACGGGTGGAACGAGGCCACCGTCCACGCGATCATGCCGCCGACGCCGGTGCCGACCACGGTGGCGGAGCGTTCGCCGAGCGCCCGGATCAGGCCGGCGACGTCGGCCGCTAGGGTGTAGCCGTCGTACCCCCGGGGCGGCTTGTCGCTGGCGCCGTAGCCGCGCAGGTCGACCGCGACGGCCCGGAAGCCGGCGTCGGCGACGGCCGGCAGCATCTCGTGCCAGGCCCACCAGTGCTCGGGGAAGCCGTGCAGGAAGAGCACCATCGGGCCGGTGCCGGCCTCCACCACGTGGAAGCGACTGCCGTTGGCGCCGACGAACCGGTGCGTCCACGGCCCCTCGGTGAGGACGCAGGACTCGTCGACGGGCCCGCCGCGCTGCTCGGTCATGGCAGACAGCCTAGGACCCCGGTGCCGGTCATCTCCGACGCCGACCCCACGGGCGGCCGGGAGCGCCCGTGGAAAGGGCGATGCCCGGGCAGGTGGCCTGCCCGGGCATCGCGTGGTGCTGGTGGTGCGGGATCAGCGATCAGGAGATGCGGATCTTGGTGTTGTTGCCGTCCTTCTCCAGAACCTTGATCTTGGTGCCGGTGGCCGGGAGCTTGACGCCGTGGTTCGGCAGCTCCGGGAACCAGTACTGCTGGGTGTCGTCGAACAGCGGCTGCGCCGCCTGGCCACGGATGTACTGCGGCTGGCTGTTGAGGTGCAGCGTGAACGAGTCGGCCTTCTTCAGGCTGAACGGCGCGTCGTAGACCTGGACGCGGGCCCGCCAGGGCTGGCCGGTCAGGTTGTAGATCGGCCGCGGGTGCGCGTCGATGATCAGGTTGCGACCCTCACCCGGGTGCGCGAACGTGTCGTTGTCCGCCCAGCGGGTGTTCCAGTAGGAGATCAGCAGACCCTCCTGGTACGCGTAGTGGTCCACGTAGTCCGGGCGGGTGTTCGAGTAGCCGAAGAAGTACGGGCCGGTCTTCAGGTACTTGTCGTACGAGATGTACTGCCGGGTGCCCGCGATGTAGTAGTTGTCGTAGGCCTTGGTGTAGCTCTTCTCGGCGGTCTCGAAGCCACCGGCGAGCGTCCAGCCCGCGGCGCCGGTCTCGGCGCCGTCGGAGAGGACGGTCTGGCCGTCGGCCGTCACGGTGATCGCGTCACCGTAGAAGCCACCCTCGGAGACGCCGCCGTCGGTCTGGTAGCGCAGCCGGAACTGCGCGACCTTGCCCGCCGCCACGTCCATGGGGATGTTGACGTCGACCCACTCGCCGCCGCTGCTGCCGTCCAGCGCGTAGCGACCGGCGGAGATCTCCTTGAGCGGCTGGCCGTTGGCCGTGCCGGGCAGGGTCACCCAGGACTGGCCGCCGTCCAGCGACGCCTCGAAGAACAGGTAGTCGTAGTCGGCCTCGATGTTGTAGCGGCCCTTCATCGACAGGGCCGCCGACGACTTCCCGGTGAAGTCCAGGGTCCGGGTCATCGTGCTGTTGAGGTCGTCCGCGTTGCCGGAGAAGAACTGCTTGGTGCCCTCGAAGGGCGCGCCGTGCTCGAACGTGTAGTCACGCTTCGGGAGCACCACGACGACGGCCTGCGCCTCGTCGCTGTTGTACTCCTGCGGGCCGAGGGTCATGGTCCGCTTCTGTCCCGCGACGACCACCTCGTAGTCGAGCCAGCCGAGCTGGAGCTTGTTCCACGCGCCGAGGTCGCCGCCACGGTCACCGATGCCGGCGTCGGTCTTGGCGCCGAGCCGGCTCTGGGCCATCAGGGTCCAGTGCTCGTTGTTGTTGTCCCCACCACTGGTGACGTTGTAGTCGTCCGGCAGACCGAGGTCGTGCGCGTACTCGTGGTAGAAGACGCTCCGGCCACCGTTCTCCGGCTGGATGGTGTAGTCACCGATCCAGAGGCCGGTGTTGCCGATCTGGGTGCCGCCGAGCGGGTTGCCGACCGGGCCGGTCGAGCCCTGGTCGGACGCGAAGGCGTACCAGCGGTGGCTCCAGATGGCGTCCTCGCCCTGGTACGGGTCGCCGTCGGCCTCGTCGCCACCGGAGTGGACGATCTGGAAGTGGTCGATGTAGCCGTCGGGCTCGTTGAAGTTGCCGTCGCCGTCGTGGTCGTACCGGTCCCACTGGTCCATCGCCGACAGGTCGGCGGCGATCTGGGCGTCGGTCTGGCCCTTGGCCTTCTGGCTGGCGACCCACTGGTTGGCGGCGTCGCGGACCAGCGCCCAGGTGTTGGTGCAGACGTTCGAGGCGCACGGGTAGCCGCCGGAGCGGCCGTAGCGGGCCTCGTTGTACTGGACCTTCACCCAGTCGGTGACGACGCCGTCGACGCTGTAGCGACCCGAGGACTGGGCCTCGTAGTACTGCTTCACCGACTCGTCACCGGGGTTGGTGCCGAAGTAGAGCTTGCGGTAGTAGTCGGCGTTGTAGTCCGCCTGCCACACCGTGGAGTTGTCGACCGCCCGGTTGGGCTGCGGGATCTCGTTGTGCAGCGGCCCGTCGAACCGGGTCGGGCCCGCGGTGTCCGGGTCGGTGTCCTGGTCCGGGTAGCTCGGGTGCCGGTCGTTGCCGAACTCGGCCAGGATGACGAAGATCTGGTCGGTCTTCTCCCGGGAGAGCTCGACGTACTGGTCCTCGGTCTGGGTGGCGGCGTTGGCCCGGGTCGAGCGGGCGGCAGCCCCCTCGGCCTGGCTCTTGCCGACCTTGACGACCGTGCTGCCGTTGATCTTCTGCGGCTTGGACCGGCCGGAGAGGACGTCGCTCAGGCCCTTCTGGCGCAGGGCGCGACGCTTGTCCTCCATCGGGTTCGGCAGGTCGTGGTCGACATGGGCTGGCTCGGCGACCGACGGAGCGGCCGTCGGCAACTTCGGCTGCGGCGCGGCGGTGGCGGACGAACCGAACGCCAGTCCCGTCGCCGTCAGCGAAAGCCCGAGCAGACCCACTGCGACTTTGCGCACGTGGTACCTCCGGTTTGAGGGAACCGGCCCAACGGGGGTACGGGCCGGTGCTACCGATCCCACTAGTGGGACCAATGGTGAACATAGACACTCGTGTGACCGGTGGGAAGATGCATGCGTCGATTTGTTGCAAAGTTTTGTTGGGAATGCTTTTCACCGTCACATCCCGGCTGTTCACCAACGCGGTGAGCAGGGTGAACGGCCCCACCTGGGGACAAAGAGACGGTTTTCGATAAGCGTGATCGCGTAACGGAAAAGTGGGGCGGCGGCGTGCCCGTCGGCCGTCCCATGGATGGTCCGGCGGGCCTTTACGACCGCCGGCGACGTGTACACGCGGCGGGGCCCGCCCGGGGAGCACGGGTGCTCTCCGGACGGGCCCCGCCCGTTTCTCCGCTCGGCCGACCCTCGGGTCAGTTCCTCGCGGGGGTGACGTACACCGTGGCGTACGAGTTGTCCCGGGCGGTGCGCTTGATGGTGATGGTCACGCCGTAGGACACGCCCTGGTCGCCGGGGTTCCCGGTGCCCAGCACGATGCCGCTGCCCAGGCTGACCCCGTAGTAGGACGTCGCCGGCGTACCGTCCGGGTTGGTGACCCGGGTCGTGTACGGCGCGTTGCCCTTCGACGGGATGACCACGGAGGCGTCGTTGTCCCGCGCGTACGGCGAGCCGTCACGCATCTCGATGCCCGGGTACCAGGTCTTCGCGTCGGTGAAGCCCTTCACGGGCGCCTGCGGACCGAAGCTGGTGCAGTACTCGCTGTACGGCTCGTCCGCCGCCTCCAGGCACTCCTTGAAGGGGTACGTGGGCTTCAACGAGAAGGCCGCGTTGGCGGACTGCGGGCGGCTGGGCAGGTTGTCCAGCACCGACGGGTCCTTCACGGCCGCCTCGCCCTTGCGGCGGTACGGGTCGAAGTGCGAGTCGACGATCAGCAGACCGCCCTTGGCGCCGTAGCTGGGCAGCGCGGTCATCTGCGCCGTGGTGTGGTTGACGTCGCCCCGCTCCGTGTCCCGGTACCAGACCAGCATGCCCGGGGCGTTGTAGGAGACCCGGTCGACCTTCCACGCGTCGCGCGAGTAGATCGTGTCGTAGGTGTACTTGAGGCCCTTGTCGAAGCCGTCGAAGTTGCGCCACTCGGCCAGGTAGTAGTGCGCCTGGGTCGAGGTGCCGGTGTCGATGTGCCAGCCCTGGCCGGTGGTGTCGACGAAGCTGCCGACGGTCGCCGTCCAGCCGTTGGCCCCGCCCTCGACGTCGTCGCTCCACGTGGTGGCGCCGCCGCCGGTCACCGAGAAGTCGTCGGCGAACCAGCCGCGCTCCGCGAACGCCTCGTCCGTGGCGTAGCGGAGCCGGACCTGCACCGTCTGCCCGGCGTACGCCGACAGGTCGACGTAGTCGTGCCGCCAGCCGTGCGTGTCGCCGGTGAGGCCGTACTTCTTGTTGCCGAAGTCCACCATTCGGCCGTTCGGGTCGGCGTAGCCGTCGTTCGTGGTGACGAGGTTGCCGGCCGCGTCGTAGACCTTCTGCTCGGTCCAGGTGGTGCCGCCGTCGGTGGAGAGCTCGACGAAGCCGTAGTCCCAGTCGGCCTCGATGACGTAGTTGCTCCACATCCAGAACTTGACGTCGGCCGCCGCCGGCACGGCCACCTGCCGGGTGATCCTGACGTCCGCCCAGTCCTGGTCGGCGCCGGAGTACCACATGTTCGCGCCGCTGTGCGGCGTGGCGAGCGTGATGACCTTGTCCGGCAGGTCGATCTTGATGCCGTCCTGGGTGCCGCGCGGGGTCCGCGAGGTCTGGCCGAGCTG
This sequence comes from Micromonospora sp. CNZ303, assembly GCF_004345505.1. Classification (NCBI taxonomy): domain Bacteria; kingdom Bacillati; phylum Actinomycetota; class Actinomycetes; order Micromonosporales; family Micromonosporaceae; genus Micromonospora; species Micromonospora sp. CNZ303. The sequence goes on along the minus strand of NZ_SLVT01000002.1, from coordinate 419,465 downwards.
CACCGCGCGCGGGTCCGAGCCGGGCGCGAGGGTCAGCGGGTCGGCCCAGCCGAGCACCCACTTGTCCCACAGGCCCATGTGCGTCGGCAGCGCCTGGAAGATCTCCCCGGAGTGCGAACCCGAGGCCATCAGGTCCCAGAAGTCCACGTCGGAGTCGGCGTTGCCGGAGGTGTCGTAGAGGTCCGGCAGACCCAGGTCGTGGCCGAACTCGTGGGCGAAGACGCCGACACCGGCGTCCTCCGGCTGCACGATGTAGTTCGAGACCTGGAGGTTGGTGCCGGGGATGGTGTAGCCGCCGGTCACCGTCGACGAGTGCGCCCAGACGGCGTACGTGCCCTCGGCGCCGCCGCCGCGGGACTTGCCCTGGCCGGCGTGCACCAGCACCAGGTGGTCGATCACGCCGTCCGGCTCGAAGAGGTTGCCGTCGCCGTCGCGGTCGCCCTGGTCCTCGATGTCGTAGTCGGCCCACGGGAAGTTCGGGTCCGCCTGCGCGAGGGCGTCGATCGCGTCGGTGGCGAGCCGGCCCGCGCCCTGCGGGTTGTCCGGGTGGCCGTTCATCGACTGCTGGCGGCCGGGGACCCAGTTGCCGTTCTCGTCCTGGAAGCAGCGCGAGGCCGCGTACCAGCCCTCGGAGTGCGGCACGGTGATCCACGGGCTGGCCTGCCCGTCGACCGTGTACGCGCCCTTGGACATCTCCAGGTACATGTTGTGCATCGTGCGGCCGGTCAGGTCGATGCCCCGCCTGCCGTCGGGGCCCTTCAGGTCCTTGCGGACCCGCTCGGTGATGCCCTTCTTGGAGTAGAGCATCTTGTCGTAGTGGGTGGGCGAGAAGTCCGGCACCCACATCGAGTTGTTGTCCTCGTGGGGCAGGTTCGCCGGGTTCGGGATCCTGTTGTGCTTCGGCCCGTTCTGCACGGTGCCGGGGACGCAGGTCCGGTCCTCGAAGACCGTCCTGGGGACCATGACGCCGGTGAAGTCGTCGTTGGCCTGGTCGTTGAACTCCACCAGCAGGGTGAGCAGCTTGGCGGTCTGGGTGCTCGGGGCCTTCTTGATCTGGCGCGGGCTCTTGCCCGTCTTCATCGCCTTGGCCTCGTGCTTCGCCAACTGCTCGGCCGCGACCGGGTTGCCCCGGGCGTACTTGCGGTCGTAGGCGCGCGCCTCTTCGACCGCCGGGGCGTAGACGCCGCCCTTGCCCTTGACCTCGCGGCCGCCGCTGTCCGGCTGGACGGCGGGCTCGGCGTAGTTGATGTAGTGCTCGTCCGCGCCGATCGTGGCTCGGGCGGGGCCGGGCTCCGCCGCCGCCGCGCCACCGGTCACGGTCAGTGACGAGGCGGCGAGGGCGATGGCGGGCAGCGCGACGAGCAGGCGTCGACGCGACCCGGATTGCGTGTTTCTGTTCATGCCGCTCCGTTTCTCGGGCATGGGGAGGAGGATGTCGGTCGGCCTTGATCGATGTGACGTCCATCGAACCGACTCGACTCGCGTGAACCTAAATCAGAAAACAGGGGAGCGACAGGGGTCGACGTCTCCCTGTGACCGTTCAGCTTCACGCGGCTCACCCGACCGACCGATGTGACAGCGCGCATCCGGCCGGTCGTACACCCGTAAGAAACGACGATGGGTGACGGTCCGCGAGGGACCGCCACCCATCGGGGCGTACGCCTGCGTCAGTCCTCGTCGGACTTGCCGCCGCCCATGCCGGACGAGATCAGGTCCATCACGGACGAGTCCTGGAGCGTGGTGACGTCGCCGAGCGAGCGGTTCTCCGCCACGTCCCGCAGCAGCCGGCGCATGATCTTGCCGGAGCGGGTCTTCGGCAGCTCCGGCACCAGCATGATCTGCCGGGGCTTGGCGATCGGGCCGAGCGTCTTCGCCACGTGGTTGCGCAACTCGGCGATGAGCCTCTCACCGGCGTCGCCCGCCGTGTCCGTGGTGCCGCGCGGGATGGCGAACGCGACGATGGCCTGCCCGGTGGTCGGGTCGGTCGCGCCGACCACCGCCGCCTCGGCCACCGACGGGTGGGAGACCAGCGCCGACTCCACCTCGGTGGTGGAAATGTTGTGCCCGGACACCAGCATCACGTCGTCGACACGGCCCAGCAGCCAGATGTGCCCGTCGTCGTCCTTCTTCGCCCCGTCCCCGGCGAAGTACATGCCCTCGAAGCGCGACCAGTACGTCTCGATGAACCGGTCGTCGTCGCCCCAGATGGTGCGCAGCATCGACGGCCACGGCTCGCGCAGCACCAGGTAGCCACCGCCGCCGTTCGGCACCGACTGGCCCTGGTCGTCGACCACGTCGGCGACGATCCCGGGCAGCGGCGTCATCGCGGAGCCGGGCTTGGCCGCCGTCACGCCCGGCAGCGGCGAGATCATGATCGCCCCGGTCTCGGTCTGCCACCAGGTGTCCACGATGGGCAGCTCACCCCCGCCGACGTGCTGCCGGTACCACATCCACGCCTCGGGGTTGATCGGCTCACCCACGCTGCCCAGCAGCCGCAGCGAGGACAGGTCGTAACCGGCCGGGATGTCCTCGCCCCACTTCATCATCGTGCGGATGAGCGTCGGGGCGGTGTAGAGGATGCTGACCTTGTACTTGTCGACGATCTCCCAGAACCGGCCCTTGTGCGGGGTGTCCGGGGTGCCCTCGTACATGACCTGGGTGGCGCCGTTGGAGAGCGGCCCGTAGACGATGTAGGAGTGCCCCGTCACCCAGCCGATGTCGGCGGTGCACCAGTAGACGTCGGTCTCCGGCTTCAGGTCGAAGACCGCGTGCTGCGTGTACGACGTCTGGGTCAGGTAGCCGCCGGTCGTGTGCAGGATGCCCTTCGGGCGGGCCGTGGTGCCGCTGGTGTAGAGGATGAACAGCGGGTGCTCGGCGTCGAACGGCTGCGCGGCGTGCTCGGCCGGGGCGGTCTCGACCGTCTCGTGCCACCAGCGGTCCCTGCCCGACCAGGCCACCTCCTCGCCGGTGCGGCGCACCACCAGCACGTGCTCGACCGACGGGCAGTTCGCCACCGCCTCGTCCACGGTCGGCTTCAGCGCCGACGGCTTGCCCCGGCGGTAGCCACCGTCGGCGGTGATCACCACCTTCGCGCTGGCGTCCTGGATCCGGTTGGTCAGCGCGTCGGCCGAGAAGCCGCCGAAGACCACGCTGTGCGTGGCGCCGATCCGCGCGCAGGCCAGCATCGCGACCGCCGCCTCCGGCACCATCGGCAGGTAGATCGCCACCCGGTCGCCGGCGGTGACGCCCAGGTCGGTCAGCGCGTTCGCCGCCTGACAGGTCAGCCGGTGCAGGTCGGCGTACGTGATGGTCCGGGTGTCGCCCGGCTCGCCCTCCCAGTGGATGGCGACCTTGTCGCCCAGCCCGGCCTCGACGTGCCGGTCCAGGCAGTTGTACGCCACGTTGAGCTGCCCGCCGACGAACCACTTCGCGAACGGCGGCTTCGACCAGTCGAGCACCTGGTCCCACTGCCGCGCCCAGGTCAGCCGCCCGGCCTGCCGCTCCCAGAACGCCAACCGGTCGGCGTCCGCGTCCGCGTACGCGTCGGCGGTGACGTTGGCGTTCGCGGCGAGTTCGGCTGGCGGGGGGAACTGGCGCGTCTCGTTCAGCAGATTGGCCAATGCCTCGCTCATGCCGTACTCCCTCGTCGCTCGGGTGACCTGCGTCTCTCTAGGGCACGAGGTTAGTCGGGGCGGCCGGCACGGGCGACCGCCGGTCCGGCCGACACGTGCCGAGCGGCCCCCACCGCGCGCCGGACGGCGACGCGGGCCGCCGCCTCGACGCCATTTGTCCGGACAGGCTCGCCGGCCGGACGATCGCGGGGGTGGCGGTGGTCGCTTCCGGGCGGCTCGTCGGCGGGGCGCGCCGGGCAGTCGATAGCGTGACGGGGTGACCGCTGACCCGCTCGCCCCGCTGCTCGCGCTCGCCGACGTCGCCCCCGCCGTCGAGCGGGCCCGCGAGCGCTTCGACCAGGCCCTGGGGCACCGCGCGCTGCGCCGGCACGGCGGCCAGGTCGCGGCCGAGGTCAGCCTCCGGTCCGCGGTGGCCAGCGCCGCCCTGGAGGGGTACGCCCGCGAGCGCGAGGCGGTCCGCGCCGGGACGGTGACCGAGCCGGTGGTGCAGGGCGCGCTGCGGGTCGCCGGGGCGCTGCCGGGGCTGTCCGAGCTCTGGCCGAAGGCGCCCCGCCAGGCGCTGGCCAGGCTGCACGTGCTCGCCGCCCGCGACATCGTCGGCGAGGCCGAGCTGGGCCGTCCGGTGGCCGACCCGGTCGTCGCCGCCCGGCTGGACGGGCTGGCCGGGCTCGTCGCCGGCGGCACGAAGGTCTCGCCGCTGGTGCTGGCCGCCGTCGTACACGGGGAGTTGCTGAACCTTCGTCCCTTCGCCGGGCCGTCCGGGGTGGTGGCCCGGGGCGCCGCCCGCCTGGTGCTGCTGTCCAGCGGGCTGGACCCGCGCGGCCTGCTCGCCGTGGACGTCGGTCACCACGAGCGCGAACCGGAGTACGTCGGCTCGGCCGGCGCCTTCGCCACCGGGACCCCGGACGGGCTGCGCTCCTGGCTGCGCCACTACATGGCGGCGGTGGAGGTCGGCGCGGACCAGCTCACCACCATCGGCGACGAGGTCCTCGCGGCGGCCTGAGCTGGCCGGCGCCGGCCCGTCCACGGGCCGCGCGCGGTCGCCAGGTCGGGGCGGTCGCCGGCCTCGCGGCTCGGGCGGACGGGCTCAGGTGGTCCCGCGCGGTCGCCGGGCCGGGCGGCCGCCGCGGCTCGGGCAGGCGGGCGCTCAGGTGGTCGCGCCCCTTCGCCGGGCCGGGCTGGCGCCGGCTCGGGTGGGATCAGGCGGGTGCGGGGGCGGTGCGGGTGCGGCGGTGCCGGCCGTACCAGGCGATGCCGATGGCCACGCCCACACCCACGCCCAGCGCCGCGGCGGCGACCGGGACGGCCGGGCGCTCGCGCAGCCGCCGCCCCAGCGGGATCGGGTGCCGGAACTCCAGCACCGGCCAGGAGTTCTCGACCGCGAGCCGGCGCAGCTGCCGGTCCGGGTTGACCACCGAGGGATGGCCGACGCACTCCAGCAGCGGCCGATCGCTGTACGAGTCGGAGTAGGCGTACGAGTCGGCCAGGTCGTAGCCGCGCTCGGCGGCCAGCTCGCCGACGGCGTCGACCTTGCTCGGGCCGGCCGCGTAGAACTCGACCTCGCCGCTGTAGCGGCCGTCGACCACGCCCATCCGGGTGGCGATCACGTCGGTGATCCCGAGCAGCACGCCGATCGGCCGGACCATCTCCTCACCGGAGGCGGAGACCAGGACGACGTCCCGGCCGGCGGCCTGGTGCTCCTCGATCAGGGCGGCGGCCTCGGCGTACACGTAAGGGTTGATCAGCTCGTGCAGCGTCTCCGCGACGATCTGGCGGACCTGTTCCACCTGCCAGCCCTTGCAGAGCGCGGCGAGGTAGTCCCTGGTCCTGGCCATGGTCTGCTCGTCGGTGCCGCCCAGCCGGAACATCAGCTGCGCGTACGCCGACTTGACCACGTCACGCCGGGTGATCAGGCCGTCCCGGTAGAACGGCCGACCGAACGCCAGGGCGCTCGACTTGGCGATGACGGTCTTGTCCAGATCGAAGAAAGCGGCACTTCGGCCCACGGCGCGAAAGTCTAGCCGGATGGTCTATGGTCGGCGGGTGCCCGGGGCCCGGCGACCCCTCGGACCTGCGGGCCGACCCTCCGCCACCCTCGCTCATCGTGATGATGGTCACACTCTGCGAACATTATTTTGCAGGGAGTGGAGGAGACGCCACTCGACGTATACAGGTTCGCTCAGGCAGACTTGTTGATGCGATGAGTGTTCACATCTCGTACGACAGGCAGACCCTCGGCGGTTGCACCCCCCGTGACCGCTGAGTGGGTTCGGCTCGACCCCCCCGGAGCCGAACCTTCGACGACCCCCGTCTCCCCCCGACGGGGGTCGTCCCTTTCCGGCGGCGGCGCTTCTACGCAGGTCATAGATCCTCTCCGCCACCGTTGAGGCCGCTCATCTGAGGGCTAGTTCAGGGCCGGAGGCGACGAAGCCGCCGACGTTGTCGGGGTCCGACAGAGGAGCCGTCCGGGACGTGCTCATAACGATTGAGTGTCGTTGACGTCGGTTCGTCGCCTGCTCGCTGCGACGGCCGGCGAGCGGGCTCGCCTGGTTGCCTCTCGGCGTGCCGGTACGTGTGTCACGGCCAGGTTCTGGCCTCGGCGTCGAAGACCTCCGGCCGGCTCTCCACCGGCAGCACGCAGACCAGATGCCCACCGGGTACGCGCAGCACCTGGCACTCCTGCCACCGCGCGACCCGCGTGGCACCGAGGGCGACCAGGCGAGCCGTCTCGGCCTCGACGTCGTCGGTCTCGAAGTCGAGGTGGAATCGGGGCTCGTCGTCGACCTCCTGCACGGCGGTGACCAGCCCGGGCAGGGCGTCGTGCAGGCCGATGAACTGCGGGTACGACGGGTCGGGCTCGGCTGGGACGCCCAGGGCTCCCGACCAGAAGGCCGCCGCGCGGGCAGCCTCCGCACGAGGGGTGTCGATCAGGATGGCGTACACGCGACTGCGATGCATGCAGCGCAGGCTATCGATTCGTACGGTCTGTTGAATGCCCGCGCCGCCCCGGCGGTAGGCGGGGTGTTCGGGAGCTGGGAGGCGCTGTGATCCGCCCGGGGCCATAGCAGATCGACTCGCCCGGCGGGCGTTGTCCACAGGGCGCGCGGTTGTCCACAGGCTGTGGGGACGGGGCGGCGTTCGGGGTGGCGTCGGAGCAGGGTCTCGGATCAGCAACCCCGAGCCCGACCGCTGGAGGCCGCGATGCCACCCCGTACCTCCGTCCCGCCGCACCGGCCCCGGCCGCTGCTCGTCACCTCGGACGGCGACCTGCTCGACGACCTGCTGCGGCTCGCCGCGGCGGGCGGAGTCGAGGTGGAACTCGCCGCCGACCCCGCTGCGGCCCGCACTCGCTGGCTGCCGGCCCCGCTCGTGCTGGTCGGCGCCGACCAGGCCCAGCACTGCCTGCGGGCGCGGCTGCCGCAGCGGCCCCGGATGGTGCTGGTCGGGCGGTCCGGGGAGCTCGATCCCGGCTGGCAGGTCGCCGAGCTGATCGGCGCCGAGCACGTGGCGACGCTGCCCGCCGCCGAGCCCTGGCTGGTCGACCGGTTCGCCGAGTGCGGGCCGGAGGGCGTCGAGCGGGGCGGCGCCCGGATCGTCGCGGTCCTGGGCGGGCGGGGCGGCGCCGGGGCGAGCATCCTGGCGGGCGGGCTCGCCGTCACGGGCGCCAGGGCCCGGCTGCGTACCCTGCTCGTCGACGCCGACCCGCTCGGCGGCGGGCTCGATCTGGTGCTCGGCTGGGAGCAGTTGGAAGGGCTGCGCTGGCCGGCGCTGACCGGCGCCGACGGCCGGGTGGACGCGCCGGCGCTGGTACGGGCCCTGCCGAGCCGGGGCGACCTGGTGGTGCTCTCCTGGGACCGGGGCGACCTGCTCGCCCTCCCCGCCCAGGCGATGGCGGCGACCGTCGACGCCGCCCGGCGGGGCCGGGACCTCGTGGTGGTCGATCTGCCCCGGCAGCTGGACGACGCGGCCGTGACCGCGCTGCAGGCGGCGGACCAGGTCTACGTGGTGGTCCCGGCCGAGTTGCGGGCCACCGCCGCGGCGGCCCGGGTGGTGGCGGCCGCCGCCCCGCACTGCACCGCGATGTCGGTGATCGTGCGCGGTCCGGCACCGGGCCGCCTGGGAGCGGCGGAGGTGGCCCGGGCGCTTGGGCTGCCGTTGGCCGGCACGCTGCGCCCGGAACCGGCGCTGGCTCGCGGGTTGGAGCGGGGCGAGGCGCCGGCCGCGCACGGCCGAGGCCCGCTGGCGGCGCTCTGCCAGCGGATCGTCGCCGAACTGACCGGCGCGCCGGCGGCGGGTGCGGCATGACCGGGCCGTCCGAGGGCGACACCCTCGCCGCCCGGGTGCGACAGCGCATGGCCGCCGCGGCGACGCCGGTCACCGCCGCCGCGATCGTTTCTGCCGTACGGGCGGAGCCCACCGCCGCCGTCCTCGGCGACACCGCCGTGCTGCGGATGGCCGTCCAGGTGCACGACGACCTGGTGGGAGCCGGTCCGCTCGCCCCGTTGCTGGCCGACCCGGAGGTCACCGACGTGCTGGTCAACGGCGTCCGGGTCTGGGTCGACCGGGGGCGGGGTCTGCACCAGGTCGCGGTGCCGATCGGCACGGTGGACGACGTACGCCGGCTCGCGCAGCGGCTCGCCGCCAGCGCCGGTCGGCGGCTCGACGACGGTTCCCCGTACGCGGATGCCCGGCTTCCCGACGGCACCCGGCTGCACGCCGTGCTGCCGCCGGTGGCGACCGACGGGCCCTACCTGTCCCTGCGGACCTTCCGGCAACGGCCCTTCACTCTCGACGAGTTGGTGAGCCGGGGGACGGTGCCCAGGCCGGTGGCGCCGGTGCTCTCCGCCGTGGTGGCGGCCCGGCTGGCGTACCTGGTGACGGGCGGCACCGGCTCCGGCAAGACGACCTTGCTGAACACGCTGCTCGGACTGGTCCCCGCCACCGAACGGATCGTGCTGGTGGAGGACGCGGCCGAGCTGCATCCCCAGCACCCGCACGTCGTCGGGTTGCAGGCGAGGACGGCCAACGTGGAGGGCTCCGGCGCGGTCGGGCTGACCGACCTCGTGCGGCAGGCCCTGCGGATGCGGCCCGACCGACTGGTGGTCGGCGAGTGCCGGGGCGGGGAGGTGGTCGACCTGCTCGCCGCCCTGAACACCGGCCACGACGGCGGAGCCGGCACCCTGCACGCCAACGCCCCGTCGGACGTGCCGGCGCGGCTGGAGGCCCTCGGGATGCTCGGCGGACTGCCCCGTGCCGCGCTCCACGCCCAGGTGGCCGCCGCACTCCAGGTGCTGCTCCAGGTGCGCCGGAACACCGAGGGGCGCGTACTGGAATCGGTCTGCCTGCTCCTGCCGGAGGGCCCGGACCGGCTGGTTACGGCGGTTCCCGCCTGGGTACGCGGGCGAGGGCCTGACCGCGCCGCCCAGGCGCTCGCCGACCTGCTGCGGGAGCGGGCCGTACCGGTTCCGCCGGTTCTGACCGAGCCGTGGCCCGGATCGGCGGGACCGAAGTGACCGCCCCGTACGCGCTGGTGGCGCTGCTCTCGGTCCTGGTGACGGCGGTGCTGGTGGCCGGGGCGGTGCGTGGTGGCCGGATCCGGCGGGGCGTGCTTGCCACCGGCGTCGGCGGGAGCGCGCGTTCCGGCGGGGAGGACCCGCTCGTCGCCTGGGTCACCGAGCTGCGCCAGACACCCGGTCGGGGCGTGGACGGCACGGCGGCGCACACCGGCGAGGGTGTTCCTCGCCCGCCGGCCGTCGCTCGTCGCGACCCGCGCGACGAGTCCCGGGCTCGGCTCCGGCAGTCGCCGGCAGGCCCGGACGTCCCGGCCAGCGGGGCTCCCGGAAGTGGGCGCGAGCCAGCGGCCTCGGCCACCGACCTTGACCTGCGCCTTGACGACCACCCGAGCGCCGAGGCGTTCGGCGGGGATCGGTGGGCGTCACGGGACGTGGCCGACCGGTCGCCCTGGCCCTGGGCGGCCGGAGACGACCGTGGCGTTGGGCGAGAAGGGGATGGCGGTCCTCGGCTGACGCGACCTGTGGGCCCGACCCGACCCGAGCGCCACCTCGCCCACCGGGACACGCCGCGCGGTGGCGGAGACCCCGGTCGGGTCCGGCCACCCGGTCGGCGGGACGCCCGGCGACCCGGCGGCACGCCCGCCCCGGCGGCTACCCCGCCGCGCCGGCCCGGCGCGGTGACCGATCCGCCCGGCGAGGGGCGCCGACCGGGGTGGCTCCGGCCGGACGCGCTGGCGGCGTCCCCGAGGCGCACCCTGCTGTTCGCCGCGTCGGCCGGCGCCGGGGTCGGGCTGCTGCTGGCCGGTCCGGTCGCGGCGGTGGCCGTCGGCGCCTACGGCACCCTGGCCGCTCGCGCGCTGCTCCGACGCAGGGACGGCCGGTACGCCGTCCGGGCCCGGCGGCACCGGCTGGACCAGCTCTGCGGGCTGGCCGCGGACCTCCGGGCCGGCCTGCCGGTACCGGTCGCCGCCGAACGGCTCACCCCCGGCCCGGCGGGAACCGATCGCGGATCCCCGGGCGGCGACGCGGCGGCCCGCGACGAGCGGGGCGGGGCGGGGCGCCTGGATCGACTGGCCCGCGCGGCCGTACGCCTCGCCGACCAGACGGGTGCGCCGCTGGCGGAGTTGCTGGAGCGGGTCGAGGCGGACGCCCGCTCGACCGACCGTGGACTGGCTGCGGCGGAGGCCCAGGCGGCCGGGGCACGGGCCACCGCTCTGCTGCTCGCCGCCCTGCCGCTCGGCGGCATCGGGCTCGGCTACGGCATCGGCGTCGATCCGGTGGCGGTGCTGCTGCACACCCCCGTCGGTGGTGCGTGCGCGGTCGTCGCCATCGCGCTCCAGGTCGCGGGACTGTTCTGGGCCGAGCGGCTCGGCGCGTCGCCGGGACGGGTGAGCTGATGCCCCGGATGGCGCTGGCAGTGGGCTTCGTGGCGGCGGCGGTCCTGCTCGCCGCGATGCTCGCGGCGGGGCGGCGGCCCCTGCGCCGGCTGCGCGCGCTGCGCCGGGCGCCGGTCGGCGTGCACCCGGCCGCCTCGCTCCGCCGAGCGGTCGGTCCCGACGACGACCCGACCGGTGGCGTCCCGCCTCGGCGTCGGCCGGACGCCATCCGCGTCGCATCCGGTCTGGGCGGCGTGGCCGTCGCCGTGATCGTCGGCGGCTGGCCCGGGGTGGTGGCGGCCGTGCCGACGACGCTGCTGCTCGACCGGCTGCTTCGTCGGATCGAGCCCCCGGCCGTGCGGAACCGGCGGCTGCGCGAGGCGGCCGATCTTCCGCTCGCCGCCGACCTGCTGGCGGCGGCCATGCGGGCGGGAGCGCCCGTGGACCGGTCGATCCTGGCCGTGGCCGGGGCGCTCGACGGGCCGCTCGCCGCCCGGCTCGCCCGGGTCGGCCGGTTGCTGCGGCTCGGCGGTGGCCCCGAGGAGGCATGGGCTCCGCTCGCGCCGGTGCCGGGGGCCGAGCGGCTGACGGCCGCCGTGCTTCGCAGCGCGAACAGCGGAGCCGCGCTGGCCGGTGCGCTGACCCGACTCGCCGACGACCTCCGCGCCGACCGCTCCACGGCCGCGGAGGCGGCCGCCCGCCGCGCCGGCGTGCTCATCGTCCTGCCGCTGGGGCTCTGCTTCCTGCCGGCCTTCATTCTCGCCGGCCTGGTGCCGGTGATCGTCGCCGTCCTCGGTGACGTGCTCTGACCAGTTCGAGAAAGGACAGGAACATGCGCAAACTGCTCGCCCGCCTGCGCGGGGACGCCGGTATGAACACCGCCGAGTACGCCGTCGGCACCCTAGCCGCGGTCGCCTTCGCCGGGATCCTGCTGAAGGTGCTGACCTCCGGCAACGTGCAGTCCGCGTTGACCGCCGTCATCGACCGGGCGCTCAAGTGACCGGGCGCCGGCCGGTCGGCCGTGACCGGGGTTCCTTCACCGCCGAACTGGCGGCCGGCCTGCCGGCGCTCCTGCTGCTCCTGCTCGCCGGGCTCTCGGCCGTCAACGCCGTCGGCACGAGAGCGGGTTGCCTGCACGCGGCCCGGGAGGCGGCACTGGCTGCCTCCCGGGGCGCCGACGGGGCGGCCGCTGCCAGCCGGGCGGCGCCGCCGGGAGCGGAGGTGACCGTCACCGTCGACGGTCAGCGGGTCGTCGCCACCGTCCGGGCGCCCGTACGCGCGCTCGGCTCCCGGCTGCCCCGGATCTCCGTAGCGGCGACGGCGGTCGCGGCGGTGGAACCCGGTGTCGTGGGGACGGACGCCGTGGGGCCCGGTGTTGCGGAGCCTGCGCCTCCGGGCGTCGAGCCGGCGGAGGAAGGACCGTGACGGGACGGACCGGAGGCCGCTACCGGCAGAACCCTGACCGGCAGAACCCTGACCGGCAGGGCGACGGGAGTGGCTGGCCCGGCTGGCCCGCGACCCTTACCGAGGTGGAAGTCCGTGAGAGCGCGGCGGGAGTGCGGGGAAGCGCGACGGTGGGGCGTGAGGACGCGGTGGCAGCGCGGTGGCAGCGCAGGGGGAGCGCGGCGGGAGGGCCGCGAAGTGCGGCGGGGCGGGCGGGGGAGCGTGGTGGGGCGACCGTCTGCCTGCTCGCCGTGGGGCTGGCTTTCGTCATGGTCGGGTTGTTCGGTGCCGCCGTCGGCGCGGCCCGGACGGCCCGGCAGCAGGCCCGGGTGGCGGCGGACTTCGGCGCGCTGGCCGGTGCCGGCGAGGCACTCCTGGGCGAGCCGGCGGCCTGCGGCCGGGCTGCCGAGATCACCGCCGCCAACGGTGGCCGGCTGCTCGCCTGTCGACTCGACGGCCTCGACATCCTGGTGACCGCAGAGGTGGCCGTCACCCCGCTGCCCGGCCTGGCGCGGGTCGCGGCGGCCAGCGCCCGCGCCGGCCCGGTCCGTGGCTGAGCGGCCAGGATGTCGGGCAGCACCTCCAACACCGACCGGGCCGGGGCGACGGGAGTCGGCACCCCGACCCGGGTGGATCAGCGTCCCTGGAGGGCGTCGAGGGCGACGGCCATCGCGATCACGAGGCGGCGGTCGACCTGCGGGTTGTGGATCTGGACGACGTACCGGTCGCGCAGGCCCCACTGCTTGATGACGGAGAAGACCGGCTGACCGCCCGCGACGAAGTCGAAGTGGTAGGGCAGCCAGGACAGCGAGTCGACGAACCGGCGCAGCAGCGCCACCGGCATGCTGCGCTCCTGGCCGGTGACCTGCGGCAGGCCGGCCTGCTCGACGTGCCAGGTGGACCGCAGCAGGGACTGGGCGAAGTCCTTGCGGAACAGGCCGATCGGGTTGCCGGCGTGGTCGGTCACGTCGTACGTGGCACCGATGTCGAGGCGCTGGCGGGCCTTGAACCCGAGCAGGGGCTGCTGCTTCGAGTCGTCGGTGTAGATCGTCACCTGCTCCTTGAAGGCGAGCCGCTTCTGCTGGGCGAACGCCAGCAGGCCGCCTTCGGAGCCGTCCGGTGCCACGGCGTGGACCTCGTACTGGTTCACCATCATCCGGAGCCGTTGCCGGATGTGGAACTGCTGCTGGGCCTGCAAGTTCTCGAGTTGCATGGGTTCTCCTTCGAGGGGTCGCCGGAGTGTCGCACAGCTTCACCCGTGCCGCCGCCGACAGGTCACGCGTCCCTTCCCGCAGGCTACGCGGCCCGTCCTGCCAGCACACGGCGGTTCCCGCCGGCCTCCGCTACCCCGCCCGGCTCCTGCCTCGCTGCCCGACCCGTACCGTGCCGGCCCGGCGGCGCCGTCCGACGGGCAACCCCGCGACGGCGGCGCCCGTCGTGGTCGGTTCCTCCCCGGGCCGGCAACCCCACGACGGCCGCGTCCGCCGTGGTCGGTTCCTCCCCGGGCCGGCAACCACCACCAACCCCGGGAACCCTGCCGCGCCCCGACCCCGCAGCCCCGCCCCGAGCGGAACCCGGCTGCGGCCATGCTTGTGCGGTGCGGAGCGGGTTCATCGGCCTCCGTCGACCGTGGCCTTGAGCGCCCACGCGTTCAGGACCTGGTGGATGCTGCGCAGCCGCTCGTTGATCTGCTCCAGGCGCTCGGCCTGCGCCAGGCTGGCCAGCGCGGTGCCCAGGGCGATCTGCTGGTCGGGAGTGAGTTCCTCCTGGTTGATCGTGTAGAGCAGGTCGACGGTCTCGGCGATGGTGTCGGCCACGACTCCTCCTTCGACGGGAAGCACGGCAAGGGTCCGCGAGCAGCGATGGAAGCGCTCCCACGTATTCGTTTTGCCCCGAGCGAAGGGTTTCTATGCCTGTCTTCCACCACCCGGGACGGGGGCGGCCTCCGAGCCGGTCTCCACCACCCGGGACGGGGCGCCACCCGGACCTCCGGGGCCGCCCGGGGCGGCGTCGTCGGGAGCGACGCGTTCCCCCGGGACCATAGGCCCGCCCGGAGGCACGGCGTCCCGAACCGCACCGCGTCCCGGAACCGCGACATCGCCGCCGGTCGAGCTGACGGACGCAACCCCGGCCGAGCCGCCAGACGGGCTGACGGACGGAGCGCCGGGCGAGGCGCCGGCCAGGCGGGGTGCCGGTACGCCGTCGGGCAGGTTCGCGAGCACCACGTCCAGCACCTTGACGGCGTCCGGCTTGGAGAGCGGGTTGTTGCCGTTGCCGCACTTCGGGGACTGCACGCAGGACGGGCAGCCCGCCTCGCAGCCGCACTCCGCGATCGCGTCGCGGGTGGCCCGCAGCCAGGCTGCCGCCGTCCCGTACGCGCGCTCGGCGAAGCCCGCCCCACCCGGGTGCCCGTCGTAGACGAAGACCGTCGGGGCCTCGGTGTCCGGGTGCGCCGCCGTCGACAGTCCGCCGATGTCCCAGCGGTCGCAGGTCGCGGTGAGCGGCAGCAGACCGATCGCGGCGTGCTCGGCGGCGTGCAGCGCGCCCGGCACGTCGGCGGGTTCCACGTCGGCGGCCGTCAGGGACTGCGGCGACAGGGTGAACCAGACCGCGACGGTACGCAGTTCCCGGGCCGGCAGGTCCAGCGGGCGGGTGTCGATGACCTCGCCGGTGGCGATCCGTCGCCGCTGGTACGACACCACCTGACTGGTCACGTCGACCTCGCCGAGGAAGAGCCCGACGGGGCCGGCGTCCACGTACGAGCGGACCGACACCACCGACAGCGAGGTGACGTCGCGGGCGTGGGTGGACCAGTCCGGCTCCTCGGGGTGCACCAGCGCGCATCCGTCGGCCAGGTCGAGCGAGTCGACCACGTGGGAGACGCCCTGGTGCAGGTAGACCGCGCCGGGGTGGAGCAGGAAGTGCGACGAGCCGCCGTCGACGGTGCCGAGCAGCCGACCGGTCGCCGCCTCCACCACGCAGACCGGCGCGCCGCCCTCGCCGCGCAGGTCCACCTCCGGCCGCTCCCGGTGCCGCCAGTACCAGCCGGTCGGCCGCTGCCGCAGCGCCCCCGCCGCCACCAGTTGGTCCACCGCCTCCTTCGCCCCGTCACCGAAGAGCGCCAGGTCGTCGGGGGTCAGCGGCGCCTCGACCGCGGCGCAGGCGAGCTGCGGTGCCAGCACGTACGGGTTGGCCGGGTCGAGCACGGTCGCCTCCACCGGCCGTCCGAACACCGCCTCGGGATGGTGCACGAGATAGGTGTCGAGCGGGTCGTCCCGGGCGACCAGCACGGCGAGCGCCTCCTGCCCGGAGCGCCCCGCCCGGCCGGCCTGCTGCCACAGGGAGGCGCGGGTGCCCGGGTAGCCGCAGATCAGCACCGCGTCGAGGCCGACCAGGTCGACGCCCAGCTCCAGCGCGTTGGTCGAGGCCAGCCCGAGCAGGTCGCCGTGCAGCAGCGCCCGTTCCAGTTCGCGTCGCTCCTCGCGCAGGTAGCCGGCCCGGTAGGCGGCCACCCGGTCGCCGAGCCCGGGCACCGCCTCGTCGAGGGAACGGCGGGCGTTCGCCGCGACCACCTCGGCGCCGCGCCGGGAACGTACGAAGGCCAGGGTGCGTACCCCCTCGGCGACCGTGTCGGCGAGCAGGTCGGCCGTCTCCCGCAGCGCCGACCGGCGGACCTGGGTGAGGTCCGCCTGCTGGTCGGCGGCGGAGTCCCGTGGCAGCAGCGGCGGCTCCCAGAGCGCGAACGTCACCCCGCCGCGGGGCGAGGTGTCCTCGGTGACGGCGGTTACGGGCAGCCCGGTGAGCCGTCCGGCGGCCGTCGCCGGGTCGCCGGACGTGGCCGAGGCCAGTACGAAGACGGGTGTGCTGCGGAACCGGGCGCACTGCCGCCGCAGCCGGCGCAGCACGTGCGCGACGTGCGAGCCGAAGACCCCCCGGTAGGTGTGGCACTCGTCGATCACCACGTACGTGAGCCGGCGCAGGAAACCGGACCACTGGGCGTGCCCGGGCAGGATGCCGTGGTGCAGCATGTCGGGGTTGGTCAGCACGAACCGGGAGTGCTTGCGGATCCACTCCCGTTCGGCGCGCGGGGTGTCGCCGTCGTAACAGGCGGGGCGTACCCCCTCCAGCTCCAGCGCGGCGACGGCGCGCAACTGGTCGGCGGCGAGCGCCTTCGTCGGCGCCAGGTAGAGCACGGTGGCCCGGGGGTCGGCGAGCAGGGTGGCCAGCGCGGGAAGCTGGTAGGCCAGGGACTTGCCGGACGCGGTGCCCGTGGCCACCACGACGTGCCGGCCGTCGTACGCCAGGGTGGCCGCCTCCGCCTGGTGCCGCCAGGGCGCGATCACGCCGCGTCGGGCGAGCGCCGCGCGCAGTTCCTCCGGTGCCCAGTCCGGCCACGGGGCGGGCTCGCCGGCCCGTGCCGGCACCCGCTCGACGTGGGTGACCGGGTCGGCGCCGGCGCGGGCGCGCAGCCGGCCCAGCAGGTCGGCGGGCGCCGGGCCGGAGTGGTCGGGCGACGGCTTCAGGTCGTGGCGCGGCGCCGGGTACGCCGAGCTGGAGCCGTCGGTGGTCACGTCCTGCACTCTCGCACTGGTGTTCGGAGATGGAAAGCGGGGGCCCGGGGTAAGGGGAGGCTCCGCCGGTGAGCAGAGCCGGTCTCCGGCGGGGATGGTTAGATGCCCAGGAGAGTTTACGGCTCTTGCGAGGGAGGACCGATGGAGCTGTCGCTGGCGACCCGCACCGTGGGCGAGCACACGGTGCTCGAAGTCGGCGGTGAGGTGGACGTCTACACCGCGCCCCGGCTACGGGAACGGCTCCTCGAGCTGATCGACGGTGGGGCCTGTCACGTCGTGGTCGACCTGGGCCGGGTGGACTTCCTCGACTCCACCGGGCTGGGCGTGCTGGTCGGTGCGCTCAAGCGGCTGCGCGCCGCCAGCGGCTCGTTCGCCCTGGTCTGCGACAAGGAGCCGCTGCTCAAGATCTTCCGGATCACCGCGCTCGACCAGGTCTTCCCGCTGCATCCCACGGTCGACGCGGCGGTCGGCACCGACCCGGCCGGCACCGGCGTCTGATGGCCACGGTCAAGCTCTCCTTCTCGCCGGCCCCGGTGCACGTGCGCACCGCGCGCCTGGTCGGCGTGGCGGTCGCCCGGCGGGCCGGGGTCCGCGAGGAGCTGCTGGACGAGGTACGGCTGGCCATCGGCGAGGCGTGCACCCGCGCGGTCGCCCTGCACCGCCAGTACGGCGTGTCCGAGCCCGTGCTCGTCGAGATGTCCGACACTGGCGCGTACGCGGTGCGCGTCGTCGACCGCGCGCCGATCGAGGCCGGTCTCGGCCTGGCGGCGCTCAACGCCGACCAGCTCGCCAACGAGTCGCTCGACGAGGACGACCTCACCACCGGCGTGGGCTTCGCGCTGCTGGCCGGTTTCGTCGAGGACCTCCAGGTGCGCCCGGTCGACGAGGGCATCGGCACCGAGGTGCGGATGGTCTGGCCCGTCGGCCGGTGAGCTGATCTTCCACCGCCCTCGCCGAGGGCGTCGTACGCCGTGAGAGGCCGTGTCCCGCCGGGGCGCGGCCTCATTGGCATGGATGGGCTCCTATATCAGATTTTTCCTCATAACACAGCGACGAAGATCATCACGGCGCGGTGCCCCCTCGGTGTGACCTCCAACACTGTGGAGGGCTAGAGTACGCGAGTTGTCAGCAAGTGATCCATCCCGCGGCCAGCGGGAACGGTTGTTCATCGCTGGTCCGGCCGGGGTGGAGTGGCGCGCGCTTGCGACTCCGCATCCAGGCGCCGGGTCGGTGCGTCTCCACCGGCCGGCGCGAGCGTTCGGTACAGGAGGACACAGATGTCCGACACCTTGGCCGCCGAGGGCGGCGGGATCTCCCTCACCGGAAACAACGTCACGTACGTCGTCATCGCCGCGGTCATCGCGCTGGTGGCGCTCGCCTTCGCCGGCGCGCTGACGAAGGCCGTACTGGCCGCCGGCAAGGGCACCAACAAAATGCAGGAGATCTCCGGCGCGGTCCAGGAGGGCGCCTCGGCCTACCTGCTCCGGCAGTTCCGGACCCTGGCGATCTTCGTGGTCATCGCCGTGGTGCTGCTCTTCCTGCTGCCGGTGCACGGCACCGACGGCAGCGAAGTGGCGGTGAAGATCGGCCGGTCCGTCTTCTTCGTCGTGGGCGCGCTGTTCAGCGCGTTCATCGGCGGCGCCGGCATGTGGCTGGCCACCCGCGCCAACCTGCGGGTCGCCGCCGCCGCCCGGGAGCGCGAAGGCGGCCGGGAGGCCGCGATGAAGATCGCCTTCCGCACCGGTGGCGTGGTCGGCTTCCTCACCGTCGGCCTCGGCCTCTTCGGCGCCGCGCTGGTCGTGCTGTTCTACCGCAGCGACGCGCCGACCGTGCTGGAGGGCTTCGGCTTCGGCGCCGCGCTGCTCGCCATGTTCATGCGGGTCGGCGGCGGCATCTTCACCAAGGCCGCCGACGTCGGCGCCGACCTGGTCGGCAAGGTCGAGCAGGGCATCCCCGAGGACGACCCGCGCAACGCCGCCACCATCGCCGACAACGTGGGCGACAACGTCGGTGACTGCGCCGGCATGGCCGCCGACCTCTTCGAGTCGTACGCGGTCACCCTGGTCGCCGCGCTGATCCTCGGCCGCGCCGCCTTCGGCGAGCAGGGCCTGGTCTTCCCGCTGATCGTCTCCACCATCGGCGTGCTCATCGCGATCGTCGGCGTCTTCGTCACCCGGCTGCGCGCCTCCGACCGCAACGCCCTGACCGCGATCAACCGGGCCTTCTACATCTCGGCGGTGCTCTCCGCGGTGCTGGTGGCGATCGCCACGTATGCGTACCTGCCGGCCACCTTCGCCGAGCTGGAGGGCGGGCTGACCGACCTCGACGAGAACCCGCGGGTGGTCGCCATCGGCGCGGTCGTCATCGGCATCGTGCTGGCGGCGGCGATCCAGGCGCTGACCGGCTACTTCACCGAGACCAACCGGCGCCCGGTGCAGGACATCGGCAAGAGCTCCCAGACGGGCGCCGCCACCGTCATCCTCGCCGGCATCAGCATCGGCCTGGAGTCGGCGGTCTACTCGGCGCTGCTCATCGGTGCCGGCGTGTTCGGTGCGTTCCTGCTCGGCGGCAGCTCCATCACGCTGTCCCTGTTCGCCGTGGCGATGGCCGGCATCGGCCTGCTCACCACGGTCGGCGTGATCGTCGCCATGGACACCTTCGGCCCGATCTCCGACAACGCCCAGGGCATCGCCGAGATGTCCGGTGACATCGACGAGCACGGCGCCCGGACGCTCACCGAGCTCGACGCGGTCGGCAACACCACCAAGGCGATCACCAAGGGCATCGCGATCGCCACGGCGGTGCTCGCCGCTACGGCGCTGTTCGGCTCGTACACCGACACGCTGCGCACCGCGTACTCGGACGCCGGGGTGGGTGACGTTGGCACCGAGATCCTCAACTCGCTGAACGTGGCGAACCCGCGCAACCTGGTCGGCCTGATCATCGGCGCGGCGGTGGTGTTCCTCTTCTCCGGCCTGGCCATCAACGCGGTCTCCCGCTCGGCGGGCGCGGTCGTGATGGAGGTACGCCGGCAGTTCCGCGAGCTGCCCGGCATCATGGACGGCACCCAGCGCCCCGAGTACGGCAAGGTCGTCGACATCTGCACCCGGGACGCGCAGCGCGAGCTGATGACCCCCGGTCTGCTCGCCATCCTCGCGCCGATCGCGGTGGGCTTCGGCCTCGGGCCGGGCGCGCTGGCGGCGTACCTGGCCGGTGCGATCGGCGCCGGCACGCTGATGGCGGTCTTCCTGTCCAACTCCGGCGGCGCCTGGGACAACGCCAAGAAGCTCGTCGAGGACGGCGCGTACGGCGGCAAGGGCTCCGAGTCGCACGCCGCCACGGTCATCGGCGACACCGTCGGCGACCCGTTCAAGGACACCGCCGGCCCGGCGATCAACCCGCTGATCAAGGTGATGAACCTGGTCTCGCTGCTGATCGCGCCGGCCGTGGTGGCCTGGAGCGTGGGTGACGAGCGGAACACCGCCCTGCGGGTGGGGATCGCCGTGGCAGCGACGCTGATCATCGCCGCGGCGGTGGTGTTCAGCAAGCGCAAGGGCGTGGCCATGTCCGACGCCGACTCCGGCACGGGCGCGGGCAGCCCGGACCAGCGGCCCGAGACGGTCAACGCCTGATCCGTCCGGCATCGGAGGTCCCCGGTCGGCCCGCGCGGTCGGCCGGGGACCACCCCGTGCCACCCGGCAAACCTGTCCGGTGCCCGGACTCGACAGAGGCCGTACGCTGCAACGCATGCGCACGTGCCGGGCGGCAGCCGCCGGAAAGCTCACGGTGGTCCTGGCCACGCTCGTTCTCGTGCTCGCCGGATGCGGCGGCGGCCCCAACTCCCGGTCGTGGGCGGCGTCGGTCTGCTCCGCGCTCACCCCGTGGCGGGCCGAGATCAGCAAGCTGACCAGCAGCACCGACCAGCAGATGACCGCCCAGACCACCCCGGCGCAGGCGAAGGAGAACCTGGTGCGGCTCTTCGGCGGCGCGGAGCAGGCCAGCGAGACCGCCCGGCGCAAGGTCGAGGAGGCCGGCGTCCCGGACGCCGAGCGCGGCGAGGAGGTCTCGGCGGGCTTCCAGGCCTCGCTGGCGAAGGTGCGCGACGCGTACGGCAGGGCCCGCGACACCATCGACGGGCTGGGCACCGGCCAGCCCACCGTCTTCTACGACGGCGTCCGGGCCGCCGTGGACACCCTGAACAAGGAGTACGACGCCAGCGCGCTCGACACCAGCCAGCTCAACTCCGAGGAGTTGAAACGCGCCTTCGACGAGGTGCCGGAGTGTCGCTGAGCGGGACCGGTGACCCGTCGGGCGGCGAAGTGCTGCCGGTGCTCTTCCCGGCCCCCACGGACCGGGTCGCGCCGGTCGCCCGCCGACCCGTACCGCCCCCGCCGGCCGACGCCGACGAGTCCGCCCGGCAGCTGACCTTCTTCGGCGCGGAGGCGGCGGACCCGTCCATCGCCGATCTCGCCGGGCTGCTGGCCGGCCCGGGCGAGGCGGTCCGGATGGGCGGCACGGCCCGGCTCTCGATCGTGGTCGACGCGGCCTGGCGGGTGCACGTCCTCGTCGCCGAGCTGGCGCTGCGCGGGGTGGCGGCCACCTGGGAGGCGACCGCCGACGGGCGGCACGCGGTGCGCACCTCGTACGCCCGCACGCTGAAGCCGCTCGCGGCGGCCTGGCTGCGCGGTACGGGCAAGCGCCCGCCCGCCGGCTTCCACCTCAACGGGCGGCGGCTGCGGCTCTGGCTCGCCGCGGCGGGGGCCGCCGAGCCGTCCGGCTTCCTGCTCCGGCTCGGCGCCGCCGACGAGGAGTGCTGGGGGCCGGTCGGCGGGGCGCTCGACGCGGTCGGCCTGGCCGGGGCGCTGCTCGGGCCCGGCGAGGGCGGGCCCGCGTACCGGATCACCGGCCGGCGGCGGCTCGCCCGCCTGTCCGAGCTGGTGGGCGACCCGCCGCCCGCCGCCCCCGCGACCGACTGGCCGGCCCGCTCCTGACCGCCCGCCGGCGCCCGCCTCGTCGCGCCGGTCGGGCCTGTCCGATGAGGGACAACAAGTGCGCAATTTCGCGGAAAACAGCCGGGTGACGCCTCGGCCGAGGGTCCGCCATCGTCACAGTGTCCCGCCCGGCGGCACACGCACGGTGTACGGTGGCGCCGTCCGGCACGCCCCGCCGCCGGCGGAGAAAGAGGCCGCCCCGCCGGGACGGTTTGCCGCCCGCGAAACCCGAAACGCGGGCGGCGCGTTACGTTGGACATCCGGGCCGCCGGGGGTCGGCGGGCCGAAAGTGGCCCCGAACCGGGCGCCGGTGGCTGCGAGCAGGAGTGAGGTCGGGGAGAGACGTGCCGAGCAACGCTGGAACCACCCGTCTGGTCATCGTCGAGTCACCGGCGAAGGCCAAGACGATCTCGGGCTATCTCGGCCCGGGGTACGTCGTGGAGGCCAGCTTCGGCCACGTCCGGGACCTCCCGCGCAACGCCGCCGACGTGCCGGCCAAGTACAAGGGCGAGTCGTGGGCCCGGCTCGGGGTGGACGTCGACAACGGCTTCCACGCTCTCTACGTGGTCTCCGCCGACCGCAAGCAGCAGATCAGCAAGCTGGTGAAGCTGGCCAAGGAGGTCGACGAGATCTTCCTGGCGACGGATGAGGACCGCGAGGGCGAGGCGATCGCCTGGCACCTGGTGGAGACGCTCAAGCCGAAGGTGCCAGTCAAGCGGATGGTCTTCCACGAGATCACCAAGCCGGCCATCCAGGCCGCGGTGGCCAACCCCCGCGAGATCGACCGGGACCTGGTCGACGCCCAGGAGGCCCGGCGCATCCTCGACCGCCTCTACGGCTACGAGGTCTCGCCCGTGCTGTGGAAGAAGGTCATGCCGAAGCTCTCGGCGGGCCGGGTGCAGTCCGTGGCGACGCGGATCGTGGTGGAGCGCGAGCGGCAGCGGATGGCCTTCCGCACGGCGGAGTACTGGGACATTCTGGCCACCCTGGCCGTGGCGGACGCCGGCGAGGGGCCCCGCAACTTCAACGCCACCCTGGTCGCGCTGAACGGCGACCGGATCGCCACCGGCAAGGACTTCGAGCCGACCACCGGCCGGGTGAAGGCCGGCGCGGGCGTGGTGCACCTCGACGCCGGCGGCGCCCGGGGCCTCGCGGCCCGCTTGGAGGGCCGGCCGTTCACCGTCACCCGGGTCGAGGAGAAGCCCTACCGCCGCCGCCCGTACGCGCCGTTCATCACCTCGACCCTCCAGCAGGAGGCGGCCCGCAAGCTGCGGTTCTCGTCGCAGCAGACGATGCGCACCGCGCAGCGGCTCTACGAGAACGGCTACATCACCTACATGCGTACCGACTCGGTGAACCTGTCGGAGACCGCCATCGCGGCGGCCCGCCGGCAGATCGTCGAGCTGTACGGCGAGCGCAGCGTGCCGCCGGAGCCGCGCCGTTACACCGGCAAGGTGAAGAACGCGCAGGAGGCGCACGAGGCGATCCGCCCGGCGGGGGACAACTTCCGCACCCCGGGCGACGTGGCCAAGGAGCTCTCCGCCGAGGAGTTCAAGCTCTACGAGCTGATCTGGCGGCGCACCATCGCCTCGCAGATGACCGACGCCGTCGGCTCCAGCGTCTCGGTGCGCATCCGCGCCGTCTCCTCCGCCCAGGAGGAGGCCGACTTCGGCGCGACCGGCAAGACCATCACCGACCCGGGCTTCCTGCGGGCGTACGTCGAGTCCAGCGACGACGAGAACGCCGAGGCCGAGGACGCCGAGCGTCGCCTGCCCAACCTGGTCAAGGGCCAGCCGCTCACCGCTGACGAGCTGGCCGCGCAGGGCCACCACACCCAGCCACCGTCGCGCTACACCGAGGCGTCGCTGGTGAAGGCACTGGAGGAGCTGGGCATCGGCCGCCCGTCGACGTACGCGTCGATCATGCAGACGATCCAGGACCGCGGTTACGTGACCAAGCGCGGCCAGGCGATGATCCCGACCTTCCTGGCCTTCGCCGTGATCGGCCTGCTGGAGCGGCACTACCCGCGCCTGATCGACTACGACTTCACCGCCAGCATGGAGAACGAGCTGGACGAGATCGCCGGTGGCGACCACGCCGCCGTCGACTTCCTCACCGCGTTCTACTTCGGCAGCGCCAACGGCGCCGGTGACCAGGACATCGCCCGCTCGGGCGGGCTGAAGAAGCTGGTCACCGAGAACCTCAACGAGATCGACGCGCGCAGCGTCAACTCGATCCCGCTGTTCACCGACGACGAGGGCCGCGAGGTCGTCGTGCGGGTGGGCCGCTACGGGCCGTACCTCCAGCGGGCGGTGCCGGGCGAGCAGCAGGCGCCGGCCGCCGAGGGCGAGGAGGGCGGCGGTCAGGGCGACCGGGCCCCGATCCCCGAGGGGCTGGCGCCGGACGAACTGACCCCGGAGAAGGTGCACGAGCTGTTCCTCGGCGGCGGGGGCGAGCGCAAGCTCGGCGACGACCCGGCCACCGGTGAGCCGATCCTGCTCAAGTCGGGCCGCTTCGGCCCGTACGTGGCCAGCGGCGAGCGCAAGTCGTCGCTGCTGCGCTCGCAGTCGCCGGACTCGCTGACCTTCGACGAGGCGCTGAAGCTGCTCAGCCTGCCCCGGCTGATCGGGGTGGCCCCGGACGGCACCGAGGTCCTCGCGAACAACGGCCGCTACGGCCCGTACGTCAAGCAGGGTGACGAGTTCCGCTCGCTGGACTCCGAAGAGAAGATGTTCACCGTCACGCTGGACGAGGCGCTGGCTCTGCTGGCCGCCCCGAAGGCCCGCCAGCGCCGGGCCGCCGCGCCGCCGCTGCGGGAGATGGGCGTCGACCCGCTGACGGAGAAGCCGTTGGTCATCAAGGACGGCCGGTTCGGCCCGTACGTCACCGACGGCGAGACGAACGCGTCGCTGCGGCGCGGCCAGACCCCGGAGGCGTTGACCATCGAGGAGGCCTCCGAGATGCTCGCCGAGAAGCGGGCGAAGGGACCGGCGCCGAAGAAGAAGGCCGCCGCGAAGAAGGCGCCCGCCAAGAAGGCCACGGCGGCGAAGAAGACGGCTGCGGCGAGCAAGTCGACGGCGGCGAAGAAGACCACGACGGCCAAGGCCACCACCGCCAGGAAGACCCCGGCGAAGAAGGCGGCCCCCCGAAAGGCCACCACCAGCCCCGACTGACACCCGGCTCGCTCGCCGGCTGGCGGTCGCCGCAAGAGATCTTGGCAGGTCCAGGCCCCTCGAAGGGCCACCGTCTGCCAAGATCTTTTGCGTTGTCCACAGGGGCGGCGCGTGGCGGTGCCGCGTGGGCAGGGTGGAGGGCGTGAGACCGCGCTTCACGCAATCCCCGGCGGCCCTGGGCCGGGCGGTGCCTGGCGACGACGCCGACGAGTTGACCTGGCTGCTCTTTCGGCAGGACGAGGTGATCAGCCTCGACCAGGCGCTGCGACACCTGTCCCACAAGGCGATCCGGCACCGGGTGACCAGCAGACGGTGGCGACACGTCCACCGTGCCGTCTTCGTGGCCCACAACGGGCCGATCGGTCCCGCCCAGCTCCGGTGGATCGCGGTGCTGGCTGCCGGGCCGGGCGCGGTGCTCGGTGGGCTCACCGCCGCCCAGGCGGGAGGGCTGCGCGGTTTCTCGGACCTGGCGATCCACCTCCTGCTGCCGGCTGGCCGGCGGCGAGAGCTGCCGCAACGAGTGGTGGCGCACCGGACGACCCATCTGCCGGAGCGGGACGTGCTCGCGGTCGGGCAGCCACGTCGGACGATGCCCGCCCGGTCGGTCGTGGACGCGGCGCAGTGGGCGCGTACCGACGCGGAGGCCCGGGCGATCGTCGCGGCAGGCTTCCAGCAACGGATCGTGTGCGAGGAGGAGTTGCGCGAGGTCCTCGACCGGATGCCGCGGTTGCGTCGCCGGAAACTGATCCTGAGCGTCGCCACGGACGCGGGCGGCGGGGCGCACTCCCTGGCCGAGTTGGACTTCCTGACTCTGACGCGCCGCGCCGCGCTGCCCGAACCCACTCGGCAGAAGATCAGGTACGACGCCACAGGACGGCGCCGCTACCTCGACGCGTACTTCGAGGAGTGGAGGGTGCACGTCGAGATCGACGGCGGTCAGCATCTCGACCCGCGTGCGGCCTGGGCCGACATGCGCCGTCAGAACGACCTGTGGGCCGACGGGGATCGCGTCCTCCGATTCCCGTCCTGGGCCCTCCGCGCCCACCCGGCCGAGGTCATCGCCCAACTCCGTACGGCACTGCGCAGAGCGGGCTGGCCGGGCTGACGCACGCAGCGAGATCTTGGCAGCTCCCAGCCCCTCCAGGGGCCGCCTCTTGCCAAGATCGCGGCGCTCGCTCTCGCGAGCGGCGCTCGCCCGCAGGCGGCGGCCGAGTGGGGTCGGGTGGGGGTGGGTCAGCCGAGGATTCGGGTGAGGTGGGGGTTGGTGAAGAGGTGGTGGGGGTCCAGGCGGGCGCGTAGCGCCTGGAAGTCGGCCCAGCGGGGGTAGGCCGTCGCGAGCGACTCCGCGTCGCGCCAGTGCAGCTTGCCCCAGTGGGGCCGGCCGCCCAGGCTCGCGGCGACCTGCTCGAAGGCCCGGAAGTACGGCTCGTACGGCATGCCGACGAACTGGTGGACGGCCACGTACGCCGACTCGCGCCCGTAGCCGTGGGAGAGCCAGATGTCGTCGGCGGCGGTGAAGCGCACCTCGACCGGGAAGAGCACCTTGAACGGCAGCCCGTCGACGATCCGCCGCAGCGCGTCGAGCGCCTCGGGCAGGGCGTCGCGCGGCAGGGCGTACTCCATCTCCATGAAGCGGACCCGGCGCGGGGTGCAGAAGACCTGGTCGGAGCGGCCGGTGTAGCGGCGTTCGGTGAGCGCGCGGGCGGAGACGGCGCTGATGCCGCGGGCGAGCGCCGGCACGGCGCGGCCGAGCCGGCAGGCCCCGGCGAAGACGGTGTTGGACAGGAACTCGTCGTCCAGCCAGCCGCGCCACCGGGGCAGTGGCCGGTCGTCGTCGGGCACCCGGTCGTTGGCCTTGACCTGCACGCGGGCGGTGTACGGGAACCAGTAGAACTCGACGTGGTCGTGCCTGTCGATCAGCTCGGGCAGCTCGTCGAGCACGGCCGCCAGCGGCGCCGGTCGCTCGTGGGCGCGCAGCACGAAGGCGTCCACGCAGCGCAGGGTCACCTCGACGAGCACCCCGAGCGCGCCCAGCGACACCCGGGCGGCGGCGAAGACGTCGGGGTGCTCGTCGGCGGAGCAGCGCAGCACCTCGCCGGTGCCGGTGACGAGGGTGAGCGCCTCGACGAACGTCGACAGGCAGCCGTAGGCGGCGCCGGTGCCGTGGGTGCCGGTGGAGATCGCGCCGGCGATCGTCTGCGCGTCGATGTCGCCCAGGTTGGGTAGTGCCAGGCCGTGTGCGGCGAGCAGTTCGTTGAGTGCGCGCAGGGTGATCCCGGCCGGTACGGTGACCAGTCGACGGTCGGCGTCGACGCGTACCCCGGTGTCCAGGTGGGTCAGTTCCATGCGTCGTCCGTCGGTGATCGCGACGCCGGTGAAGGAGTGGCCGCTGCCCACCGCCCGGATCCGGTCCCCGGCCGTCGCGGCGGCGCGGACGGCCTCGGTGACGTCGGCGAGGGATGCGGGGCGCAGGATGGTGGTGGCGGTGGCGCGTTGGTTGCCGGCCCAGTTGGACCAGGCTGCCAGGGTGGGCGGTGCGGTACCGGCCATGCGCACTCCTCCACATGAATGTGAACTGACTTCATATCAGCAACGTTGTCGCAGGTAAATACCGCAATCGAGGTTTGCTCGTTGTACCGGTAGTCACGAACCCGTGACGTGCAGATATGTTCATCCGTCGAAGGGGGGTGGCGAGTGTCCACACCAGCCGCCACAGCCGGGCCGCTGCGCCGCGTACCGGTGCAGGGTCGAAGTGTCGCACGGGTCCAGCGGATGCTGGACGCCTGTGCAGAACTCGTCGACGAGGTGGGGTACGAGGGTCTGACCACGACCCTGCTCGCCGAGCGTGCCGAGGTGGCGATCGGGTCGGTCTACCAGTTCTTCCCGGACAAGCGGGCGATCGTGCAGGCGCTGACCCTGCGCACGATGGAGTCCTACCTCCAGCGGCTCGACGAGCGGTTCGCCTCCGACGACCTGACCCACTGGTGGGACGGGGTCGACGCGGGCATCGACGAGTACATCACGATGCACCGCACCGTTCCGGGCTTCCGTACCCTGCACTTCGGCGACGTGGTCGACCTGCATCTGCTCGACGAGCAGCGGGACAACAACGGCGTGATCGCGGACCAGTTGGCCCGCGTACTCGCCGAGCGCTTCGGGCTCGACGTCCCCGACCTCCGGTTCCACCTGGAGATCGCCGTGGAGGCGGCCGACGCGCTGATCAAGTTGGCGTTCCGCCGGCTGCCCGAGGGCGACGACCGGGTCCTGGTCGAGGCGAAGGCGCTGATCCGGGAGTACCTGCACCGCCAGGTCGACGCCCCGGCCGAGGCCAACCAGTCCGGCTGACCAGGGCCGCGCCGGCACCCGGACCGGGCGGGGCCGGCCCGGGGTGCGCCGGGCGCGTGGATCAGAGGAAGGCGTGGCCCTCACCCCGGTAGGTGGGCACGGTGGTCACGACCGCATCCCCCTCGACCAGGTGCAACTCGTTGACGTGCTCGCACAGCTCGCCGGCCTTCGCGTGCCGGAACCAGACCCGGTCGCCGACCCGCAGCGCGTCGGCCGCCGCGCCGGCCAGCGGGGTCTGCACCTCGCCGGCCCCCTCGGTGCCGATCAGCTTGAGGCCCGCCGGCAGCCACGGCCGGGGCAGCCGGCTGTCCTCGGCCGGGCCGGAGGCGGTCCAGCCGCCGCCGAGGACGGTGGCAAGGCCGGGCCCCGGGCGGCGGACCACCGCGCAGGCGAAGGCCGCCGCGGGGGTGGGGCGCCAGGCGCGGTACGCGTCGAACAGCGTCGGCCCGTACAGGCCCGATCCCGCGGTGACCTCGGTGACCGCGGGGTCGGCGCTGGTCGCGGCCACGCTGCCGGTGCCGCCGCCGTTGACGAACTCCAGGTCGGCGTGTTCGCGTACGGCGGCCACCGCCGCGCCCCGGCGGGCCAGCAGCTCGCGGTACGACCCGCGCTGGGCCAGCCGGATCGCGGAGCCGAGCACCGCCCGTCCGGGCGGCGCGTCGCCGAGGCCGGCGATCTGTGCCTCGTACGCCATCAGACCGACCAGCCGGAAGCCGGCGCGGGCCGCGACGGTGGCGGCGAGCGCGCCGGCGGCCCGGGCGCTGTGCACCGGCGAGCGGCGCACCCCGACGTGCACCCGCCCGCCCAGCGGTCGCCAGGAGGCGTCCAGGTCGAGGCAGACCCGCAGCTCGGGGCGGCGCCCGGGCGGGCACACGGCGTCGACGAGGTCGAGCTGGTCGGTGCCGTCGATCATCAGCGTGACGGCCGCGGCGAGCGCCGGGTCGGCGGCGAGCGCGGCGAGCGCCCCCCGGTCGGCCGTGGGGTACGCCACCAGCGCGTCGTCGGTCACGCCGGCGCGGACCAGCCAGAGCGCCTCGGGCAGGGTGAAGGCCATCACGCCCCGCCAGCCGGGACGCCCCAGCGCCCGGCCGATCAGGTCCCGGGCGCGGACCGACTTGCTGGCGATCCGGACCGGCTTGCCGGCGGCCCGTTCTGCCAGCGCGGCGGCGTTGCCGTCGAAGGCCGCGAGGTCGACGACGGCGTACGGCGGGTCGAGGTGCGCGGTCGCCCGGTCGAGGCGGTCACGAATTTTGTCGCTTTCGATGGCCACGTGTGCACGCTAACTGTCTGGGAGGCAATGCGAAATACCCTCGCGTCTGTCCGGGCTGCGGGCGGTGGCCGCGGCGGCCTAGGCTCGGCGAACAGGAGAATGTCGCGGCGGGGTGGGTCCCCGCCGGGTCTAGAGTGTTCCACCGGGACTGCCCAGCGATGGGCCGGCACGTGGAGGTACGGCCATCGAAAGCCAGTTCAACGGCGAGTCGCCCGGCGTGTCGTCGTCCTCGACCAAGCCCGGCGGCGCCGAGAAGCCCGGCCCGGACCACTCCGGCTACGCCGCCATCCGCTCGGTGCTGCGGATCACCCCGTTCCGCCGGCTCTGGATCGTGCTCGGCGCGGCCTCCTTCGGCGACTGGTTCGGCCTGCTCGCCACCAGCGTCTTCGCCGCCTCCCAGGTCGAGGGCAGCACCGCTCAGGGCGCCGCGTTCGGTGGCGTGATCGCCATCCGGCTGCTGCCGGCGCTGGTGCTCGGCCCGGTCGCCGGCGTGTTCGCCGACCGGTTCGACCGGCGCTGGACCATGGTCATCTGCGACGTGCTGCGCTTCCTGCTCTTCGCCTCGATCCCGCTGGTCGCGCTGCTCGGGGCGAGCGGGCCGGTCGTGGTCGGCTGGGCGGCGATCGCCACCTTCCTGATCGAGTCGATCACGCTGCTGTGGATCCCGGCCAAGGAGGCCGCGGTCCCCAACCTGATCCCGCGCGCCCGGCTGGAGGCCGCCAACCAGCTCACGCTGATCACCACGTACGGCCTCACCCCCATCCTCGCCGCGCTGATCCTCGCCGCGCTCGACGGCATCGTGCGGGGGGCCACCGGGGGCTCGACGCCGGACTGGGCCGCGCCGGCCGACCTGGCGCTCTGGTTCAACGCGTTCTCCCGGCTGGCCACCGCGCTGGTGGTGGCGTACGGCATCAAGGAGATCAGCCAGGGGCAGTCCGCCGAGACGGACCGCACCGAGCAGAGCATGATGCGCCAGTTCAAGGAGGGCTGGCGCTACATCGGCCAGACCCCGCTGGTCCGCGGCCTGGTGCTCGGCATCTTCGGCGCGTTCGCCGGCGGCGGCATCGTGATCGGCACCGCCAAGTTCTTCGCCACCTCGCTCGGCGCCGGTGACGCCGCCTTCTACCTGCTCTTCGGCGCCATCTTCGTCGGCCTCGCGCTCGGCATCGGGCTCGGCCCGATGATCGTCAAGGAGATGTCCCGGCGGCGTTGGTTCGGCATGAGCATCGTGCTGGCCAGCGCCTCGGTGATGGCCTTGGCCTTCGCCATCCACCTCTCCATGGCGATGGTCGGCGCGATCCTCGTCGGCGCGGGCGCCGGCATGGCCTTCCTCTCCGGCACCACCCTGCTCGGCGGGGAGATCGCCGACGAGGTGCGCGGCCGGGTCTTCGCGGTGGTGCAGATCGGCACCCGGCTGGTGCTGATCCTCGCGATCGGCCTCAGCAGTCTGCTCGCCGGCGTCGGCGGCTCGCGCCGGCTGGAGCTGGCCGACCTGGGCGTGTCGATCTCCTCGACCCGACTGCTGCTGCTCGCCGCCGGTGCCGCCGGCATCTTCGCCGGCATCAGCGCGTTCGGGCAGATGGACGACAAGAAGGGCGTTCCCGTCCTGGCCGACCTCTGGGGCTCGATCCGGGGCCGCCCGCTGATGCCGGCCGAGCCGTTCGTCTCCGCCGGCCTCTTCGTGGTCTTCGAGGGCGGCGAGGGCGCCGGCAAGTCCACCCAGCTCGCCGCGCTCGCCGAGCGGCTGCGCGGGCAGGGGCGCGACGTGGTGGTGACCCGCGAGCCGGGGGCCACCGCCGTCGGCGAGCGGATCCGGTCGCTGCTGCTCGGCGCGCCCGGCTCCGACGTACCGTCGCCGCGTGCCGAGGCGCTGCTCTACGCCGCCGACCGGGCGCACCACGTGGCCACCGTCGTCCGGCCGGCGCTCGTCCGGGGCGCGGTCGTGATCAGCGACCGGTACGTCGACTCGTCCCTGGCGTACCAGGGGGCGGGGCGGACGCTCCCCGTCGACGAGGTCTCCTGGCTCTCGTCGTGGGCCACCGGCGGGCTCAAGCCCGACCTGGTGGTGCTGCTGGACGTCGAACCGCACACCGGCCTGGCCCGGGTGGCGGCGCGCGCCGAGGCGGCCGACCACCTGGAGGCCGAGTCCGTCGCCTTCCACGAGCGGGTCCGCTACGCCTTCCTCGACCTCGCCGCCGCCGACCCGAAGCGCTACCTGGTGCTCGACGCGTCCCGCCCGGTCGAGGAGATCACCGGGCAGGTGACCCGGCGGGTCGAGGAGATGTTCGGCGCCCCCGGCGGCATCGTGCACCCGCGTCCCGCGCACGGGCCGGACACGTCGGTGCAGCCGGAGTTATCCGAATCGGAGCTGGTACCGATGGAGCACCGGACCTGATGCCCGACGTCTTCGCCGACCTGGTCGGGCAGGACGAGGCGGTCGACACGCTGCGCCGGGCCGCCGCCGCGGCGTCCGCCGTGCTGCGCGCCGCCGCCCCGCCCACGACCGACGCCGCCGGGGACGGGCTCGACGCGCTCGCCGACGAGTCCGACGGCGGTCCGCCGGCAGCCGCCGTCGACGCGGGGGCGGGGATGACGCACGCCTGGATCTTCACCGGGCCGCCCGGGTCGGGCCGGTCGGTGGCGGCGCGGGCCTTCGCCGCCGCCCTCCAGTGCGCGTACGGCACCGGCTGCGGCGGGTGCCCCGGCTGCCACACCACGATGACCGGCACCCACGCCGACGTCCGGATGGTGGTGCCGGACGGGCTCTCCATCGGCGTCAACGAGATGCGGGCGCTGGTGCTGCGCGCCGCCAGCACCCCGTCGGGCGGGCGCTGGCAGGTGGTGGTCATCGAAGACGCGGACCGGCTCACCGAGGCGGCCGGCAACGCGCTGCTCAAGGCCATCGAGGAGCCGCCGCCGCGGACGGTCTTCCTGCTCTGCGCCCCGTCGACCCATCCGGACGACATCTCGGTGACCATCCGGTCGCGCTGCCGGGTCGTACCGCTGGTGCAGCCGGCGCCGGAGGCGGTGGCCGAGGTGCTGGCGCGCCGCGACGGTGTCGCGCCCGACGTGGCGCGGTGGGCCGCGGCGGCGGCGCAGGGGCACGTGGGGCGGGCCCGCCGGCTGGCCCGCGACCCGGAGGCGCGCACGCGCCGGGAGGCCGTGCTCGCGGTGCCGCGCCGGCTGACCGGCGTGGGTGCCGCCTTCGACGCGGCGTCGGCGCTGATCGAGGCGGCCGAGGCGGAGGCCGAGGCGTCCGTGGCGGAGGCCGCCGCGGCCGAGCGGGCGGCGCTGGAGACCGCGCTCGGCGCCGGTGGCACCGGGCGGGGGGCGGCCGGTGCGATGCGGGGCGCCGCCGGGCAGCTGAAGGACCTGGAGAAGCGGCAGAAGTCCCGGGCCACCCGGGCGCAGCGGGACGCGCTGGACCGGGCGCTGGTCGACCTGGCCGGCTTCTACCGCGACGCGCTCACCATGGCGCTGCGTGCCCCCGTCGCGCCGGTGCACACGGACACCGCCGCGCTGGCCGGGGCGGGCGCGCAGAAGTGGGAGGCCGAGGGAGCGCTGCGCCGCCTGGAGGCGGTGCTGGAGTGCCGGGCGGCGATCGAGGCGAACGTCAAGCCCCGGATCGCCGTCGAGGCGATGATGCTCTCGCTCTGGAAGGGCTGAGCCCGCCGACCGATCCGCCCAAGCTGGGGCCTCGGCGGTCGACCCCGCCCCCGGGGTCCCGGCGGCCGGACCGGTTGTCCACAGGCATCGACAGGCGCAATTGCTGTGCGGTACGGTCCGGTGTGCCGCCGTGACGGTGGCGGCACGCACAGTGATTTTCCTGTTCCGGGAGGGGTCCGCCGATGCCGCGGGGGGAGATCGACGAGGCCTGGATCGAGGAGGCGGTGCGGCGCTACCGCCGGATCGAGTCCCTCCAGACCGAGTTCGACCAGGCGGTGTCGACCGTCGAGGTCACCGTGCGATCGCCCGACGGGCTGGTCGAGGTGGTGGTCACCGCCGGCGGGCGGATCACCGACGTGCGCTTCCTGGGCCCGCTGCACACCCGCAACCCCCGCGACGTCGCAAGCTCGGTGCAGGCGGCGGTCACCGCGGCGGCCGACGCCGCCCAGTGGGCCCGGGAGAAGCTGCACAACGAGACCTTCGCCGCCTACCGGCCGCTGGCGGGAGCCTGAGATGGAGAGCCTGCGCGCCCTCGCCGCCCGGCTCGACGAGGCGAGCGAGACCATGACCGCCGTGTCCCGCACGGTCACCGCCGGCGACCCGGCGCAGGCCGCGTTCGGCGTCGACGCCCCCGGCCGGCCCGGGGAGATCGGGCGGGCCCTGCACCGGCAGTGGACCGCCGCCACCGGCGACCGGGCCCGGGAGGCGCACGTCGCCGCCCAGCGGCTGGCCGCCGCCGCGGCGGCCGTGCGGGCCGCCGCCGACCACTACGCGGACGTCGACCGCGCCGCGCGCCACCGGCTGACCGGGGAGGCGTGATGGACGCGCTGGACCGGCTCGCCGAGCCCGGCCTCGACCTGCTCCGCCGGGTCGACACGCTGCTCGCCGCAGGGGCCCCCGAGGGGCACCGCGTGTGGCCGCTGCTGCGCCGGATGCAGGTGCTTCCCGGCGAGGCCGTCCGCAACTTCCTCGACCTGCACCCGGCGCCGCTGGCCGCCGCCGGCCACACCGCGCGCCGCCTGATGCGGGGCTACGACGACGCCTGCGCCGTGCTGACCGACCCGGTGCTCTGGTCCGGCCCCGCCGCGTCGTCCTACGGGCAGGCCCGGGCAGCCCTGCTGCGACACCTCGACGAGGGGCCGGAGAGCCTGGTCGGCCGGCTGGAATCGACGGCCGGCTACGCCGACGCGCTCGCCGACTGGGTCGAAGGCAGCCGGCTCGCACTGGCCCGGGCGCTCGCCGACGTCCTCCGGTGTGCCGAGGCGGTGACCGTGGTCGCCGCGACGTCGACGCCGGGCGGCGCACCGGGGCACCGGGCTGCCGCCGGTCCGGGCGGGAGCGAGGCCGCCGAGATCGCCGCGCGGGTGCTGGCGGTGCTCAGCGTCGCGTACGACGGGGCCGAGACCCTGCTGCGCCAGTGGGCGCCGAGCCTCGCCGAGTCCCGCTGGCGGGCGCCGGTGGTCGACCGCCCCCGCTACGACACCCCCACCCGCATCGGCTGGTGACGGACCCGGGTGCACGCGCGGTAGCCGGATGGCGACTGCTGGCCCGGCCGCCCCGGCCCGCGCGTCGTAGGGTGTGAGGCATGGGCATGCTCTGCGCGGTCAGCTTCCAGCGGTACGGGCGCCTCTACTACCTGGATCCGGGCGAGCTGCGTCCCCAGGTCGGCGACAAGGTGCTGGTGCCGACCGACGACGGGCCCGAGGTGGCCGAGTGCGTCTGGGCGGCGCAGTGGGTCACCGAGGAGACCGAGGGCTTCCCCCGGCTGGCCGGCCTGGCCGGCGAGGACGACCTGCGTCGCGACGAGACGGTACGCCGCCGCAAGGCCGAGGCCAAGGTCGCGGCGAAGCGGCTGATCCGGGAGCACGCCCTGCCGATGAAGGTGGTGGCGATCGACCACGTGCTGGGCGCCGCCGAGGGTGGCGGCGAGCGGAGCACCATCTACTTCACCGCCCCGCACCGGGTGGACTTCCGCGCGCTGGTCCGGGACCTCGGCGCCACCCTGCACTGCCGGGTCGAGCTGCGACAGCTCTCCGCCCGGGACTCGGCGCGGGTGCAGGGCGGCATCGGCTCCTGCGGCCGGGACCTCTGCTGTGCCACCTTCCTCACCGACTTCGAGCCGGTCACCATCCGGATGGCGAAGGACCAGGACCTGCCGCTCAACCCGCTGCGCATCTCGGGAGCGTGCGGCCGGCTGATGTGCTGCCTGAAGTACGAGCACCCGCTCTACCAGCGGTTCCAGGAGTCCGCCCCGGCGGTGGGCAGTCGGGTGACGACGCCCGAGGGCCCGGGCCGGGTGGTGGGGCACAGCGTGCCACGCGACGCGGTGACCGTACGCATGGACGCGGACGGCTCCCGGTGTTCCTGCTCGCGCGCTTCGGTCTGCGGGCCGCGGCAGGCCTACGAGAGCCGTGACCAGTCGGTCGTGGAAGCCGAGGAGAGGTGACTGGCCCCGCCTGACGGGCTGACGTGCGCTCGACGTGAAAAGAGGGTCGCCCCCCGCGTCGGGAGACGCGGAGGGCGACCAGGGTGCGGGGGAGAGGCCTACCGGACGTCGGTGAGGCCGTAGGCGCGGTCGATGGTCTGCACGACGCGGTTGCCCGAGCGGTCCCAGGCCTCGGTGCGCACGGAGACCGCCCCGGTGGTCTTCGCCAGCTTCGGGTGCACGACCAGCGCGTGGTAGCTGCCGCCGAGACCTGGCACGACCACCGCCTGCTTCCAGGTGGCCCCGTCGTCGTACGACACCCAGGTACGCAGCCCGGCGATCCGGGGCGCGTTCGGCGCGGCGTGCGGCGTGACCTCGAACCGGTACGCCCGCCCGGCCTGCGTGGTGTCGGTGAGCGACAGGTCGAAGTCGTGCTCGAGCTGGATCAACGGCTGCCAGTCGCACGCGCCCGTGCCGATGTTGATCTGCGCGGTGTAGCACTGCGCCGGCTCCCGTACCGTGCCGGTCGCGCCGGCCGAGCGGAACGTCCAGTCGGTGGCGATCCGCTTCGCCAGCGTCTGCCCGGAGAACCGGTCCTCGCGGACGGTCCGCAGGGTGTATTGGCCCGGCTCCGGAGACACCGTCCAGTGCAGGAAGTTCCCCCCGCGGCCCGGCGGCGGGTTCGGGGTGATCCGGACGCCGTCCCGTTCGAGCGTCGCCTGCACCCGCCGCGCCCCGGAGACGGAGCTGGTCAGGTCCGCCGCCGACGACGAGCGTTCGAGCAGGTAGATGGTGTCCCCGTCCCGGCACGACATGCAGGTGTGCTGCTGGGGCGGGTGGCTCGGCAGGGTGCCCAGCACGACCGGCGGCTGGTGGATCTTCTCCGTCCGGGACAGCGGCCGGGTGAACGTCCCGACGTGGTCGGTGCCGCGGCTGGCGCCGTCGGCCCGGTTGATTACCGTGAAGTACCGCGCCCAGAGGACGTCCGGTCCGGTGACGTTGTAGTACTCGGTGCGGGCGATCGGCACGTCGTAGTCGTGCGCGGCGTTGGCGCTGAAGGTCTGCCCGGGGACGTAGGTGTGGCTGACCTCGTGCGCGTTCGTCTGGTACTGCGGTGACGGCACCTGGGCGTGCTGCTCGCTGCGCACCTGCACGAGGTCGCGGTGGCGGACGCTGTCGACCGGCTTCGCCGGCATCCGGTCGGCGGTGTGGTGCCGCAACTTGTACTGGTACGGGCTGACGAGCTGCGCGTCGATGTCGACGTACGGCCGCTTCGCCCCGGCGATCACCTTCGCCACCTTCGCCCCCTGCGCGCCGTCGAGCCAGAGCAACGGCAGCCGGGGCTTGACGATGTCGTACGGGGGGATCTGGGCGGGCAGGCCGATGTCGTCGCGGCCGACGAAGTACTGGAGCACGCCGGCCGCGCCGGCCTTCGCGGCCTGCTCGATCTCGTCGACGAACCAGCTGTTGGCCGGGCTGTCGAGGAGCACCAGCTTGCCCTTGACGTCCCGGCCGGCCAGCAGGTCGGCCCGGCTGGCGAGCTGGAGCCGCTGGTCGGTGGCGAACTTCGGCGCGAACTCGCTGTCGGTGAGGTAGGTCGGGTTCACCCGCAGCCGGCCGTTGCCGTGCACGGTGGTGGTTGCCTCCGGCGCGGCGCGGAGCTGCTCGAACCAGGTCCCGTACTTGCCGATCGTCGGCTTGGCCCGGGTCGGTACGACGTGCGTCCGCCAGCTGTAGGCGTGGCCCGGCCCGGTGTACCAGACGCTGGAGTAGGTCAGGCCGGACGCCGTGGAGAAGGTGCTGCCCATGGCGAGGTGCACCGCCTCGCTCGGCAGCGGCGTGTCGATCTTCTCGAGCTCCACCAGGTCGCGGGCGAGGTCGTACTCGAGGGTGGCGTCGCCGCTGATCGTGTACTG
Source organism: Micromonospora sp. CNZ303 (assembly GCF_004345505.1). Classification (NCBI taxonomy): domain Bacteria; kingdom Bacillati; phylum Actinomycetota; class Actinomycetes; order Micromonosporales; family Micromonosporaceae; genus Micromonospora; species Micromonospora sp. CNZ303. The sequence continues at coordinate 382,144 of NZ_SLVT01000002.1, read as the reverse complement.
CGGGTTCTCCAGCCAGGCCTGGTGGCGGAACGCCTCGGTGTCGCCCCAGTAGGCGCCCCAGCAGCTCACGTGGTATTCGCCGTCCGGGACGTACCCGACGCCCTGGATGACGTTCTGGCCCGGCACACCACCCATCATGACCAGGTAGGACGTGTCGTCGCGCAGGTTGCGGAAGTCGCAGGGGGCGTTGCCCATCGCGATGGGGTCGCCGGGCACACCGACGATGCGGGTGGTGATCGTGCGCATCGGCGGTTGCCGGACCAGTCCGACCGCGAGGGTCAGCCGGGTCCCGGTGGCCTCGTCGGTGGCCACGAGCGAACCGGTGTAGCTGCCGATCTCCAGTCCGGCGGCGTCGAGCGAGACGGTGACCTGCCCGGTGCCGCCGGCCGGCACGGTGACCGTGGCGGGGGTGGTCAGGGCACCGGTGGCGTCGCCACCGGAGATCCTGCGCAGGGCCGGGGTGAGGGTGAGGGTGACCGGCTGCGCGGTGGGGTTGTGGTAGCTGACCTGCCGGTCGAGCCGGGGCTCGGTGTTCGGGGACACGGTGCCGAAGTCGACGTTGACGGTGCCGGTGGTGACCTGCTGACGCACCGCGCGGGCCAGGTCGAGCCGGCCGGCGCCCTGCTCGTAGGCGGTGTGGCCGGCGTCCTTGCTGGTGCCGATCAGCGTCGGCTTCAGCTGGGCGGCGGTCCAGTCCGGGTGCTGCTGGGCCAGCACGGCCGCCGCGCCCGCCACGTGCGGGGTGGCCATCGAGGTGCCGTTCGCCGAGGTGTACCGGTCGTCGACCGGGGTGCCCATCGAGGTGCCGGCGGCGCGGGCCGCGACGATCCCCACGCCGGGCGCGGAGATGTCCGGCTTGATCGCCCGGTCACCGACCCGGGGGCCCCGGCTGGAGAAGTCGGCGAGCTGGTCGGTCTTGGAGGTCGCGCCCACGGTCAGCGCCGCGTCGGCGGCGCCCGGGGCGCCGACCGTGTTCTCCCGGCCGGAGTTGCCCGCGGCGATGACGAACAGGGTGCCCGTCTCGGCGGTCAACCGGTTCACCGCCTGGCTCGCCGGGTCGGTGCCGTCGGTGGGCTCGCCGCCGAGGCTCATGCTGACGACCTTCGCGCCGCTGGTGGCGGCCCACTCCATCGCGTCGATGATCCACGACATGTCGCCGTTGCCGCCGTCGTTGAGCACCTTCGCGACGAGCAGGTCCGCGCCGGGGGCTACGCCCTTGCGCGCGCCGCCCGAGCCGGCACCCGACCCGGCGATGGTGGCCGCGACGTGGGTGCCGTGGCCGTGCCCGTCCGTCACCGACTCGACGCCCGGCACGAAGCTCTTCGAGCCCACGACCTTGCCCCGCACATCCGGGTGGTCGGCGTCGATGCCGGTGTCGAGCACCGCCACCTTCACCCCGCTGCCGTCGAGCCCGGCGGCCCACGCCTGCGGCGCGCCGATCAGGGGCACGCTCTCGGCGAGGTCGACCTTGACCTTCTGGTCCAGCCACACCTTGCCGACCCCGGAGGCCAGCGACGGTCCGGTGCTCCTCGCCGCCGACTTGCGGGCAGCGGCGGCCCGGTCGGCGCCGCCGGTCAGCGCGGTCCAGAAGTCAGCGACCCGGGCCTTGTCCACGGACAACCCGGCGCCGGCCACGCTGGGCAGGTCGCGTCGCACGGTGGCGCCGGGCAGCGCCGCCGGGGAGGCCGCCCGCGCCCTCGTACCCGTGCCGTAGCTCACGATCACCGGCATCGACTGGGCGGCATCGTCGCCGTAGCCGTTGCGGGCCAGGTACCGCACGTCGAACAGTTCCTGGTCCAGCAGGCCCCTGGCCACCAGATCCTGCGCGGACTGGGGGATGACGTAGACCCCGGTCGGGTCCGAGTAGGAACGGAACGCGTCCGTCGCGGCGGGGCCGTCGGGCGAGCTGATCACCGTGGCGCTGCTCCGGCCGTCCGCCCCTTCCGCGTACCGCACCCGGTGGCCGGTGATCAGGGTGACGGTCGCCTCGAGGCCGTCGCCGGTCGCGGTGGTCACGGTGGCCGTGGCGGTCGGGTTCGGCCCCGGCTCGCCCACCGTCGGGGCGGCGGTCACGGGTGCCGGGACGCCGACGGTGGCGGCGGCCACCGCGACGGCGAGGCCGCAGGCGACCCCGCCACGCCGTGATCGCCGTGGGATCAGGCTCGACATGAATATTCCTCTCCGAGGGGGTGTACGCAGGGGGAACGGATGCGTCCCGTGGAGCTTCGCAGCGGGTCCGGCGTCACGGAAGCTGTCCGTCTGCCTGGTTCACGCCACTGGCGTGAATGGGGCACCCTCCGAAGGGGATCCGCGTCTTCGCAGGTGACGGTGGGTACGGATCGGATCACCGGCAGACGGACAGCCGCGCGACCCTTGTCGCCAGCGACGGCCGGGGGCAGCATGACCGGATGCGGGATGATCGACGGCCGTTCCCCGACCTCGGCCTGTCTCCCGGGCAGCAGGCCCTCTACGAGTCGCTGGTCGCCAGCGCGGACCCGGTGTCACCCGACGTCGCGGGAACCGCCGACTTCGCGCGCCTGGCCGAGCTGGGCCTGGCCACGCGGCTGCCCGGTCAGCCTCCCCGATGGACGGCGGTGGCACCCGACGTCGCGCTGGGCTCCCTGCTGACCGAGCGTCGGGAGTCCCTGCGGGAACTGCGCCAGCGGGTGACCCGGATGGCCGACCGGTTCCAGCGGGCCGCGACCGCCGAACACTCGGAACTGGTCGAGGTGCTGCACGGGCGCGACGCCATCCACGCCGCCTTCCAGGAGCTCAGAAGCAGCGCCGAGCGGGAGTTGCTGATCTTCGACGCGCCGCCGTACCTGAACGCGTTCGCGGTGCCCGCCGAGGAGGCGGAGCGTCGGGAGGTGCGGATGCGCACCATCTACGACCGGGAGGGTGTGGCCATTCCGGGGCGGCTCGCCAAGCTCGCCCGCTTCGTCTCGGCGGGTGAGCAGGCCCGGGTCGCGGACGTCCCGATGAAGTTGATGCTCTGCGACCGGCGGGTCGGCCTCGTGCCGCTGCGACCGGACCTCGCGCTGGAGACCTGTCTGCTGGTCCGCGACTCCGTCCTGCTGTCGGCGCTGCTGGCCCTCTTCGAGAGCTTCTGGGAACGGGCCGTGCCGTTGGACGTGGGGGTGCGGCAGCGGGTCGAGTCGGACCCGGACGCGCCGTCGGACCTCGAACGTGACCTGCTCGCCCTGCTGGTCGCCGGGCTGACCGAACAGGACGTCGCCGAGCACCTCGGCTGCCACCCGCGTACCGTCCGCCGGCACATGAACCGGCTGTTCGCCCGGCTCGACGCGGTGACCCGGTTCCAGGCCGGCTACCAGGCCGTCCAGCGTGGCTGGCTGACCGCCGAGGACCGGGAGGAGCTGTGTACGAACTGATCGGCGACGCCGAGGAGACGGCCTACGATCTGCTGCTCGAACGCCCCGGCACCACCCTCGCCGAACTCGCCGCGATGTGGTCGGGGCCGGGCCGGCTGTCCGACGCGCTCGCCCGGCTGGAGGCCGCCGGCCTGGTCGGCGTCCAGCCCGGAAACCCGCCCCGCTACACCGCGTCCGCCACCGACGTCGTCGCCGGGCTCCTCCAGGAGCGCGAGGCGTCCCTGGACCGGACGCACGACCACGTCCTGCGGCTCACGGAGGCGTACCGGGAGGCCCGCGCCGACGTCGACCCGCACGTCGTCGAGGTGGTGCGGGGCCGCCGCGCGATGGAGCAGGCGGTCAACCAGGTGCAGCGCAGCGCCCGCCGGGAGCTGTGCTGCTTCGACAAGCCGCCGTACCTCCACCTGGAGAGCACGGCCGCGACCGACCGGGAGTTGCTCGCCGCCGGAGTGCAGAGCCGCTGCATCTACGACCGGGCGGCCGTGGAGGAGAGCGGTGGCCTGCCCACGATCGAGGAGCTGATCCGGGTCGGACAGCAGGCCCGTGTCCTGCCCGACCTGCCGATGAAGATGTACATCGCCGACGGTCAGCGGGCGATCCTGCCCATGCAGCCCGGCCCGATCGGGCAGGAGAGCGCCATCATCGTCCACCCGTCGGCGCTGCTCGACGCGCTGCGTACGCTGTTCGACAGCCTCTGGCACCGGGCGGTGCCCCTGCACCTGCCCGCCCACCGCGGTGGCGGCGAAAGCCGGAACCGCACCACGGAGATCGACGACGGGCGGCTGGTGGTGCTGCTTCTCTCCGGGCTGACCGACGAGGCGATCGCCCGCCAGATCGGCGTCGGGTACCGCACCGTGCAACGGCGTATCGCCACCCTGATGAGCGACCTGGGCGCGCGCACCCGGTTCCAGGCCGGCGTCCAGGCGGCGTTCCGCCAGCTGTCCTCCCGCCCCGCGGGTGGCGGCAGGCCACCGCTGCCCGACTAGCGGCCGGCACCCCGGCCGCCGGCCGGTGCGGACCTGTTGCGTCTCAGACGATGGTCGTGGGGGGTTCGGCCAGGCGGGGGCGCAGCGGCCGCTTCGGAGCCAGCCAGGAGGACTCCGGGGACTGGTCGGGGTTGACCTGCCAGTCGCGGGACACCCGGTCGACGGCGATCGGGTAGATCGTCAGGGTCCCGTCGGGGTCGATGCGCAGCCGCAGGAACGCCTTGGCGTCCTCGATGCCCTGGCCGGCGAAGAGCTCGTTGAGGTTCACCCCGAACGCGCCCGCCACCAGCAGGTACGCGGCCACCAACTGGCTCGCCACCAGCCCGCTCACCGGGCCGTAGAGCACCGCCGCGGCGACGGCCGGCAGCGGCCACGGCCAGTCGTAGAAGGGCAGGGCCAGCCAGGCCCAGGTGCCGGCGGCGGCCAGCCCGATCTGGGCCAGGCCGTGGCCCACGCCGAGGATCCAGTGCCGGGCGTGCCGTTTGCCGCCGGAGCTGGGCGGCTTCGCGAAGAACGCCGCCGCGAGCATCGTGACGATCAACATCGCCATCAGCGGCACGCTGAACAGCCGCTGGTCCGTCCCGCTCGGGTTGGTCGCGACGCCGGCCATCGCCAGCATCAGCAGCGTCTGCAGGGTGCCCAGCAGGGTGGTGAAGCCCGGGTTGCGCAGCGGCAGGCGGGGGAAGATCCCCCACGCGTACCGTCGGGAGCGGGCCTGCTCCGGGTAGCGGCCGGCCAGCTCGTACGGGTGGGAGGCGCTGGCCCGTCGGGCGAGGGTGTCGCGCGGCGGCACCTCGATGCGCTCCGGGAGCTGGTGCGTCGGGTAGAGGTACGCGCCGCCGCCCCCGCAGGTGATCAGCTGCCGGTCCGGGCCGGCGTAGCGGGCGTAGTGGTGCAGGTCGCCGGAGATCAGCAGCCGCACCTGCGCCCCGGTGGGCGCGACGATCGTGCGGATGAAGTAGTCGATCGAGTCGTACGCCGTGGGATGGTCGACGGCCTTGACCCACGTCGGCGCCGGCACGGCCACGATAACCCGGCTCTGCGGGCCCAGCCGCTCGGCGACCCGGTCGAAGTAGGTGAGCTGCGGGTCGTCGAGGTACGAGCCGGACTGGTCGTCGAGGCCGAGCAGCCACCAGTCGGCGGGCAGCTCCACGGCGAAGTACGAGCGGGACTGCCCGGTCTCCCAGCCGCCGAAGTGCCGGTCCCGGGACCGGACGAAGAGCCGCAGGAAGGCGGTCAGGCCGTCGTACCAGTCGTGGTTGCCGGGCACCGCGAAGAGCGTGGGCCGCTCGGGCGGGGTGACCGGCAGCGCGGCCTGGTAGGGCCCCTTGCACCGGTCCTCGTACGCCTCGAAGGCCGCCGACGGGTAGACCTGGTCGCCGCCCATCACCAGGGTCTGCGCGCGGGGCAGCCGGTGCCCGTCCACCTCCAGCTCGGGCTGGGCGATCAGGTACGCCACCGAGTAGGTGGCGTTGAAGCCGTCGCCCAGATCGGCCACGTAGTCCAGCCAGAGCCCGCCGTCCGGCCCGACCTGCTGCGCGATGTCCGCGTCGAGGGAGTTCTGCAACTCGCGCTTGTCCAGGTACGCCCCGAAGAGCATCGCCAGCAGCGTACGGATGCCGGTGCTGATCAGCAGGAACGGCGCGAGCCACGGCACGGGCTTGCGCGGGGTGAAGCCCAGCTCCCGGGGATCGGTGCCGCGTGGCCGGCGCGCCGCCCGCCCGCCGGCCGACTCGCTCGTGTGGGCACTCTCCGCCGCGCCGTCCTGCGGATCCACGTCGGGGGCGCGATCGTCGTTCACCCGCCGCAGCGTAGTCCCGGCCGGCGGCGGTCGCTGTCCGGCGGACGACGGTTCGGGGCCGGATGTCCGGATGGGGAACCCGCTCGGCTCGTCGGCGGGTCGTGCCGTACACTTGCTGATCGTTGCCGCCTTAGCTCAGTCGGCTAGAGCGACGCACTCGTAATGCGTAGGTCGACGGTTCGATTCCGTCAGGCGGCTCGGTACAGAAGCCCAGGTCAAACGGCCTGGGCTTCTTCGTTTTCACGGCCGGTCGTGCGGTCGTCCGCGAGCGACGGCACCGCGAGGTGATCGGGGAGGTGCGACGTCGGGACCAGGAAGCCGGACATAGGCGCCCGCCCGTAGCGACGAGCCCCCGCCCGAGCGGTCGTCCGGAACGTTGCCGGCCGCGTGTCGTACGGTCGACGCATGCCCGCTCCCGATGACGTCCTGGCCGCCCTCCGCGACTTCGTGGCCCGCGTCGACGCGCTCGATCCGGCCGCCGCGCCGCAGGGCGAGCTGGTCGTCGGCCTGCGGGGCGTGGAGTCGCGGCTGGCGCTGAGCGCCCCGGTCGCCCGCGCCCTGGTGGAGGCGTTGCGGGCGTACCACGACCCGCGCGACCGGGGTCGCTGCGACCACTGCGGCGGCCGGCGACTCGACGACAACTTCCTGTGCGCAGACTGCGGCCGACCCAGCGGGCTGTTCGGTCAGTTGGTCTCCGAGCGGGCCGCCCGGCACACGGAACAGGGCGCGGTCCCGGCGGCGCCCGCCGCGGGCGGCCGGCACGCCCGCGCCGACGGTCGCTGACCCCGGCGGGCCCGACCCGACCGTGCGGCGCCGCGGCCCGGCCGGCGGCGACCAAGGCCGGGAGGCATGGCCGATCCCCGACTTTGTCGGTCGTCGTCGCTACCCTCCCGGCGTGACTGATCTGGTGGATGGCGTGCGGGTGCCGAGCGTCGAGGAGGAGGCCCGGTTCTGGGCCCTCGTCGAGGCGGCCTGGGAGCGGCTCGGCGACGAGCCCGCCGCGCTCCGGCGGACGTTGCCGACGCGGGACCCGGCAGCCGGCGACGAGGGCCTCTACGCCATCGACGCGTGGCTCGACCGGTTCCTCGACAACCTGCGCCAGCTCGCCGAGGGACTGTCCAGCCGGGAGCTGACCGACCTGGACCGGGTGCTCGAGCGCAAACTGCACGACATCGACCGGGCCGACGTGCACGAGGTGACCGACGGCTCCGACGACGGTTTCCTCTATTCCCGGGGCCACATCGTCGCGCTCGGGCGGGATTTCTACGAGGCGGTGCACGCGGATCCGACCGTCGCTCTGCCCGACACCGCCTGCGAGGCCATGTGCTACTTCTTCGCCAGGCTGCACAGGGAGCGCTTCGGTGCCTGGCCGGAGACCGGCTCGGGCATCTCCCGCGAGTCCTGCACCAACCCGGCGGGCTGGAGCGCCTGACACCGCGCCTGCCGCGGCGGGGGCAACCAGAAGTTCCGCGCGACGGCCCGCACACTGACCGTACGCAGTCGTCAACCCTCCGGAGGCAGCCTCATGCAGTACGCACCCGTCGTCGTCGCCCTGCCGATCGCCGACCGCCCCACCTCGTACCGCTTCTACTCCGAGGGGCTCGGCCTGGAGGCCGTCGGCGAGTTGGCCGAGGACGGCATCCCCGAGCCCCTCCAGTACGCCGTCAACGACGGCCTCCGCGTCATGCTGGTGCCCACCGGCGGCTTCGGCTGGGTCATCGGCGACCACGAGGTGGCCCCGCGCGGGCAGAGCGAGTGCCTCGTCAGCCTCCCGGCCGCGACGCCGGCCGAGGTCGACGCACTCGTCGGGCGGGCCCGGGCCGCCGGCGCGCAGGTCGTCGTCGAGCCGGCTGCACAGCCGTGGGGCTACACGGGCACCTTCGCCGACCCGGACGGTCACCTCTGGACGGTGCAGGCCGACGGGCACTGACGCCACCCGGCCCGAGCTGAAGCCGGGCACGGGCGGGCCGAGCGTGCCCAGGCCGCGCACCAGCGGACGGCCCGGTTCGCGGGGAACCGGGCCGTCCGCTGACAGGGTCAGGCGTGCGGGAGATCAGAGGGTGCGGTGCGGGTAGCCGGCGGTGCCGGGCTCCGGAACGACCTCGACCTCGGTCACCACGTACTCCGTGTCGGTCGTCGTGGTGGCCGGCCGGTCGTCGGCGTCGGAGCGACGCTTCGCGGTCGCGGCGGCTCCGGCGGCAGCGGCGGCCCCGGCCACGGCGGCGCCCGCCGCCACGGCCTTGCCGGACACGCCGGCGCTGCCGCTGTCGCCGCGGGTGGCGGCGGCGTGCTCGACGCCCGGGGTGCCGACACCGAGGCCGCTGTCGACGGTGCCGCGCCAGGCGCCGGTCTCGACGCCGCGCTCCTCGATGTACGTCTTGAACTTCCGCAGGTCGGATTCGGCCTGCCGCTCGATGATGTTGAGCTTGTCGCCGGCCTTCTCGAGCAGGCCCTCGGGCTCGTACTCGAGGTGCAGGCTGACCATGGTGCGGCCGGCGTCGACGGGCTGGAAGTAGACCGCGCCGGCGTTGGTCACGCCCTCGGTGGCCGCCCAGGCCACCTTCCGGTCGGGCACCTGCTCCAGCACCCTGGCGTCCCACTCGCGCTGGACGCCGCCGATCTCGGCGACCCAGTGCATGCGCCTGTCGTCGAGCTGGCGCACCTCACGGACGCCCCCCATGAAGCGGGGGAACTCCTCGAACTGCGTCCACTGGTTGTACGCGGTGCTGACCGGAACCTGTACTTCGATGGACTTCTCGACCTTCGTGGTCATGGGCGATCCTCCTCGTCAGGTCGAACCTTCTCGTTCGGCAGTAGAGCCTTCATCGTCGACAAAACTCCTACCCCCGCCGAGGGCACTCAATCGCCGGACCTGCCGAGACACCACATCGGAGGGTCGCCGATCGCCCGTCGGCGCCGGTCAGCCGGCCTGTTCGGGGAGCCCGCGCAGGCGGCGTACCGGGGAGAAGGCGACCCACAGCACCCCGGCCAGCGCGCCCGCCGTCGCGATCCACAACGCCGGCCGTACGCCGAGGGCGCTGCCGAGCGCGCCGCCGAGCAGCGCGCCGATCGGCCGGATGCCGTAGTTGATGGTGCGCCGGGCCCCGGCGATCCGCGCCAGCAGCGCCTCCGGGGTCAGCGCGGTCTGCACCGAGCCGACCGTGATGTCGAGCAGCATCACCCCGACGGCGGAGAGGAACTCGGCGGCGAAGAGCATCCCGACCACCAGCGGTGTCGGCCCGCCGGCGAGGGGGATGAGCACCAGGGGGGCGGGGAAGAGGACGAACCCGGCCAGCAGCGTCGGGCCGACGCCGAAGCGGCGGACCAGCCGGCCGGTGAGCGCCGCCCCGATCAGGCCACCCACCGCGCCCGCGCCCAGCACGGCGCCCAGCAGGCCGGGCGCGAGGCCCAGCTCCTGCGTCGCGTAGAGCACGAAGAGCGCGATGAACATGAAGTTGAACAGGTTGATCGTGGTGGTGCCGAGCACTGTCGCGCGCATCATCGGCGTCCGTGCGATGAACCGCAGCCCGGCGCCGAGGGCCAGCCCGCCGCCGTGGGCGGGCGCCGGCTCAGTCGGCCGGATCCGCACCAGGAAGTACGCGGACGCGACGTACGACAGCGCGTCGGCGACCAGGGCGATCGGCGCGGTGAGCACCTGCACGAGGACGCCGCCGATGCTCGGCCCGGCCACCAGGGACATCGCCCGGCTGCCGTTGATGAGGGTGTTCGCCTCGACGTAGTCGGCGCGCCCGACGACGGAGACGAAGAGCGGCCCCCGGGCGACCTCGAAGATCACGGCGAGCGTGCCGACCGCGAAGGCCGCCAGGTAGAGCTGCGGCATCGTCAGCAGGTCCAGCACGTACGCCACCGGCACGGCGGTGAGCAGCAACGCCCGCCCGAGGTCCGTCAGGATCATGAGCCGGCGCTTGCGCGGGTACCGGTCGACCCAGGCGCCGGCGAGCAGCGAGAAGAGCAGGTTCGGGGCGAGCGCGGCGGCGGTCAGGTAGCCCATCTCGGCGGGGGTCGCCTCGAAGACGAGCACGGCCAGCAGTGGCAGGGCCAGGGTGGAGATCTCGTCGCCGAAGTACGAGACGGTCTGCGCCGACCAGTACCGACGGAACACGCGCTCGCGCAGCAGCCGGGGCAGCGGGCCGTGCCGGGCGGGATCGCCGGGCGGGGCGGCGACCGGGACGCCGGTCGCCTGACCGCTCACCGGTCGCCCCGCTGCTCACCGAGGTCGCGGGCAACCGGTCCGCTGACCGGAAGCTGCCCGTCCCCGTCCCCGCCGCTGCCGGCGCCGGTGGTGGCCGCGTTGGCGTGGTCGGTGGTCGGGCTGGCTCCAGCGCCGGCGGTGGCCGTGTCGGCGTTGGGCGCGGTGGCGTCGGCGAGGGCACCGGTGGGTGGCGGGTCGGCGAGGAGCGCCAGTCGGACGAGGCTGACCTTCCGGCTGCCGGCCGGACGCTTCGCCGGGTCGGCGATCCGATCGTCGTACTCGGTGATCAGGGCGTCGATCCGTGCTCTGAGCACGGCCATCTCGTCGACGGTGACGTAGACCGGCCGGTCGGTGAAGCCGGTGACCGCCCGCCAGGCCGTCGGCTCTTCGGCGCGTCGGGCCAGGAACTCCTCGGCCTTGCGGACGTAGAGGGCGAGCTGGACGGCGCTGAGTTCGTCGACGGCCGCGCGGGTCTGCGGGTCGTCCGAGACGTCGTCCCAGGAGGTGTTGAGGGCCGTGGCCCGCCAGGGCCGCTCGCGGGCGTCGGCGCCGGGTGCCCGCTCGGCGAGCCCGTACTTGGCGAGCTGCCGGAGGTGGAACGAGCAGTTCGGCACGCTCTCGCCGAGCCGCTCGGCAGCCTGGGTCGCGGTCATCGGACCCTGCTGGCGCAACAGACCGATCAGCGCCATCCGCAGCGGGTGCGCGTACCCGCGCAGGGCCTTGGGGTCGGAGAGTTTCACCTCGGGTAACGACACACCCTAAAGCTATCTTTATAAAGAACCCTTTAGCAACACCCTCGGCCGCCATCACGCATGACCCGACACGTGGGCGGGGGGAGGGTCCGGGGATGGCGACGAGGGGTCAGGTGTAGATGGTGGTGGCGTAGTTCGGGCCGTAGTGGCGTTCCAGGTCGGCCAGGCTCTCGGCCGGGTTCTCGACCTCCTTGATCAGCCGGGCCCGGGACGGCAGCGCGTCCGGCTGCCAGCTCTCCGGCTGCCACAGCTCAGAGCGCAGGAACGCCTTGGCGCAGTGGTAGAAGATCTGCTCGATCTCCACCACCACGGCGAGGATCGGGCGGTGCCCCTTGACGACCATGTCGTCGAACCACGGCGCGTCGCGGACCAGCCGGGCCCGGCCGTTGATCCGCAGCGTGTCCGTACGGCCGGGAATCAGGAAGATCAATCCGACGTGCGGGTTGTCCAGGATGTTGCGGTAGCCGTCGGCGCGCCGGTTGCCTGGCCGCTCCGGAATGGCGATGGTCCGCTCGTCCAGCACCAGCGCGAAGCCGGGCGGGTCGCCCTTCGGCGAGACGTCGCAGCTGCCGTCCGCGCCCGCCGTCGCCACCAGGCAGAACGGCGACGCGGCCAGCCAGTCCCGGTCCCGGGCGTGCAGGACGGGTCGCTCCTTGGTCACCGCGCGCGGCATCGGCGCCCCCAGCAGCTCGCGCAGTTCCTCGTGCGAGGTGATGTCCACCGTCACGTGATCCTCCCCCGTGCGTTGACTCCGGTGGCGGGGTGCCCGCCACGAGTCAGCCTAGAGCGCGACCAGCGCGAGGTTTGTTCCTCCAGGGCGGGGGTACCGCCTCACCCGACCCGCCCGGAGAGACCGACCGACCCGCCCGGAGAGACCGAGCAGTGGAGGCCCGATGGAGAGCCGGCTCAAGGTGCTGGGCCATCCCGTCCACCCGATGCTGGTCATGTTCCCGGTCGGCCTGCTGGTCACCGCGGTCCTGTTCGACCTGGTGGACACCGTCGGCGGGCCGGACTTCCTCGGCGAGGTCGCGTACTGGAACATCACCGTCGGCCTGATCGGCGGCCTGCTGGCCGCGGCGGCCGGGACGTTCGACCTGCTGGCCATCCCGTCGGCCACCCGCGCGAAGCGGGTGGCGCTGACGCACGCCGCCGCCAACGTGGCGGTGATCCTGCTCTTCGCCGCGATCTGGGTGGTCCGGCTCAACGCCGAATCCCGGGCCGCCGGGGGCGCGCTGATCGCCATCGAGGTGGTCGCGCTGGCCATCCTCGGCGTGAGCGCCTGGCTGGGCGGGGAACTGGTCGACCGGCTCGGCGTCGGCGTGGACCGGGAGGCCGGGCTGGACGCGCCCAGCTCACTGCGATCTCCGGCGGCCACCCAGCGGATCGGAGAGGTGCAGTGAGCGAGCGCAGCGAGCGGGTCGTCAGCGGAGGGCCGGCATGAGCGAGCAGGGCGGCGGGGCCGGCCGGGGTTGGCGCGGCCGGCAGCAGGGCTGGGATCCGATGGGCGAACTCCAGTCGCTGCGCTCGGAGCTGCGCCGCCTGGTCGGCGGCCGGACCGGGCCGCCGGACGTCGAGATGGCCGAGACCGCCGACGGCTGGGAGGTCGTGGTGCGGCTGCCCGGGGTGGCGCCGGAGGAGGTGGCCGTCGAACTGGACGACCGCGAGCTCTGCGTCCGGGCCCGCTCCGAGGCCGAGGTCAACGCCGACCACGGCATCCCCGGCGGCTTCGAGACCCGGGGCTTCGAGTACCGGGTCGACCTGCCGTCCCGGGTGGACCCCGACAGCATCGACGCGGTCATGGACCACGGCCTGCTCCGGGTGCGGCTGCCCCGGGCCGCCCGGCCCGCGCCGCGCACCATCACCGTCGGCCGCACCGGCCCCCGACCCGCCGGCCCCGACGGGGGTACGCCGAGCGTCCTCGACCCGGCCGCGGACCGGGAGATGCACCACCCGGACATCGCCGTCGGCGAGACCGACCGGCCGTAACGAGCCGCGTGGGCACCCCGCACCTGCTCGGCCCGGCCACCGGCCGCGTGCCCGACGTCGAGCGGATCGCCGTGCTGCGCGCCAACGCGCTCGGGGACTTCATCTTCGTCCTGCCGGCGCTGGACGCGCTGCGGGCCGCGTACCCGGAAGCGGAGATCGTGCTGCTCGGCGCGCCGTGGCACGCGAAGTTCTGGCGCGACCGGCCCGGGCCGGTGGACCGCGTGCTCGTGGTGCCGCCCGCGCCGGGGATCCGGGGTCCCGATCCGGGCGAGCCGGAGTCGACGCCGGACGACTTCCTGGCCGCGGCCCGCGGGGAACGCTTCGACCTGGCGTTGCAGCTGCACGGCGGCGGGGCCAACTCCAACCCGTTCGTCGCCGCCCTCGGGGCGCGGGTCACCGCCGGGCTGCGCGCCGACGACGCGCCGCCGCTGGACCGCTGGATCCGGTACGTCTACTACCAGCAGGAGGTGATCCGCTACCTGGAGGTGGCCGGCCTGGTCGGCGCGGGCGCCACCACGATCGTCCCGACGCTGACCGTGACCGACGCCGACCGGGCCGAGGCGGCCGAGGTGCTCGGCCCGGCGGAGCGGCCGAGAGTGGCGCTGCACCCCGGCGCCACCGACACCCGCCGCCGGTGGCCCACCGAACGCTTCGCCGAGGTGGCCCGCGAGCTGGTCGGCGACGGGTACGAGGTGCTGGTCACGGGCACGCCCGCCGAGCAGGACGTGGTGGACCGGGTGGTCGCGGCGGCCGGGGTGCCGGTCCGGCCGCAGGTGGGCACGCTCAGCCTCAGCGGCCTGGCCGGCTGCTACGCCGGCTGCGAGCTGGTGGTCTCCAACGACACCGGGCCACTGCACCTGGCCGCCGCCGTGGGCACCGCGACCGTCGGCATCTACTGGGTCGGCAACCTGATCACGGTGGCGAACCTGCTGCGCGGCCGGCACCGGCCGATCAGCTCGTGGACGGTGCTCTGCCCGGTCTGCGGCGTGGACTGCACCCCGGGCATCTACCCGCACCGCCCCGGCGACGGCGAGTGCCCGCACCGGGACTCCTTCGTCACCGACGTGCCGGTGGTCGAGGTCCTGGAGGCGGCCCGCGAACTGCTCCGCCCGGAACCCGGCGCCCCCTGAGCGGCCCCGGGGCGGGTGCGGACCGGCTCAGGCCGGCTGGGCCGTCTCCTCCTCGGCGAGCACGACCTCCCACGCTTCCACGTCCCGGTCGGTGACCGTGGTGGGCGACTCCAGGTGGTAAGCGCCGCTGGGCAGGACGCCGGCGCCGCCGAAGCGCGCCAGCACGGCGAGCTGGGCGGCGACGTCCTCGCCCTGGTGCTTCTCGTGCACCCGCCGCCAGAAGTCGAACCCGCCGGAGTCGACCAGCTTCGCCCGGTCGTAGAGCACGCAGCCGCCGATCCAGGACACCTTGTACGCCCGCCAGGCACCCGACGGCAGGTCGAGCTGTCGCGTGACGTGCAGCAGGTTCGCCGCCGAATGGATCGACGCCCGCTCCCACTGCGGCGTGCCGGGGCGGATCCGTTCCGGGGTGGGCGGGCCGGTCCACTCCTCGTAGTGCCGGTGCGTCTCCGGCCGGACGTCGTCGGCGTACGACAGCCCGTGCACCGCGTTGCCGACGAAGCCGCAGCCCAGCTCCTCGATGGCGGTGACCAGCCGGCGCAGCGTGCCCGGCTCCAGCCAGACGTCGTCGTCGAGGCAGAGCACGTACCGGGCGGCGGACGCGGCCAGCAGGTACGCCCGGTGCTCGGCCAGCCCGCGCCGGGGCAGCCGGCGGGTCAGCAGCACGGGGTGCCCCCGGTGGCGCAGCGCCCGGACCATGGTGGCCGCCGCCGGATGCCGGTACGCGGCGTCGCCGTCGGACTGGTCGCTGACCACCACGCCGAAGCCGGGCACGCCCTCCTGGGCGGCCAGCCCGGAGAGGGTGACCGCCAGTTCGGCGGGGCGGTTGCGGGTCGGGATCAGCACGTCGAGCAGCCGATCCGCGCGGAACCCGCCGGCAGTGCCGAGGTCGAGCGGGCGGTTCACGACGGCTCGGGCGTCAGGGAGGTGTCCTCCTGCGGCTCCTGGCCGTGCGCCCGGATCCGGTCGATGATCGCCGAGGTGGACCGGTCGGGGACGTACCCGAGGGTGCGGACCTGCCCGCCGAGGCGGCGTACCAGCGGCGCCTCGGGCACCATCTCCGGCGGGTAGTCGCCGCCCTTGACGTACACGTCGGGGCGGACCGTCTCGATCAGCTCCGCCGGGGAGTCCTCCTCGAAGACCACCACGTGGTCGACGCAGGCCAGCGCGGAGAGCAGGGCGATGCGGTCCTCGACCGGGTTCACCGGCCGGTCCGGGCCCTTCAGCCGGCGTACGCTGCCGTCGGAGTTGACCGCCACCACCAGCAGGTCGCCGAGCGCGCGGGCCTGCTCCAGGTAGCGCACGTGGCCCCGGTGGAGTACGTCGAAGCAGCCGTTGGTGAAGACGATCGCGCGGCCTGCCCGGCGGTGTTCCTCGACGATCGCGGCCAGCTCGTCGGTGCCGACCAGCGCCCGGTGGCCCGCCCCGTCGACCGGTGCGTCCAGCGCGACGAGCAGGTCCTCCCGTCGGCACACGCAGGTGCCGGTGTCCGAGACGGTGATGGTCGCCGCGAGCTGGGCCAGCTGGGCGGCGGTGGGCAGCGGCGCGTCGGCCGCCAGCGCCAGCGTCATCGCCGCCAGGTACGCGTCGCCCGCTCCGACCGCGTGGCTGGCCGGCACGGGGGTGCTGTGGCTGCGCCGGGGCTCGCCGTCCGCCCCGCCGACCACCGCGCCGTCGGTGTCCAGGGTCACCGCCACCACGTCCGCGCCGGTGTGCGCGCGCAGCTCGGCGAGGCGGGACTCAGCCAGTACGGCCCGGTCGACGCCCTCGCCGGCCGTGGCGTTGACGGTGACGCCGGTGCCGGTCACGGTGAGCCCGTTCCCGGTCATCGCCACGCGGCCCTCGCCGGCCGTCGGCTCGCCGGTCGGGTTCGTCGGGCCGGGGCGGTGGGCGGCGTGGTGCGGCGCGAGACCGCCGGGGGAGACGCCCACCGTGAGTTCGGAGGGGCCGTCGGCCGGGTCGCCGTCCGGGTGGTCCAGGTGCAGCCCGGCACCGGGCGCCGGGCGGGCGCCGGCGGCCCGGGCGAGCAGCCGGGTCGCCTCGGCGAAGCTGGGGGTCACCACCGTCGGGGCCAGGCCGCGCCAGTCGGCCAGGTCGTGGGCGTCCAGCGCGACCGTCGCGTACCGCTCCCGGTGGGTCACCAGCCAGGCGCGCACGGGCGCGGGCAGCGCGCCCAGCCCGTAGTCGCAGACCACCAGGGTGGGCGCCTCGCCACCCGCGGCGCGCAGCTCCTCGGTGGCGCAGTCCAGCGCGGTGAGCAACCGGGCCACCCCGTCGGCGTCGAGCACGTCGTCGGGGTCGCCGGAGTCCTCCCGGAGCAGGATCTGGTTGCCCGCCAGCATCCGCCGCTTGACCGGCGTCGGGCGTGCGGGCTGGTTGACCGTACGGTCCCAGACGCCGGCCCGGTCCAGACAGTCGTGCAGCTCGTCGCCGGCGACGTCCGCGCCGACCGGCGCCACCAGCACCGCCCGACCCCCGAGCGCGGCGACGTTGACGGCGGTGTTCGCCGCCCCGCCGGCCGCGGAGATCCGCCGGCGCAGGGTGAGGACCGGAGCCGGCGCCTCCCGGCAGAGCCGGTCGGACTCGGCGAAGCGCCACTCGTCGAGCATGGCGTCCCCGACGACCAGGACGGGACGACCCAGCCAGCCCTCCACCACCGCGGCGAGCCGGCGCTGTTCCGCTGCTCCTCCTGCCATGCCGTCCCGGGTCCCCCGGGGCATCCGGGCCAAACCTGCCGCCGCCGGGGAGGGGTTTCGGGCACCGGGCCCCGGGAAGGGACGGACGGTACCCCCGGAGAGGAGAGAGACCGAGATGGCAGCGACGACACTTCAGGGCAAGCGGATCGCGTTCCTGGCCGCCGACGGCGTCGAGGAGGTCGAGTACGTCCAGCCCCGCGAGGCGGTGGAGCAGGCCGGTGCCACGGTGGAGCTGGTCTCGCTCAGGCCCGGCACCATCCAGTCCTTCAACCACCTGGACCAGTCGAAGACGTACGACGTGGACGTGACCGCGGCCGACGCGGACGCGGCCGGCTACGACGCGCTGGTGCTGCCCGGCGGGGTGGCGAACCCGGACTTCCTGCGGGCCGACGCGGACGCGGTGCGTTTCGTCAGGGCGTTCTTCGACGCCGGCAAGCCGGTCGGGGTGATCTGCCACGGGCCGTGGACGCTCATCGAGGCGGACGTGGTGCGGGGCCGCCGGCTCACCTCCTGGCCCAGCCTGCGCACCGACCTGGCGAACGCCGGCGCGGACTGGGTCGACGAGCAGGTCGTCACGGACGGCGGCCTCGTCAGCAGCCGCAAGCCGGACGATCTGCCGGCCTTCTGCGCCAAGATCGTCGAAGAGTTCGCCGAGGGCCCGCACTCGTCCCGCTGACCGATCGTTGGTCGTGAGGTCGGTGACCGCAGCGCCACCGGCCCCACGATCGACGAGGTGCCCTACGCTCCGCACGCATGTTTCGGGTGAGCGGGGAAAGGAGGCGGGATGACCACGGAAGCCCCGGCGCTCGGCGGGCGACAGATCCGGCTGCTGATGTTCGGCCTGATGACCGGCATGTTGTTGGCCGCGCTCGACCAGACCATCGTCGGCACCGCGCTGCCGACCATCGTCGGCGAGCTGGGCGGGATCAACCACTACTCGTGGGTGGTGACCGCGTACCTGCTGGCCTCCACGGCCTCGACGCCGCTCTACGGCAAGATGGCCGACCTGTACGGGCGACGACCCGTCTTCCTCTTCTCCATCGGCACGTTCCTGCTCGGCTCGCTGCTGGCCGGCCTGTCGCAGGACATGACCCAGCTCATCGTCACCCGGGGGGTCCAGGGCCTCGGCGCCGGCGGCCTGATGACGCTCGCGTTCACCATCATCTCGGACGTGGTGTCGCCCCGGGAGCGCGGTCGCTACCAGGGCCTGTTCGGGGCGGTCTTCGGCCTCTCCTCGGTCGCCGGGCCGCTGGTCGGCGGATACTTCGCCGAGACCGACTGGCGGTGGATCTTCTACATCAACGTGCCGCTGGGGATCCTGGCGATCGTCGTGTGCTCCAGGGTGCTGCGGCTGATCCCGTTCACCAGGCGCGACCACTCGATCGACTGGCTCGGCGCGGCGCTGCTGGTCGCCGGGGTGAGCAGCCTGCTGCTCGCGCTGAGCTGGGGCGGCAACGAGTACGCCTGGGGCTCCGGGGTGATCATCGGCCTCTTCGTCGCGGGCGCGGTGCTCGGCGTGCTCTTCGTGCTCCAGGAGGCCCGGGTGGCCGAGCCGATCCTGCCGCTGCGGCTGTTCCGCAGCGCCACGTTCGCGCTGGCCAACTCGGCCGGCTTCGTGCTCGGCCTGGTGATGTTCGGCTCGATCATCTTCATCCCGCTCTACCTCCAGATCGTCCGGGGCGCCTCGCCCACCCGCAGCGGCCTGCTGATGCTGCCGATGATGGCCGGCATCATCGTCACCTCGGTGCTGACCGGCCGGGCGATGAGCCGGATCGGCCGGTACAAGTGGTTCCCGGTGTCCGGCGCGGCGGTGCTGCTGGTCGGCATGCTGCTGTTCACCCGGCTGGAGGTGGACACCTCGCTCTGGGTGGCCTTCGGCTTCATGGTCGTGATCGGGGTCGGGCTGGGGCTCTGCATGCAGTCGCTGATCCTGGCCGTGCAGAACTCCGTGTCGATGCGCGACCTGGGCGCCGGCACCTCGTCGGCGACGTTCTTCCGGTCGCTGGGCGGCTCGTTCGGTGTCGCCATCCTCGGCGCGGTGCTGTCGTCGCGGCTCACCTCGGAACTCGCGGACCGGCTGCCGGGCGCGATCGCCGTACTGCCGCCGGAGCAGCAGGCCGCCGTCGCGGCGAGCGGCGGGGCGGACGTCTCGGTCAACGATCCGGCGACCATCCTGGCGCTCCCCGCCCCGGTACGCGCGGCCGTCCAGGCGGCGTTCGTCGAGTCGCTGCACCTGGTCTTCCTGACCACCGGCCTGATCGCGATCGTGGCGGTGCTGGTCACGCTGGCGCTGCCGAACGAGAAGCTGCGCGGTGCGGGCCCGGGCGGCGCCACGGGCGGCACGGACGGCCTCGGCGGCGAGGGCCCGGCGCCCGGCGGCAAGCCGCTGGACAGGGAGTCGAAGCAGGAGGCCGCCGCCGAGATGGAGGCGAAGAGCCAGACGATGCTCTGACCGACCAGATCTCGGCCTCGGCTCCGGCCCCAGACCTGGGGCCCGGGTCGGGGCCGGTCGGGGCCGGGGTCGGCGCGGCCTACTTGAGGATCAGCCGGTTGGTCTGCTCGAAGACGTCCAGGTCGGCGACGGTCTCGGCGACGCTCGCGGAGAGCGGGGCCGGCAGTTGCGCCCGGTGGAAGAAGCCCGCGTCGGTCGTCTCGTCGGTGATCCGGGTCAGCTCGCCGTCCCACTCGTCGACGCGGAACGCGGTCGTGAAGATCTGGTACGTGTGGCCGTACATGTTGGTGTGGGTGCGGTCCGGGCCCGTGTAGAGGGCGAAGGCGCTGACCCGCAGCGCGCGCAGCCCGGTCTCCTCGCGTACCTCCCGGACGGCGCAGTCGGCGATCGACTCGCCCAGCTCCATCGCCCCGGCGGGCAGGGCCCACTGCCCGTTGTCGGAGCGCTGGATCAGCAGGAGACGCCCCGCCTTGTCGCGGACCACGGCGCGGGCGCCGACGAACATCAGCGTCCGGTCACCGGCGAGCGCGCGTAGCTGTCCCACGTACGAATCGGCCCAGGAGATGCTCACCCGGACAATTTACGGTGCCGTTACGGTCTCGACCGGCATTCCAGGGTTCCCAACCTGTGACCGCCGACACTACTTTGTTACCCATGCGTAGCACGATGATGGACGCCCCTCTCCAGGTCTCCCGGATCCTCGGTCACGGCGCCACCGTGCACGGTACGGCGGAGGTGGTCACCTGGACGGGCGGCGAGCCGCGCCGGATGACGTACGCCGAGGTCGGGCGCATGGCGGCCCGGCTGGCCCATGCGCTGCGCGACGAGTGCGGTGTCACCGGCGACGAGCGGGTCGCCACCTTCATGTGGAACAACGCCGAGCACCTGGTGGCGTACTTCGCGGTGCCCAGCATGGGCGCGGTGCTGCACACCCTCAACCTCCGGCTCTTCCCCGACCAGGTCGCCTACATCGCCAACCACGCCGAGGACCGGGTGGTGCTGGTCGACTCGACGCTCATCCCGCTGCTGGCCCGGGTGATCGGCGAGATGGGCACCGTGCGGCACGTGGTGGTCGTCGGCGGCGGCGACCCGGCCCCGCTCACGGCGGCGGCCGGCGACCGGATCGCCGTGCACCACTGGGACGCGCTGCTGGCCGACCGCCCGGACGTCTTCGACTGGCCCGAGGTGGACGAGCGCGACGCCGCCGCCCTCTGCTACACCTCGGGGACGACCGGCAACCCGAAGGGCGTGGCCTACTCGCACCGCTCGATCTACCTGCACTCCCTCCAGGTCTGCATGCCGGAGGGCTTCGGTCTCGGCCCGACCGACCGCGAGCTGGCCATCGTGCCGATGTTCCACGCGATGTCCTGGGGCCTGCCGTACGCGGCCTTCCTCTCGGGGGCGTCGCTGATCATGCCGGACCGGTTCCTCCAGGCCGCGCCGATCGCCGACATGATCGCCGCCGAGCGGCCCACCCTGGCCGGCGCGGTGCCGACCATCTGGACCGACCTGCTGGCCCACCTGGACGCCCACGACGTGGACAGTTCCTCGCTGCGGGAGGTGATCGTCGGCGGCTCGGCCTGCCCGCCGGCGCTGATGCACGCGTTCGCCGAACGGCACGGCATCGACGTCATCCACGCCTGGGGGATGACGGAGATGTCCCCGCTGGGCTCGGTCTCCCGGCCGCCGGCCGGCGCGACCGGCGAGGAGGCCTGGCGCTACCGCTACACGCAGGGCCGGGTGCCGGCCGGGGTCGAGGCCCGCATCGTCGGCCCGCTGGGCGAGCCGCTGCCCGCCGACGGGGCGTCGGTCGGCGAGCTGGAGGTCCGCGGGCCGTGGGTGACCGCGCGGTACGTCGGCGACGACGTGCCGGACGAGGAGAAGTTCCGCGACGGCTGGCTGCGTACCGGCGACGTCGGCACCCTCTCGCCGGACGGCTACATCACGCTCACCGACCGGGCCAAGGACGTCATCAAGTCCGGCGGCGAGTGGATCTCCTCGGTCGAGCTGGAGAACGCCCTGATGGCCCACCCGGCGGTGCTGGAGGCCTGCGTGGTGGGGGTGCCCGACGAGCGCTGGGGTGAGCGGCCGCTCGCCACCGTCGTGCTCCGCGAGGGGGCGTCGGCGACGGTCGAGGAGCTGCGGGAGTTCCTGGCCGGGTCGGTGGCCCGCTGGCAGTTGCCGGAGCGCTGGGCCGTCATCGACGCGGTGCCGAAGACCAGCGTCGGCAAGTTCGACAAGAAGGTCGTCCGTTCCCGGTACGCCGGGGGCGAACTGAGTGTCCGGGAGCTGACCGCCCCGTAACGTTCTCAGGCGCATTGTCGCCTGTTGGGGTAGGGAACACTCCTGACTTCCCTCCCCAGGGGCGGCCCCGGCGTTCGCACCGCGCCGGGGCCGCCCGCTCCATGCGGGGTACCCGCACCGTCATTGTTGCGAAGCTTGTTCGCCTCTGTGCCCACTACGGGGAAATCCGCCCAGCTCAGAGGGCTTACGGCCGCCGGCCGTCACTCGTCCCCGCTCGTGGTGATCAGCACCTTCCCGACCACCGAGTTCTCGACCGCCTCGTGGGCCGCGACGGCCGCCGAGAGCGGGTGGCGGTGCAGCGGCAGGCCCGCGTCCTCGCCCACCCGGATCCCGCCCTGCGCCGCCGCGGCGGCCACGTCCACCACCGCCTGGGCCTTGGCCGCCTTCGGCTCGGTGTAGACGAGGACGAACTGGAACCGCGCGTTCGGTGCCAGCAACGGCCGGATCGGCAGGGTCACCTCGTCCCCGCCGTCGTCGGCGTAGACGCAGACCGCCCCGCCGCGCCGGAGCAGTTGGACGTCGGCGGCGGCGTTGCGCGCCGCGGAGACCTCGACGATCGTGTGCACCCCGTCGGGCGCGATCTTGCGGACCTCCTCGACCACGTCCTGCGTCCGGTAGTCGACCACGAAGGACGCGCCGGCCGCCGCCGCCAGCTGCGCCTTCTCCGGGCTGCTGACGGTCGCGACCACGCAGGCGTCCGCCCAGCGGGCGAGCTGGATGGCCGCGTTGCCCACCGCGCCCGCCCCGCCCTGCACGAGCACCGTGTGGTCGCTGAGCGCGCCCGCGTGCAGCCGGTCCGGCGTGTACTCGCCGGCCGTCAGGCAGCGGTGCGCGGTGAGGAAGGGGATGCCCAGGCAGGCGCCCAGCTCGAAGGAGGCGTCGCCGAGGGGCACCGCCTGCCGGACCGGCACCACCGTGTACTCGGCGGCGGTGCCCCAGGGCCGCTGCCACGCGGCCTCCCACAGCCAGACCCGCTCGCCGATCAGGTCCCGGTCGACGCCCTCGCCCACCGCCTCGATCACCCCCGCGCCGTCCTGCCCGGGCGTCTGCCAGTCACCCGGCATCGGCCCCTGCGAGCGGGCCTTCCAGTCCGTCGGGTTCACCCCGGAGAACGCCACCCGCACCAGGACCTCGCCGGGGCCGGGCTCCGGCACCGGCCGGTCGAGAAGTTGCAGCACCGAGGCGTCGCCGGTGCGCTCGTACACGATCGCCTTCATCCCCGTCTCCTCACCCGGCGGCCCCGGCCGGGGCGCCGTGGCTGCGGTACCCGGCGGATCCGCGCTCATGCCCGCGCCGGCCGGGTGGGCCCGGGGTTGGGCTGGCGTTGGCTTCGGGGTCGCCCGCGTCAGGCGTGGCGTGCCGGCCCGGTGGGGCTGCCTACCCGAGGCGGTCCACGGTCTGCGGGGTCAGCTCCCCGACCGTGCCCAGGAGCAGCGTCGCCAGGCGTTCGGCGTCCGGGTCCAGCGGGTACGCCCCGTGCGGCACCGCCACCACCGTCATCCGGGCGGCGGCGGCCGAGCGGACGCCGTTGGACGAGTCCTCCACGGCCACGCAGCGGGCCGGGTCGACGCCCAGCCGCTCGGCGACCGCCAGGTAGACGTCGGGCGCCGGCTTGCCCCGTTCGGTCTCCTCGGTCGACAGCGTGGCCCCGAACGCCCCGGTCAGGTCCGTCGCGGCCAGCGCCGCCCCGATCAGCCGGGTCGGCGACGAGCTGGCCAGCCCCAGCGGCCACCGTTCGGCCAGCCGGCGCACGACCTGGTCGGCCCCGTCGATCAGCGGTACGCGCTCCGCGTACCGCCGGGTCATCTCCTCGATCACCTCGGCGGCGACCTGCTCGGGGCTGCGGCCGACGCCCAGCTCACCGCTCAGGTAGCGGGCCCACTCGCCGGTGCTCATGCCCATCAACCGGCGCTGCGTGTCGGGCTGCCAGGTGCCGCCGTGCGCCGCGACGTACGCCCGCCGGACCTCCTCCCACACCGGCTCGGAGTCCACGATCACGCCGTCCAGGTCGAAGACCACCGCATCCGCCACGAACCCATCCTGCCCCATCGGCGGCGTCCGGGCCGGCGGGCGGGGGTCAGCTCCGCAGCGCGGGCAGACCGATCGGGTTGCCCTCCGGGATGACGGTGTGGGCGGCGCGGGCGATCGGTTCGAGCAGCTCCCGCAGCCGCTCGGTGCGCTCCTGGCCCAGCGTCCGCCACGGGCGGGCGGCGGCGGCGTCGGTGGCGTCCTCGATCGCCTGGAACCGGGCGAGACCTCGCTCGGTCGGCTTCCCGTCCGGGGTGAGCCAGCCCCGCTCGGCCAGCCGGGCGCGGGCGGCGGCCCACTGCTCCTCCGACCAGCCGCGCCCGAGCAGGTTCAGCGGCGAGATGTCGACCGCGACCCGCCAGGCCAGCGTCTCCACCGGGTCGAGGTCGGCCGCGACCAGGGCGGCGACGTGCCCGTCGCCGCGCTGCTCGCGCAGGGTGGTGGCGGCCTGCCAGAGCCGGGCCAGCGGGTACTCGCCGCGCGGCAGGGCCGCGTTGGCGGCGCCCAGCACCCGGCCGGCGGGCTCCGCCTCGGCGGCGGCGGCCTCCAGCAGTTCGGCCGCCTCGACGAGGTGCGACTCCGGCAGCTCGTAGGTCAGCTCGGCCAGCGCCTGCACCGCGCCCGTGAGCCGCGCCCGCAGCGCCTCCTGCGGGGTGGCCAGCCGCCAGACGGCCGGCAGCGCCCGCGCCACCGTGTGCGGGGCGAAGTTGAAGAACGCCGCCGTCACCGGGGCGGGCTCGGCGGCCCCCAGCGGCGCGGCCCGGCCGGCGAAGTAGCCGCGCCAGAATCCCCGCAGCCCGACCGCCTCGAAGGCGGCCCGGGCGCGGGGGTGGAAGTAGGTGATCGCGTGGACCGGCTCGTAGTGGGTCCACAACACCCGGGCGGTCCGCCCCGCGTCGTCCAGCGCCGTCACGTGCACCTCCGCGTCCGGTCCGGTCATCACCCCGGACGGTCGGACCGCCCGGGGTGACGCTGAACCTACTGCCGGTGGCGGAGGGGCCGGAAGCCCTCTGTGGGCTACTGCATCAACGACGGGCGACATCCCGGGCGAACCGGGCCGCTATCGCGGGGCAACGGCCCGGTCACGGAGCTCGACCCGGCCGGTTCGCGGGTCACTGGGCCGCGAGCACGTCCACGACGAAGCGCAGCGGGCCGGCGGGACGGCCGCCGGGGGGGTTCTCGCCGTACGCCAGCTTGGCCGGGAGGTCGAGCTGCACGCGGCTGCCGACGGTCACCCCGACGAGGCCCTGGTCCCAGCCCGGGATGACCTGGCCGACGCCGATGGCGAAGGAGGCCGGCTGCCCGCCGTTCCACGACGAGTCGAACTCCTTGCCGTCCTTGTAGAAGACGCCGACGTAGTTCGTGGTGATCGTCTGACCCTTCTTCACCGCCGGGCCGGTGCCCTTGATCAGCGGGGTCACGACGAGCTTCTTCAGCTCGCCCTCGCCGGCGGTGACCTTCGGCTTGGTGCCCAGGGCCGGGTCGGCCCCTTCCGGGAGCTGCGGGGCCGGGGGCGCGTCGGCGGCGGGGGCGCTGGCGGACGGGCCGGCCGAGGGGGCGCTGGCCGTCTGGTCCTTGTCGCCGTCGCTGTTGCGCCCGATCGTGACGAAGACGGTGATCAGCACCGCGACCACGGCGACCCCGGCGAGCCCGCCGGCCCAGGCCTGCCGGCGGCGCTTCGCCTCGGCCGCCTTCTGCGCGGCCAACTGGGCGGCCAGCCGCCGCTCCGACTTCTGGGACCGGTTCTGCGTACGCTCGCTCACGGCGTCGACTCCCTGCTGCGAAGGTGGTGGCCGGCATCGGAGTGCCGGGGGGAAAGCCGACGCACACGGTACCCGCCCGGCCGCCCACCGCGCCGCCTCGACCGTGGCCGCTCCCGCCGCACGGGTCACGCCGGCCCCGGCACCACCATGAAGTCGGTCACGAACGAGGTGACCCGGCCGTCGGCGGTCCGCCCGATCCAGGTGCCGTAGCAGCCGTCGCCCCAGCCCGACCAGACCGTCACCACGTTGGCCCCGGTCGCCTCGTCGAGCACCGCGGCGACGTGCCCCGGCACCGGCCCGCCCGCGGGCTCGTCCGCGACGAAGACGTCCGTCACCGCGCCCTCGTCCCACGTTTCCAGGGCGGCCAGCGCGGTGGGATCGGCCAGGGTGCCGATGCCGGTGTCCACCCCGTAGCCGAACCAACCGTCCGGCTTGAGGGCCGAGACGTCCTGGTCGCCGACCAACGCCATCTCCCAGCGGGCCGTCGGCTCGTCGTGGACCACCAGTTCGAGGGCGGCCACCCGCCGGTCCGCCTCGGTGTCCTCGCCGCGCACCACCGCGACCCAGGCCCGCGCCGGGTAGCTGCCGGGCGCCACCCCGACCGTGAACGGTTCGTCCTCGGGGCAGGCCACCGGGTCGCAGCCGACCACCCGCCCCGTCGGCAGCACGACGTCGCCCAGCGCGTGCACCTCCATGACGTACGTGGCGTGCTCGTCGGCGAAGCGGGCACCGGGTGTCAGCAGCCGGTCCAGGTCGGGGGTGTACGGCATGGCGTTCCTCTCGCGGCGGGGGCCGGCGGAGCGTACCCGCGGCGATCCGCACCTGCGAGACCGCACCGCGCCGGCCGGCGGTTCAGCCCTCGAGATGCCGCACCAACCCCTGCCGCAGGTGGTGCTTCGGGCGGGAGCCGACGATCGAGCCGACCACCTGCCCGTGGCGGAAGACCAGGAGGGTGGGCAGGGACATCACGCCGTAGGTGCGGGTGGCCGTCGGGTTCGCGTCGGTGTCGATCGTGGCCACGACCAGCCGACCGGCGAACTCCTCGGCGAGTTCGGCGAGGCTGCGGGAGATGGCCCGGCACGGCGGGCACCAGTCCGCCCAGAAGTCGACCACCACCGGCCGGTCGGCGGCGAGCACCACGGTGGCGAAGGTGTCGTCGGTGACGGCGGTCAGCGAGCCGTCCGGCGCAGTCTCGAGCATGTTTCCTCCCGTTGGGTGATGGCGTGGGCGAGCTGGTCGCGCAACTCCTGGCGGACCGCGTGCAGCCGGTCGATGCCGGCGTCGACCTCGGCCAGCTTGCGCCGCAGCACGGCCACCGAGTCGGGGCAGACGTGACCGGAGGCGTTGCCGGCCCGCAGGCAGGCGACGAACGGGCGGATGTCGTCGAGGCCGAAACCCACCGCCAGCAGCGCCCGGATCTCGCGTACGACGGGCAGCTCCGCCTCGTCGTAGACCCGGTATCCGTTGGCCGAGCGGGCCGCCCGGACCAGGCCGTGCGTCTCGTAGTAACGCAGGGCCCGGGTGCTCGTGCCGGCGCGCTCCGCCAGCTCACCGATCAGCATCCGACCTCCCTCGTCCGACCCGACCGACGCTAGACCTTCCCACCGGCGTCAAGGCAACCTCAGATGAAAGGAAGGGCACCTTGGCCAGGGGTCAGGCCGTCTTGCGGGCCGTCTTCTTCGGGGCGGCCTTCTTGGCGGCGGGCTTCTTCTCGCCCTCGGCGGCCTTCTTCGGGGCGGCCTTCTTGGCGGCGGCCTTCTTCGGCGCGGCCTTCTTCTCGGCGGTCTTCCTGGCCGGCGCCTTCGCCGCCTTCTTCTCGGCGGCCTTCTTCTGCGCGGAGCGGGCGGCCGAGATCGGGGTCGGCTCCCCGCCGCCGCCGGCCGGCGCCTCGCCCCGGGCGGACCGGGCGCGCTCGACGGACGCCTTCAGCGCCGCCATCAGGTCCACCGCTGCGGCCGGGGCCTCCTCGACCTCCTCCGGCTGGACCACCTCGCGACCCTCCACCTTGGCGTCGATGACCTCCTGCAAGGCCGCCCGGTAGTCGTCGGTGAAGGCGTCCGGCTCGAACTCGCCGGCCATCGAGTCGATCAGCGAGCTGGCCATCGCCAGCTCCGGCGGGCGGACCTTCAGGTCCTCGTCGAGGAAGCCGAAGTCGGGCTTCCGGATCTCGTCCGGCCAGAGCATGGTGTTGAGCAGCAGCACGCCCTCGCGGACCCGGAGTGTCGCGAGCTGTTCCCGCTGGCGCAGCGCCACCTTGACGATCGCCACCCGCTCCGAGTCGGTGAGGGCGTCGCGCAGCAGCAGGTACGGCTTGGTGGCGGTGCCCTCCGGCTCCAGGAAGTACGCCTTGTTGTAGAGGATCGGGTCGACCTGCTCGGCGGGGACGAACTCCAGCACGTCGATCGCGCGCGAGCTGGACAGCGGCAGCTCGGCGAAGTCCTCGTCGGTGAGGATCACCATCTCGCCGCCGCCGATGTCGTAGCCCTTGGCGATGTCGTCGTAGGTGACCTCCTCGCCGCAGACCTGACAGGTGCGCTTGTAGCGGATGCGCCCGCCGTCCTCCCGGTGCACCTGGTGGAAGCGGATGTCCTTCTCCTCGGTGGCCGAGTAGAGCTTGACCCCGATGGAGACGAGCCCGAACGAGACGGCTCCCTTCCAGATGGCCCGCATCCCCGTGCTCCTCTCGCCGGTACAGCCAGGATCGCAAATGATCGAAGGCCGCGCGAGCGCTTCGGTGCGCAAGTACAGTCGGGACGTGCCCGGCGCGCCGCTCAAGCCGATGCTCGCGATGACCGGGCAGCTCCCGGCGGGTGCCGGCTGGGCGTACGAGTTCAAGTGGGACGGCGTCCGCGCGCTCGCCGACATCTCCGGCGGCCGGCAGCACCTGTATGCCCGCAGCGGCGTGGAGATCACCGCCGCGTACCCCGAGCTGGCCACCCTGCACGAGCAGGCGGGCGACGCGCTGCTCGACGGCGAGGTGGTGCTGCTCGGCGAGACCGGCCAGCCATCGTTCACCGCCCTGGCGGAGCGGATGCACGTGCGCGACCGGAACAAGGCCGCCCGGCTGGCGGCGGTCGCCCCGGTGACGTACATGATCTTCGACCTGCTCCGGCTCGACGGCGAGGACCTGACCGGCCGGTCGTACGCCCGCCGGCGGGCGGCCCTGGACGGCCTGGCGCTCGGCGGCGCCCGGTGGGCGGTGTCGCCGCTCTTCGGCGACGGCCCGGCCACCTACGAGGCGGCCGGCGAGCACGGCCTGGAGGGGGTGATGGCCAAGCGGGTCGACTCGGTCTACCGGCCGGGCGTGCGCTCGCCGGACTGGGTGAAGGTCAAGCTGGAGGTCACCGGCGACTTCGTGGTCGGCGGCTGGCGGCCCGGGGCGCGCCGCGTCGGCGGCCTGCTGGTCGGGGTGCCGCGCCCGGACGGGCGGCTCATTTACCGGGGGCGCGTCGGCGGCGGCATCGGCGCGGCCATCGAGCGGGAACTGCTCCGCGAGCTGGAGCCGCTGCGCACCGGCGCGTCGCCGTTCGCCGGGGACGTGCCGCGCGAGGATGCCCGGGGCGCGATCTGGGTAACACCCGTGGTCGTGGTGGAGGTGAAGTACGGCCAGCGCACCCCGGACGGGCGACTGCGGTTCCCCCGGGTGCTCCGGCTGCGGCCGGACAAACCCGCCGAGGAGGTCGACGATGCCGGCTGAACGGTTCAAGGTGGACGTGGAGGGGCGCGCGCTGGAGCTGTCCAACCTGGACAAGGTGCTCTATCCCGAGGCCGGGTTCACCAAGGGCGAGGTGATCGACTACTACACCCGGATCGCCCCGGTGCTCCTGCCGCACCTGGCCGACCGGGCGCTCACCCGGATCCGCTTCCCCAACGGGGTCACCGGCGGCTCCTTCTTCGAGAAGAACGCCCCGGCCGCCACCCCCGGCTGGGTACGCACCGAGACGCTGCCCGCGCCCGGGTCCAGCAAGGGCCGGGACACCATCGACTACGTGGTCGCCGACGACCTGCCCACCCTGGTCTGGCTGGCCAACCTAGCCGCGCTGGAGCTGCACACGCCGCAGTGGAAGGTCGGCGAGCACCCCGACATGATGGTCGTCGACCTCGATCCCGGGCCGCCGGCGGCGCTGCGCCAGTGCTGCCAGGTGGCGCTGCTGATGCGCGACCGGCTCGCCGACGACGGCATCGACAGCTATCCGAAGACCTCGGGCAAGAAGGGCATGCAGCTCTGCTGCCCGATCGCCGGCAGCCAGTCCTCCGACCACGTGTCCGACTACGCCAAGCGGATCGCGCAGGAGCTGGAGCGGGCGCACCCGAAGCTGGTCGTGTCGAAGATGGCGAAGAACCTGCGGCCGGGCAAGGTCTTCATCGACTGGAGCCAGAACAACGCCGCCAAGACGACCGTGTCCCCGTACTCGCTGCGGGCGCAGTCCGTGCCGTCGGTCTCCACCCCGCTGACCTGGGACGAGGTCGAGGCGGGTGCGGCGGGGAGGCGGCCGGCGACGAAGCCGTACACGGCGGGGGAGGTGCTCAAGCGGGTGGAGAAGCAGGGCGACCTGCTGGCCCCGCTGCTCGACGGCGGCCCCGAACTGCCCGCCCGCTGACTGCGGGGCACCGGACCACGTCCGCCGGCTCCCGACGCCGACGAGCAGGCGTCTCCGACGACGACCGCATCGACCGCCATGATTTTGGCTGTTAGTATCCGACGACATTCGCGTCCGGCGTGAAAGAAATCTCAGCCGAGGTCGGCGCGCGTCCAGTCGGAGGATCGCCCATGAAACGGCTCATCGCCCGCCTCCTGGCCCTCGCGTGCGTCCTGCCGCTGCTGGCCCTGCCGGCGCAGCCAGCCGCCGCCTCGACCCTGTTCCGCGGCCAGCTGAACGGGGGCGCCGACCCCACCATGACCTACTTCAACGGCGCCTACTTCCTGTCCACCACGCTCGGCGACCGGATCGGCATCTGGACCTCCCCGACGCTGGCGGGCCTGGCCACCGCGCCCGAGCGGACGGTGTGGCGGGACCCGGACCCGAGCCGCAACAAGCAGGTCTGGGCCCCCTCGATCCACCGCTTCGTCCGGCCCGAGGGGCCTCGCTGGTACATCTACTACACCGCCAGCGACGGCGTCGACGCCAACCACCGCAACTACGTCATCGAGTCCGAGGGCGACAACCCGCTCGGCCCGTACCACTTCAAGGGGCGGATCGCCGACTACGGCGAGTACGCCATCGACGGCGAGCCGGTGACGCACAACGGCCGGTCGTACTTCGCCTGGACGGGCCCCGGCCGGGGGATGGGCGGGCCGGCGCAGCTCTACCTGCGGCTCATGACGTCGCCGTGGACCACCACCGGCAACCGCGTCGCGCTGCCGGCCGACGGCGGCTGCCACGAGGTACGCGAGGGGCCGACCGGCCTGCGCGGCCCGGGGCGGCTCTTCCTCGTCTACTCCGCCTGCGACACCGGCAAGCCGGACTACCAGCTGTGGATGAAGTCCATAGCGGACGGCGCGGACCCGCTGGTGGTGTCGAACTGGCGCCAGCACCCCGGACCGGTCTTCTCCCGCAACGACGCGGCCGGCGTCTTCGGCCCCGGGCACAACGGCTTCTTCCGCTCGCCCGACGGCACCCAGGACTGGATCGTCTACCACGGCAAGACCAGCTCGGCGTACACCTACGACGGCCGCACCACGCGCGCCCAACCGGTCGTCTGGAACGCCGACGGCACGCCGAACTTCGGCCGTCCGGTCGCCCTGAGCACGCCGCAGGTGCCGCCCGCCGGGGACCCGTGGGCCAGCCAGGAACCGGGCGCGTCGCGCGGGTACGTCTCCGGCGAGCAGCGGCACCACTTCGAGCGCACCCCCGACGGCATGCTCTCGCACTGGTGGCGGGAGCCGGCCGACGGCTCGATCCACCGCGACACCTGGGGCGGTCCGATCGCGGGCCGGCCGACGGGCTACCCGGTCGGCGGCGAACAGCACGTCTTCGCCCGTACCCCCGAGGGGAACCTGCGGCACTGGTGGTGGGCCCCGGGCGGCAGCGTCCGCCAGGAGGACTGGGGCGCGGGCCTGGCCGGCGACCCGACCGGCATGCTCTACCTGAACGGGCAGAAGCACGTGTTCGGCCGCGGCACCGACGGCAGGCTGCACCACTGGTGGCAGGAGCTCGACGGCACGGTCCGCCGGGACGTCTGGCACGGCGGCGACGTGGTCGGCAACCCGGTCGCGTACGCGTTCCACGACGAGCAGCACGTCTTCGCGCGCGGCAGCGACAACACCCTGCGCCACTGGGTCTGGTACCCGAAGATCGCGAACAACCTGCCCAGGCTGGACGACTGGGGCGGCGTCGGGAAGGTCCACTCGGACCCGACCGGCTTCGCCTTCGGCGACCAGCAGCACGTCTTCTACCGGGCCGCCGACGGCAGCATCGAGCACCGCTTCTACTCCCACGACCTGGACCGGGTCTTCACCGACAACTGGGGCGGCAACGTCGTCGGCACGCCCTGGGCCATCCGGCAGGGCCAGACGCAGCAGGTGTTCGCCCGCTCCGCCGACGGCACGCTGTGGCGCATGTCGTGGCGACCGGGCGGCACGGTGACCACCGACAGCGGCGGCACCGGCGCCACCACCGATCCGGTGGCGCTGGCCTGGCGCGACGAGACCCACGTCTACACCCGGGGCGCCGACGGGACGCTCGTCGACCGGCACTGGCAGCCGGCCGGCGGCGCGGTCCCCACGTCGTGGGGCGGCCAGGTCGCCCCCTGAGCCGCGCGGCGGCGTCACCCCGGCCGGCCGGTGCGGCCCGGGTGACGCCGCGCCGCATCGGGTGGGCCCGCGCGCGGCGGCGTCGCCCGGCCGCCGAGGCGGTCGGTCAGGCGGCCGGCCAGGTGGTGTACGAGATCCGTGCGTTCAGGTTGGCCGGCACGCCCAGCCAGGTGTAGCAGTTGACCGAGACGACGGTGTCCGCCCCGGACGGGGACCACCCGGCCAGTACGCAGTAGCCGCGCGGCGGACGCTGGAGACTGGTCACGAACGAGTTCACGAAGGCGGTGCCGTAACCGGTGCCCGTGCCGGCGAAGCGCGCCTGGTAGCGGCCGGTGCCGAGCACCGTGCCCGTCGCGCCGCCGAAGCCCGGGATCGTCGAGTTGTAGCTCTCGCCGCCGATCCAGGTGCCGCTGACGTTCTCACCGTGGAACACGCCGCTGGCGAAGCGCGGCCCGAACGCGCGGCCCAGGAGGTCCACCCGGGAGCCGTACGTGACCACGAAGCGGGCGTCCACCGGCATGCCGGCGGCGTTCGCGCAGTGGACCACCCACCCGTCCGGCGGATCGAGCTGGCAGTGCACTGCGGTGCCGCCCAGCGCGGTCACGTGCGCCATCGGGAAGATCGCTCCGCCCTCGCTGGGCGGGTTCGGGTTCATCAGGAAGCGGTACCGGCCCTTGTCGAGGCGCTCGTAGGCGACCGTCCCGCCGGTCGAGTCGTACCGGTAGGCGGCGGGCAGGGTGCGTACGCCGGTCGGCTGCGCCTGGTCGGTGACGAACCACGCCAGCCGGCCCTGGCCGACCTGCCGGACGTTCGTGAAGGTGGCCACGAAGCGGCTGTCCGCCGGGCTGCCGGTCGCGGCGAAGCAGCGCACCTGGATCAGCAGGTCGGGGGCGCCGATGGGGCTGCGGTACCAGCTCGCCACCGTGCAGAGAACCGGCCCGCCCCCGTACGCCACCGCGTGGGCCACCCCGCCGCTGGTCGCCGCCCCCTCCAGCGCCACCGTGTACGCCCCGGTGCCGGTCCGCCGCACCACGACGTCGCCGTCGCCGGAGTGGGCGCTGTAGCCGCCGGTGATGCGGTACTCGGTCGTGGTCGGGGCGTGCGCCCAGACCGTGGCGGTGACCGTGGGGTCGGGGCCCGGCAGCGGGTCCGCCACGGCGGGCACCGGCCGGGCCAGCGTCGCCCCGGCGAGCAGCACCGCCAGAGCCACGGCGCCCCGCAGCGTCCCGCCCCGCCGGGTCCGGGGCACACGTTCGTCTGTCTGCATGACGCAGCCTCCCTGGGCCTCGGCGGACCGTCCGCGCCACGAGTGTGGCAACGCCGGTCAATGCCCGTACCGGTGCGGCGGCGCCGCCTGCCCGAACCACCGCGCCCGGGAGTGTGACGTCCGGTGCGGTGCCAGTGCCCGCGCGGTGCCCCTGGGTGTCCGCGCGGGTGCCCGGAACCGCGCATCGGTGCCCTACCGGCCCGTAGCCCGTTGAGTAGGCTGACCGCAGCCTGCCGAGGAGTGCGACATGAACATGACCGATGCCCTCGTCCGGGAGCCGCTGACCGGGGGCCGGGCGGCGGAGGTCGACCGGCCGCTGCTCACCTACCTCGACGACGCGACCGGTGAGCGGGTGGACCTGACCGCGACGGAGCTGGGCGGCTGGGCGGCGCGGGCCGCCGGGTTGCTGCGCGAGGGCTGCGGGCTGGGCGTCGGCGACCGGGCAGCCGTGCTGCTCCCGGCCCACTGGCAGAGCGCCGCCGTGCTGCTGGGCGCCTGGTCGGCCGGGGTGGCGGTGTCCTTCCGACCCCGGGCGACCGCCGGCCTGCCGCCGGTCGAGCCGGGTGCCGACGAGCCGTACGACGCCGTCTTCGTGAGCGCCGAGCGGCTCGACGACTGGCTGGAGGACGTGCCCGAGGCGCGGCACCGCTTCGTCCTCGGCCTCGGCGTCACCCCGCGCGCCCCGGCCCCCGAGGAATACCGGGACTGGCTGGCCGAGGTGGGCCGGCACACCGACGCGCTGCCCGCGTCCGCCCCGCTGACCAGCGCCGACGCCGCCAGCCCCGACGGCACCAGCTACCGCGAGTGGGGCAGCGTCGCGCTGGCCGTCGCGGAGCGGCTCGACCTGCGGGCGGGCGACCGGCTGCTGGTCGACGTCGCCGAGCACGAGCAGCCCGTGTACTGGCTGCTCGCGCCGCTGGCCGTCGGCGCGTCGGTGGTGCTCTGCGCCAACCTGGACCCGGCCCGGTCGGACGCCCGGATCGCCGCCGAGCAGATCACCCGGGTGCTGTAGATGGCCGGGATCTACACCGAGGCGAGCATGTCGCTGGACGGCTACATCGCCGGCCCGGGCGAAAGCGGCTTCGACCAGCTCTTCCACTGGTACGGCAACGGCGACGTCGCCACCGCCACCGCCAAGGCGGAGATGACGTTCCGCACCTCGCAGGCGAGCGCCGGGCACCTGCGGCACACCCTGGACGACACCGGCGCCCTGGTCGTCGGCCGGCGGCTGTTCGACCTCGTGGACGCCTGGGACGGCCGGCACCCCATGGACAAGCCCGTCGTGGTCGTCACCCACCGCGTGCCGGACGGCTGGCCCCGGCCGGGCGCGCCGTTCACCTTCGTCACCGAGGGCGTGGAGGCCGCCGTCGCGCAGGCCAGGGAGCTGGCCGGCGACCGCTGGGTCGCGGTCAACGGCGGCAGCATCGCCCGCCAGTGCCTGGCGGCCGGGCTGCTCGACGAGATCCGGGTCAACCTGGTGCCGGTGCTGCTCGGCGACGGCGTGCCGTTCTTCGACCACGTCCGCGACGCCCCCGTCGAGCTGTCCGACCCGACGGTCGTCGAGGGCGACCGGGTCACCCACCTCTACTACCGGGTCCGCCGACAGTAACCGTCCGAAAGGACGAAACGAGCCTCTTCCGGTACGCCCCGAACAGGCGCGGCGCGGGCCGCGGAACGCCCCGCGCGCCTTCGATCAGCGCTCCCCGGCCCCGTGGCGTTACAGGGAGAACAGGCCCTTTCCGCAGGTCTGTTGCATGCGCGATCGACGTGGTCTCATACCGGGGAGACGACGTCATCGACCCTGGTCATGACAACCCCGCGTCGACTTCGCACCGCCTCCGTACTCCTGAAAGGTGCACCGATGCACAGGAGACCCATCTTCCGACTCGCGGTCCTCACCGCCACCGCCGCGACGCTTCTGGCGTCCGGCGGCGCCTACGGCGCGGTGTCGGCGGCGCCCGTGCCCGTCTCCCCGGGCGCGGCCGAGTGCGAGCCGGACGCCCACGGGCACGGCGCGGCCCGGCTCGCCGAGGGCGCCACGGCCAAGGAGCCGGAGCTCTACGCCAAGAACGAGGCGAACGCCTACGGCGTCATCAAGGACGCCCCGCGCCTGGCCAACGGCAGCGTCACCGTGCCGACGGTCTTCCACATGATCTCCGACCACCCGCTCACCGCAGCCGAGACGACCAGGTGGAACACCCTGATCGCGGCCCAGATGAAGGTGCTCAACGACTCGTTCGCGGGCCGTACCGCCGCCAACGCCTCCGACACGCCGTTCCGGTTCGACCTCGTCGACACGACGTGGACGGTGAACAGCGACTGGTACACCGTCGTGCCGGGCAAGAACGAGCGCGACATGAAGAAGGCGCTGTACACCGGCGACTCCGAGACCCTCAACGTGTACGCGGCCAACATCGGCGACGGGCTCCTCGGCTGGGCGTACTTCCCGAAGGGCTACAACAACGGCCGCGACTACATCGACGGCGTGGTCATGCTCGACGAGTCGATGCCGGGCGGCACGGCCGGCAAGTACGCCCTCGGCGACACGCTGACGCACGAGGTCGGGCACTGGCTGATGCTGGAGCACACCTTCGCGCACGGCTGCTCCGCCTCCGGCGACTTCGTCGCGGACACCCCGCGCGAGGCGGCGCCGCAGTTCAACTGCCCGGTGGGCGCGGACACCTGCACCGCACCCGGGCTGGACCCGATCCACAACTTCATGGACTACACGCAGGACTCCTGCATGAAAATGTTCACGCCGGGTCAGGCGGACCGGATGAGCGACGCCTGGGTCGCGTTCCGGGCCGGCGGCGCCGGCTGACGCAGGGCGCGGGTGGCGGCCGGTCGTCGACCGGCCGCCACCGTCGGCCCCGGACCGGCTGATCCCGGGCCGGGGCGGATCTCGATTCAGTCGAACGCGGCGGCGAACATGCCCGGCTGGTAGGAACCGCCCCGCTGGTGCACGATCACGGCGAGCCGATTGGCCGCGTTGATCAGGGCGACCAGCGCGACCAGCGCGGCGACCTGATCGTCGTCGTAGTGCTTGCGCACCTCGGCCCAGGTCTCGTCGGACACGCCCTGGTAGGCGTCGGCGAGCCGGGTACCCTCCTCGGCGAGCGCCAGCGCGGCCTGCTCGGCCTCGGTGAAGACGGTGGACTCGCGCCAGGCGGCGACCAGGTTGAGCCGGACCGCGCTCTCGCCGGCCGCTGCGGCCTCCTTGGTGTGCATGTCGATGCACCAGCCGCAGCCGTTGATCTGGCTGGCCCGCAGCGACACCAACTCCTGCGTGGCCTTGGGCAGCGGCGACTGCTGGATCACCAGGCCGGCGTTCGCGAACCGCTTGGCGAACTTCCCGGCGATCTCGTTGTCGAACAAGTTGAATCGGGCGTCCATGCTTCCGTCCTTCACTCCTGGTGTTCGGGTGGACGAACACGAGATGCCGGCGAGCAGCGCCGTGTGACGGCGCTGCCGGGGTGACGACTGCCACAACCGGAGGTGTCACAGAACGGTCCGGTCCGGCATCTGATGGGTGACGCAGTCGCGAGGAACAGGAGCCACCCATGGTGGGTACGCCGCAGACCGCCGCCGACGATCGCCCGGACCCGGCCACCGAGGCGTTCCTCGCCCACCGCAACCTGCTCTTCACCGTCGCGTACGAGATGCTCGGCTCGGCCGCTGACGCGGAGGACGTCCTCCAGGAGACCTGGCTGCGGTGGGCGGGCGTCGACCTGGGCACGGTCCGGGACCGGCGCGCCTACCTGGTCCGGATCACCACCCGCCAGGCACTCGTCCGACTGCGTACGCTCAGCCGCCGCAGGGAGTCCTACGTTGGCCCCTGGCTGCCCGAGCCGCTGCTCACCGCTCCGGACGTCGCCGAGGACGTCGCGCTGGCCGAGAGCGTCTCGATGGCGATGCTGCTGGTGCTGGAGACGCTGGCGCCGACCGAACGGGCGGTGTTCGTGCTACGCGAGGTGTTCGACCTCGGTTACGACGAGATCGCCGAAGCCGTCGACAAGAACCCCGCCGCTGTCCGGCAGATCGCCCACCGGGCACGGGCACACGTCGCGGCGCGCCGGCCCCGCCGCGTCGTCTCCGCGGCCGAGACCCGGTACGCGCTCGACGCGTTCCAGCGGGCGGTCGAGACCGGCGACCTGCAGGGCCTGCTCGACATCCTCGCGCCGGACGTGGTCCTGCTCGGCGACGGTGGCGGCATCAAGCAGGCAGTCCCGCGGCCCATCCTCGGAGCCGACAAGGTGGCCCGCCTGCTGGCCGGCGGGTGGGGCAAGGTCGCGGACAGCACGTCGTGGCGGCCGACACAGGTCAACGGCCACCCGGCGCTGATCGTCCAACTCGAGGGTGAGATGGACACGGTCCTGGCCGTGCGCATCGACGGCGGCCTCATCACCGGAATCTACGCCGTACGCAATCCCGAGAAGCTGTCCCACATGGAACGGGAGACCGTCCTGAGCCGGTGAGCCGGAAATCCTCGTCCACCATGGACGCGGTTCGATCCCGGTCCAGCTTGGTAGCGTGCCCCGTGCGTCCTTCCCTCCTGCTGTTCGCCGGTGGTGCGCTGGCTCTCGCGCAATCAGCAAGCGGAGCCCGCATCGTCCTTCGTGACGCGCTTGACGCGGAGGCGATGTACGGCGGCGGATTGGATGTCGTCCTGCTGCTGATGCTGGTGGTTACCTCGGTGACCGGTGCGGCCGTTCTGTTCGCCGCCGGTGGGCTGCTGGTTCGTCACCGGGTCAGGCCCGGCCGCGCCCTGCTTTATCTGTGGACCGGTCCGATCCTCGTCCGGTCGGCATATGGCGGCTTTCTCGTGAGCGTCCCGAACGACGGTGGCCCGTTTCCGGCCTGGGCTGTCGTAACAGAGGTCGTCGCCGGTCCAGCTCTGGTTCTGACGGTGATCGCAGCAACGTGGTTGCTGTCTTGCGGTCCAGCCGCACCCAGCGAGTACGTGACGCACGTCCGTACCAGTGCGACCCGCAACCGCCCGCACATCGAGAAGTCGGCATCCGGGCCACGGTGAGCACGGCAGTTCTCACGCGTCGATCTGGGGCGGAAGCTCCCGATCTGGTTCACCAACTACGGATCAGATGCCCGGCCGGACCCGCCTCGTGCAGGGCGAGAGGTGGTCGGTGGGCAGCGCACACCGCGCGCTGCCGGGCAGTGGCCGGTCACAGAAGACCCAGTGTCGTACGCCCTGCTGGTCCTCGGCCGAGACGGTGACCCCGCCGGGCTCGACGCGGGCGCTGAGCCGGGCCAGCACGCGGGCGGCGGTCCGGGCGAGGATCCGGGCCCGGAGCAGGTCGGGCGCGGTGACCGGCAGGTGGATCACCCAGCGGTCGGTCATCGGTCCAGCCTGATCGATACTGGGCGGCCAACCGACTGCAAGGGGCCCGACGTGCCTATTCCGCCCGCGATGGACGAGCTACTCGCCGATCTGCTGAAAAAGATCAAGGATGGGGCGTATCCGGCCGGCTCGCAGCTACCCTCCGGTCGGGTGCTGGCGGCGGAGTATGACGTCTCGCAGTCGACGATCAGCCGCGCCGTGGCGAGGTTGCGGGGGCAGGGTGTGCTCGTTGGTCGTCCGGGGCGCGGCGTTTTCGTCGCGGAGTCCACCCGGCCCTGAGCGTGTCGCTCGGGCGGGCCGCTGTCCTCGCTCAGGCTCCGGCGGTCCGGCGAGCATCCCTCATGGATATGACCCGTCGGTGCGCAACATGCTCTTGAGATGCCGCAATCGATTTACTAGGTTCGATTGGTAGGCGCGATCAGGGACCGTCGGATCCGGGAGAGTGACCCCATCGCACACATCGAACTAGGGGTGGACGAGGCCGAGTTCCCGGGCATCCGTGGGCCGTTGAGCTTCCGGCCGGAGACCGGTCGACCGTTGCTGGAACTGGTCGAGGTGCTGCTGCGGGGGCCACACCCGCTCACAGCCGGGGAACGGGAACTGATCGCCGCGTACGTCTCCGGCCGCAACGAGTGCACCTACTGCTGCTCGGCGCACTCGGCGTACGCGGCGGCGCAGCTCGACGAAGGCATGACCCTGGTCGACCAGGTACGCGCCGACCTGGACAGCGCGCCGGTCTCCGCGAAACTGCGTGCCCTGCTGCACATCGCGGGCGCCGTCCAGGTCAGCGGACGTGCGGTCACCCCCGAACTGGTCGAGGCCGCCCGCGCCGGGGGCGCCACCGACCTGGAGATCCACGACACGGTGCTGATCGCGGCGGCCTTCTGCATGTTCAACCGGTACGTCGACGGCCTCGGCACCCGACCGGCGGCCGACCCCGGGTGGTACGCGAAGGCGTCCGAGCGCATCGTCCACGCCGGCTACCGCCAGGTCGTCTGACCACGATCCGACCGGCGCCACCGGACCGAACCGCCTGCCCACGAGCAGAACCCGGAGCATCAGGCCGCTAGCCGAATGGGGGCGTGACGTCTTGGCACACATCGACCTGGGCGTGGACGAGAACGAGTTTCCCGGGGTCCGAGGCCCGTTGAAGTACCGGCCGGTGACCGGCAAGCCGATGCTGGAACTGGCCGAGACCCTGCTGCGCGGGCCGCTCAGCCTGCCGACGGCCGACCGCGAGCTGATCGCCGCGTACGTCTCCGGCCTGAACGAGTGCACCTACTGCTGCTCGGCGCACTCGGCGTTCGCCGGCGCCCTGCTCGACGAGGGCATCACCCTGGTCGACCAGGTACGCGCCGACCTGGACAGCGCCCCGCTCGGCGCCAAGCTGCGCGCCCTGTTGCACATCGCCGGGGCCGTGCAACGCAGTGGACGCAGCGTCACCCCCGAGCTGGTCGGGGCGGCCCGCGCCGGGGGCGCCACCGACGAGGAGATCCACGACACGGTGCTGATCGCGGCGGCCTTCTGCATGGTCAACCGGTATGTTGACGGCCTCGGCACGTTCGCCCCGAGCGACCCGAAGTACTACGACGAGACGGCCCGGCGGGTCATCAGCGCCGGCTACCGCAACACGGTCTGAGTCTGGTTCTCAACCCGTACGCCGCTTGGGACGGCGACCGGGCATCTCGCGGTCAGTTGATTGGATCATGCACACTGCGAGTTTGCGCGCCTGCGCGGTGCTGGCTGTCGGTGTCCTGACGGTGGGTGTGGCCGGATGCGGAAGTGGTCCCGCCGCGCCTGCGGCACTTCCCGATCCGTGCGAATTGATCACCGGCGAGGTGCTGGATCGGCTCGCCCCCGGCTCGAAGCGGGAGCCCCGAGAGCAGTTGGGCGACGGCAGCGGTAGTAAGAGCTGCGACGTCGACCTCACTGCCGGCACCGGTTCCCTGCGCGGCGACCTGGAGGTGACGGTCGCGGTCGACGGCAACGAGACGTACGACGGCGGCTGGCAGGCCCGACAGTGCGCCGAGATCGGGGCCAAGCCGACGTCCGGCGGGCCCGGTGACGCCTCGTGTCTGGTGATCTCTCCCTGGGCGAACGGTGAGGCACGCATCGATGGCTGCGCCTGGGTCGACGGCGACTACGAGGTACGCGTGACCTACCAACTGGTTGAACCCCGGAACTTTCCTCCAGGCGCGGAGCAGGACTTGCGCAACCTTCTCGCGGCCGCGGTCGATTTCCTGCCCGTCGGGTGACCGCCGTCGGTGGCGGCGTACTCGGTGTCGATGGCGGCGCCAGAGGGTGATCGCGTAAGACTGGGAAGTCGATCGCCCCGGTGGTACCGCTCGTAGTACCATTCACCCTGTGTCGTCCATAGACAAGGTCGTTGCAGCGATGCGGACAAACCAGCAGAACATCGCATACGGCGATCTCTATCGGGCATGCGAACACTACTTCGGGAAGCCGCGCCAAGCTGGCAGCTCTCACGCGGTGTTCAAGACGCCCTGGGCCGGCGACCCACGTGTGAACATCCAGAACGACAAAGGTAAGGCGAAGGCGTACCAGGTCCGGCAAGTGCTCAAGGCGGTCGACAAGAAGGAGGCCATGTGATGCAGCCCGACCCCCGCCCCGAGATCACCCACTACACCTACCGCGTCACCTGGTCCGCCGAGGATCGCGAATTCGTCGCCACCTGCGCCGAGTTTCCCTCACTCTCCTGGCTGGCTTCCTCCCAGATCGAGGCTCTGCAAGGGCTTCAGGATCTACTGCGTGAGGTGATCGAGGACATGCAGGAGCAGGGCGAAGCGGTGCCGCAGCCCTTCGCCGAGCGCAGCTACTCCGGCAAGTTCAACCTGCGTGTCGGCGAGAGCCTGCACCGGGAACTCGCCATCCAGGCAGCCGAGGACGGCATGAGCCTCAACCAGTACGTCCTCCGCAAGCTCCGAGCCGCCTGAGGTCGAGGTTGGCCTTCGCCGCCTCCTGCTGCGTGGCTGACAGACTGCCGAAATGAGTTACGACCTGGCGGTGTGGGAGGGTGTGCAGCCTGGCGACGACGGAGAGGGTGGCGTTGTCTACGAAAGGCTCTATGAGGAGTACATGGAGGGTGAGGAGCGCGCCCCGACGCCGAGCATCCTTGCCTATGCCGAAGCGCTGGCTGAGCGTTGGGCCGTCATGACCGAAGGCAGGTCCTCCGGCTGGGGGGCGCTGCTTAACGACGCCTCCGGTCCGATGATCTACCTGACCATGCCTTACGGGCTGGCTGGGAAGCTGTCGGCCGAGGCCGCCCTGCTGGCCGACAGGCATGGACTTGTCTGCTACGACCCACAGTCGGAGCACCTCCGGCCAGTACACGACGACTAGGTCCGGCCGGAGGCACCCACGGCTGAGTCGTTTACGACATCAGCTCTACAGCGAGCGCGAGGTGTATCGGGCCCCGGAGGTCAGTCGACCGTGGGCAGCTTCGGGCCGAGGACGTCGTCGGCGTCGACGATCGTGTACGCGTACCCCTGCTCGGCGAGGAAGCGCTGCCGGTGGGCGGCGTACTCGGTGTCGATGGTGTCGCGGGAGACGACCGTGTAGAAGTGCGCCTGCCGACCATCGGCCTTCGGTCGCAGGACCCGGCCGAGCCGCTGCGCCTCCTCCTGCCGGGAGCCGAACGTGCCCGATACCTGGATCGCCACGGCCGCCTCGGGCAGGTCGATGGAGAAGTTGCCGACCTTCGAGATGACCAGGGTGCGGATCTCGCCGGAGCGGAACGCGTCGAAGAGCCGCTCCCGTTCCTTGTTCGTCGTGGAGCCCTGCACGATCGGCGCGTCCAGGTACTCGCCGAGCTGGTGGAGCTGGTCGATGTAGCCGCCGATGACGAGCACCTGGTCGTCCGGGTGCCGGTCGACAAGCGCCTTCACCACGGGCAGCTTCGTGCGGGCGGTGGCCGCCATCCGGTAGCGCTCCTCGGCCTCCGCCGTCGCGTACGACATGCGCTCCGCGTCGGTGAGCGTCACGCGTACCTCGGTGCACTCGGCCGGGGCGATCCAGCCCTGCTGCTCGATGTCCTTCCACGGCGCGTCGTACCGCTTCGGGCCGATCAGGCTGAACACGTCGCCCTCCCGGCCGTCCTCGCGTACCAGCGTCGCCGTGAGGCCCAGCCGGCGACGGGCCTGGAGGTCCGCGGTGAAGCGGAAGATCGGCGCGGGCAGCAGGTGCACCTCGTCGTAGACGACCAGGCCCCAGTCTCGGGCCCCGAACAGGTCCAGGTGGGTGAACGTGCCCTTCTTGCGCGAGGTGAGCACCTGGTACGTGGCGATGGTGACCGGGCGGATCTCCTTGCGCTCGCCCGAGTACTCGCCGATCTCCTCCTCGGTCAGTGACGTGCGCGCGATCAGCTCGCGTTTCCACTGCCGGCCCGCCACCGTGTTCGTGACGAGGATCAGGGTGGTCGCCTTCGCCTCGGCCATCGCCGCCGCCCCGACCAGCGTCTTGCCGGCGCCGCAGGGCAGCACCACGACGCCCGACCCGCCGGCCCAGAACGCCTCCACGGCCTCCCGCTGGTACGACCGCAGCGTCCACGGCTTGCGGCCGTCCTTGCCGGCCTCGGCCAGCTCGATCGGGTGCGCCTCGCCGTC
Source organism: Micromonospora sp. CNZ303 (assembly GCF_004345505.1). Taxonomy (NCBI): domain Bacteria; kingdom Bacillati; phylum Actinomycetota; class Actinomycetes; order Micromonosporales; family Micromonosporaceae; genus Micromonospora; species Micromonospora sp. CNZ303. Next base: position 338,645 of record NZ_SLVT01000002.1, on the reverse strand, counting down.
GACGTAGCCGGCCAGGTCCTCGGCCGGCCAGCCGAGCTTGAGCAGCGCCTGCTTGAGCCGGCCCCGCTCCGACGGGTGCACCGCGAACGTGTCGTCGTCGAGCTTCGCGCCGAGCATCCCGGCGAGCTTCTTGCTCTTCGCCACCTCGATCAGCACCAGCCGGTCCAGCGCCCGCAGGACGAGGCCGTGCGCCGGGTCGTTGGCGAGCTGGAGGCGGCCGTACCGGTCCATCGTCTCGGCCACGTCGACCAGCAGTCCGTGCGGCACCGGATAGCGGGAGTACTTGATCAGGGAGTCCACCACGCCCTCGGCGTCGTGGCCGGCGGCGCGCGCGTTCCACAGCCCGAGCGGGGTCAGCCGGTAGGTGTGCACGTGCTCCGGGGAGCGCTCCAGCTCGGCGAAGGGCGCGATGGCCATCCGGCACGCCTGCGCATCCGGGTGGTCGATCTCCAGCAGCAGGGTCTTGTCCGACTGCACGATCAGGGGTCCACCGCTCACGCCAGTGCCTCTCCTCCACCTCGGGTCGCCGGCTGTCCGGGAGGCGACTGACCCGCCCAGGCCGACCCACCAGTGTTGCACGCAGCCGGGTGACGGCAGAAAATTCTGGTCACCTGGAGCAACCGGAGCGGCACTCGCAACGTCTAGCAAAGGGAACACCTGTCAGGGAGGCAGCATGAAACACGTCCGGATCAGCAGCCGGCTGCTCGCCCTGGCAGTGGTCACGCTGGTCGGTGCCGGTGCGTGCACGTTCGATCCGCAGGCCGGTGGCGGTGGGGGCGGGGGACCCGTCGCGGCCGGGGCTGCGGAGCGGGCAACGGGGGCGAGCGGCGCGCCCGGGCCGGACCAGCGGGCGCGGCCGACCACGGCGCCGCCGAAGCCCAAGGTCAAGCCGACGCGGAACACACCGCAACCGACGCGCCCGACGGTGAGGCCGACGCGCCCCGCGACGAAGCCCACCGCGTCGCCGTCCGTCGCCGGGTGCCCGCAGGGCGAGCACCAGCGCGAGGTGGAGGCATACCTGGCCCGGCTGGGCGGGTTCGGGCGGGTGACAGTCGACGGCCGGCAGTCCGCCGCCGACTGCGACGCCATCAGGAAGTTCCAGAAGCGGTACGACATCCGCCCCGCCCACGGCCGCGCCGGGCCCACGACGTACGACGTGGCGAAGCGGCTCGCCACCACCGACACGGCGCGCTGCCGGGCCGGCTCGGGCACCACCTTCTGCATCGACCTGACCCGGCAGACCACCTGGGTCATGCGCAACGGCAAGGTGCTCGTGCAGCCGACCGTCACCCGCACGGGCATGCCCGGCTACCGCACCCCCGCCGGCACGTTCACGATCAACTACCGCAACGTCAAGGAGTGGTCCGACCCGTACGAGGTGTGGCTGCCGTACTGGCAGCACTTCACCCAGGGCATGGGCTTCCACCAGACCACGACCTACCTGCACGAGAAGTCGATCGGCTCGCACGGCTGCGTCAACCTGCTGCCCGGCGACGCCGTCCGCTACTGGGAGCTGGGCAAGGTCGGCAGCAAGGTGGTGCTGGTGGGGCGGCGCCCCGGCACCTGAGCCGCCCGACCGCCCCGGCACGTCTCCGAGATCGCACAACTCGTCCGATCCGGGTTTTATCCCCTGTCACTCCCGCCACCGGGGTGTCACGCTGGATGCCAGACGTCGCACCGGACGGGGAGGTCGGAGATGACGGTCGATCGCGAAGTGGCCCGGGAACACACGCTCGAGCGCGACCCGTCCCCCGCCGAGGAAGTCTCCACCGCCACGGTCGTCGCGTACGCGGTCGCCGGGGTGGTGCTATTCGGCTGGTTCCTCTTCGGCTGGCTGGTGCTCCAGCAGGGCTTCGTCGCCTCGGTCGGCGAGTCGGTCGGCACCGGGTTCGCGCTGCTGCTGATCGTCTCCGTCATCGGGACCGTACGCCGCAGCCGGCGCTGACCCGACCCGCTCAGTCCTCCAGCACCGCCGCCGTGATCCGGTGCAGGGCGAACGTGTGCAGCATCTCCGTCCGATCGTCCTCGGCGCGCAGGTAACCCGCGCCCATCGAGACCGGCCGGACGAGCCGGGACGCCGTCGCCCCGTGCGCGTCGACGTACCCGACCCAGACCCGCGCCCGGTCCCGGATCGCCTGCTGGAGCACCGCGAGGGCGTCGCTGTGGGAGGGCACCGGCGCCGGACCGGTGCGCCCGACCCCGCCCCGGACCACGGCCGGCGCCCGTCGCGCGGCCCGCGCCGCCGCGTCGCCCCGCCGGATCTGCTCCACCACGCCGAGCAGGCGGGGCATGGCCAGCTTCGGTGTGGTCAGCGGGTCGAGCGTCCGGGTCGTCACCGGCACCCGGGCCGGCGCCCGCCGGTTCTTCGGGCGGGCGAGCACCGCCGACCCGCTCGCGTCCTCCGGCACCGGGGCGTACCCGGCGTCACGCAGCACCATCAGCATCCGACCCACCTGGTACGGCGTCGACAGCACCGTCGGCGCCAGCCGGCGCAACGCCAGCGGCTCCAGCCGCCGGTCGGCGAGCACCTCCGTCAGCAGTGCCTCGTCGTCGCTGCGCACGTACGCCCCGGCGGAGCCGACGCGCAGCCCGCCGTGCTTACGGGCCACGTCATCCACCAGGTACGTCAGCCCCTGCGGGACGGGGGTGCGGGACCGCCGGCGGAACAGGGCGTGCAGGTCGTCGGCCGAGTAGCCGGCGTCCAGGGCCCGGCGCACGCTGGCCGGGGTGACCCGGTGCACGCTGGCCCCGCCGGCCGACTCGTGCTCCGCCACCACCTCCAACTCGGCGGCCAGCGCCGGGTCGGGCGGCCCGGGCACCACGACGGTCAGGTCCGCCTGCACGAGGAAGTGGTCCACCGGGGCGGGCAGCAGCGCGTCCAGCGCGCGTACGGTGCTGGTCGGATCGCCGCTCTCGGTGTCCGCCCGCAGCCCGAGCGGGTCGTCGCCGCCCCGCTCGTCGGCGGCGGTCACGTCGGCGAGCAGCAGCCGCCCGTACGAGGTGAGCGCCCCCAGCCCCGTCACGCCCAGCGTGGCCGCCTCCACCAGCACCTCCCGGTGCGCGGCCTCCCGCCCCCGGCTGCGCCGCGGCGCCCGCCAGTCGAGCAGGGCCAGCACCTCCTCCGGGGTGGGCCCGGTGGCCGGCTCCAGGTCGGCGAGGACCTCCAGCACGGCCCGTCGGGCGGCCGGCGCGCCGGCCCGTTCCGCCTCGGCGGAGAGCACCGTGATCGGCCGGTCCCGGTCGTCGCGCTGCCCGACCAGCCCGGCCTGCCGGGTCATGGTCAGCCAGGCCCGGGCGAGCTGCTCCCAGCGCTGCGCGAGCGTCCCCGCCCGCCACACCTCGTACCCGGCGGTGGGCAGGACCTGCTGGTCGGCGCCGTGCCGGGTGGTGGTGGCCCCGGGCAGGTCGACCTCGCCGACCAGCCCGCCCGCGTACGCCGCCTCCAGCAGCAGGGCCGCCGTCGACTCGTCCACCCCGACGGCCTTGGCGAGCCGGCGCAGGTCACGCACGCCCAGGCCGCCCGAGCGCAGCACCGGCGCCGGTTCGGCGGCGAGCTGCTCCAGCAGCGCCTCGGTGTGGCGTACCACCTCCATCGTCTGCCCGGCCCCGGCGGAGTCGGCGGCCTTCGGCTCGCGCGGCGCGGTGGCCACCGGCGGGGGGCTGCTGCGCAGCGGGCCGAGCGGACCGTTGTCGCGGCGCAGCAGCAGGCCGACCTCGCGGGGCAGTTCGACGGTGCCCGTGGCGCCGGCCCGGCCGCCGGAGACCGGCACCAGCAGGTGGTGGTCGACGAGCCAGCGCACCGGCGAGCCGGTCGGCACGCCGCCGTTCGTCGGGTCCGGCGGCAGGTCGGCCTCCGCGCCGAGCGGGGGCGCCTGCAACGCGCCCGCCGGCACGCTGCCGACCGGTGGACCGGCGGCCAGCCGGTCCAGGATCGCCCGGGCCGAGGGCGGCGCGGCCAGCAGCGTCCGCCGCAGCTTCGCCGGGTCCGCGCAGAGCGCCGCCGCCCGCGGGCCGAGCTCCGTCGCCGGTCGACCCAGGCCCGCGGGGTACGGGGAGACCTCGTCGACGCTCGCCACCACGCGCAGGGCGCTCTCGGGGCCGTACAGCACGAAGAGCGCGCGCAGCCGGTTCACGGCGGCACGGACGGTGGTGGGGGCGGGCGGCTGCGGCCCGGCGGTCGCCATGGCGAGCACCGCGTCGGTGGAGGTGGTCTGCTCGGCCGCGTCCCTGGTCAGCCGGGCGGCGTCGAGCATCAGCAGGGTGAACTGGTCCAGCGCGTCGAGGGCGCGGGCCACCGAGACCCGCGACTGGGCCCGGGTGGCGAGCGCGGAGACGTCGGCCGGCACGGGTACGACGAGGTCCGGCCGCAACTGGAGGAGGGCGGCGAGCGACTCGTCGGGAAGTGACCGCAGGTGGTCGGCGAGTGAGGTGGTCATCGTCGTTCCACGCTAGCCCGGCAGGGGGTCCTCCCGCCCCTCGGACGTCCGGCTGACCCGGGGTCGGGCGGGTACGTTCTCCCGCATGGCAACGCTGACGGTCGGCTTCGACCTCGACATGACCCTGGTCGACTCGCGTCCCGGCATCGCCGACACGTTCCGGGCGTTGACGGCCCGCACGGGGGTGCACGTGGACGCGGCGGCCGCCGTGGCGCGGCTCGGCCCGCCGCTGCGTACGGAGATCGCCCGCTGGTTCCCGCCGGAGCAGGTCGACGAGGCCGTCCTGACGTACCGCGAGCTGTATCCGGCGTACGCGATCACACCCACCGTCCCGCTGCCCGGGGCGGTCGCCGCGATCGACGCGGTACGCGAACGCGGCGGGCGGGTGCTGGTGGTCACCGCCAAGCAGGGCCGCCTGGCCCGGCTGCACCTCGACCACCTCGGGCTGGTGGTCGACGAGGTGGCCGGCGACCTGTTCGCGGAGGGGAAGGCGACCGCCCTGCGGCAGCACGGCGCGACCCACTACGTCGGCGATCACGTGGCCGACATGGTGGCCGCGGGGGCGGCGGGCGTACCCGGCATCGGGGTCGCCACGGGCCCGTGCACCGCCGACGAGCTGCGCGCGGCCGGGGCGGAGGTGGTGCTGGATGATCTCACCGGATTCCCGGCGGCGCTGGACGGCATGATCGGGCTAGCCTTGGAGCGGTAGACGTCTCAAGCTCAAGCGAAGCAGGGGTTCTCAGGTGCCGACGGGTCGAGTGAAGTGGTTTGACGCGGCCAAGGGATACGGGTTTGTCACCAGTGACGAGGGTGGCGACGTGTTCCTGCCCAAGGGCGCGCTACCGACGGGTGTCACCGACCTCAAGGGTGGTCAGCGGATCGACTTCAGCGTGGTGGACAGCCGCCGGGGCGCGCAGGCGATGGGGGTCAAGCTGCTCGACGCCCCGCCGTCGATGGCGGAGCTGCGTCGCCGGCCGGCCGAGGAGCTGCACGGCCTCGTCGAGGACATGATCAAGGTGCTGGAGGCGAAGGTCCAGCCGGACCTGCGGCGGGGTCGCTTCCCCGACCGCAAGACGGCGCAGAAGATCGCTCAGCTGGTCCACGCGGTCGCCAACGAGCTGGAGGTCTGAGGCACCAGCCCGGCGTCGGCGGCCCGGCCGAGCAACGCCTCGACGGCGGCGAACCCCGCGTCCCCCAGGTCGGCGGTGAACTCGTTGACGTAGAGCCCGATGTGCCGGTCCACCACGTCGGGCTCCATCTCCTGCGCGTGGGCCAGCACGTACTCCCGGCTGGCGGCCGGATCGGCCCAGGCCCGGCGTACCGACTCGCGGACCCACCCGGCGGCGGCCTGCGGGTCGACCGCGCCGCGCCGGGCCAGGATGGCCCCGAGGGGGATGGGCAGGCCGGTGTCGGCCTCCCACCACTCGCCGAGGTCGACCAGGGCGGTCAGGCCGTGCCGTGGGTAGGTGAACCGGGCCTCGTGGATGACCAGCCCGGCGTCGTACCGGCCGGCCGCGACGCCCGGCATGATCTCGTGGAACGGCACGACCTCGATCCGCGCCGGGGGCCGGTCGGCCGCCCAGAGCCGGAAGAGCAGGTACGCCGTCGTCCGGTCGCCCGGCACCGCCACCGTGGCGCCACTCAGGTCGGCGCGCCCGGGCTGGCCGAGGGCGTCGGGCCGGTCGGGGTGGTCGCCGCGGGTCAGCACCAGCGGGCCGCAGCCGCGGCCCAGTGCGCCCCCACAGGGCAGCAGGTGGTAGTCGTCCAGCAGCCACGGCAGCGCCGCGTAGCTCACCTTGACCAGGTCGAACGCACCCCGCTCGGCGGCCGTGTTCGTGACGTCCACGTCGGCGTACGTGACGTCGACCGGCGGTGCGCCGGGCACGAGACCGTGCACCAGGGCGTGGAAGACGAACGTGTCGTTGGGGCAGGGCGAGACAGCCAGCGAGAGCGCCACGCCCTCACCGTATCCCCGCCCCGGGTGGGGCGCCCGACCGCGGCGTGCTCGGTGTGACCTGGGCCCACTGCGCCGAGCCAGCGTCCACCGGGCCAGGTGGTTCCGCCCGGCCCTCCGCACGGACGGAACGTGCCCCGCGGACGGGTGCGCCGTGTGCCGCGTTACCGGCAGACCTCGTCTAGTGGCCCCTTTCGAGCTGATGTCGTAGACGATTCACCCCCGCCCGCTCGCCTGCGGCGTGTGGCTGTGACCCTCTGGGTGTGACGGGGATCCACGGGCACCCGTCACGTGGCACGGGCGGCAGGCGGCACCTGATGTCGTAGACGATTCAGCTCGACAGCGTCGGAGCAGGGTCCTCGTTCCTGGCCAACCGTCCCTGGCTAGCCGCCCTGGCCGGTCGCCCGAGCCCGTGCGATGGCTCGATGCGTTGATGGCCGATGTTGCCCACAGGTTTGTCCACAGGTTTGTCCACAGGTGGCGAGTGGGTGTTGAGGACATCGCGCCGTGTTGGGAAGCATGTGCTCGTGACAGAGCTGACGGAAGCGGTGGACCTTGGCGCAGCCCTGCGGGCCCTACGACGCCGGGCGGATCTGAGCCAGCGCGAACTGGCCGAGCGGTCCGGTGTGCCCCAGGCGACCCTGGCCCGGATCGAGTCGGGCCGGGCCGCCGATCCACGGTTCCGCACGGTGGAGCGGCTCGTCCGGGCCGCAGGTGGGGAAGTGCCGATTCGCGTGAGCGGCACCTCCGGCACCGCCGCAACCTCCGACGCCGCCGTGACCGCCGACCTGTCGCTGCCGGCGGTGCCGCATGACGCGCTACGGGACGGAGCAGGGCGTCGCTACCCGGCGCACCTCGACGCCTGGGAGGTGAAGGAGCCGAAGGACTGGCCGGGCGCCTGGTGGGCGAACTGGTACAACCTGCCGCCGGCGCTCTGGCCGTTACCGGTACCCCCCGCCACGTACCAGCGGAATCGTCGATACCGGGACCGGCGCCGACGGGCCGAGGAGATCCGGCGGACGGTACGGCTGCGTCGGGTGACGGGCGGCGGCCTCCCAGCGACATCGTGGCGGTTCGTGGCCGAGCTGCCGGGCGGCGGGCTGGTCGGTGAGCTGCGGGCCCACGAGCGCAGCCCACACCTGATAGACGGTGACGACCCGAGCGACGAGCGGGAGGTCGTGCTCGACGGGGTTCTCGTCGCCGAGGCCTGTCGAGGGCTCGGCATCGGGCGCCGGTTGGTCACCATGCTCGCCGCCGAGATGGACCGCTCAGGCATCCGCACGGCCCACGCGATCGCCGAGGACGGTGGCGTCGACCTGCTGCTCGCCTGCGGATACCAGTTCAAGACGAGCCGGCCGTGGGCCCTGCGGTACGACCGTCGGCCCACAACGGCGAACCGACCGTCAGGGCAGGGCGGGTGAGGCCAGGGCCGCGGCGGCGGTAGTGAGGGCGGCGAGCGCCTCGCGCATGCGCCAGGCGTCACGGTCGCGGGGGCCGATGGGGTTGGAGACGGTACGCAGCTCGACGAAGGGGACGCCGGCCTGCGCGGCGGCGACGGCCACGCCGTACCCCTCCATGGCCTCGGCGACCGCGTCGGGGTGACGCCGGCGCAGGGCGTCGGTGCTGGCGGCGCTGCCGGTCACCGTGCTGACGGTCAGCACCGCGCCCACCGTCGCCGTCGGTAGCGCGGCCCGCAGGGCGGCCAGCAGGCCGGGGTCGGCGGCGAGCGCGATGCCGCCACCGAGCCACTCCGGGGGCATGCCCAGCTCGTCCACCGGGAGGAAGCCCGCCGGCGACTCGGCACCCAGGTCGGCGGCGACGGACACGGCGCCCAGCACCGTCGCGCCGACCTCCGCCCGGCCGGCGAAGCCGCCCGCCACGCCCGCGCTGACCACACCGCGGTACGGACGCCCGGCCGCCTCGGCGAGGACCAGCAGCCGGGCGGTGGTGGCGGCGGCCACGGCGGGGCCGACCCCCACCGGCAGCACCGTCGTCGACGCATCCGTCAGGCCCGCGCGGACCGCCTCGGCCTCGGCGGGCACCGCCGTGACCACCAGCAGGCCCGTCACGGCAGGGGCCCCTGCGGCTCCCGCCGGGTCTCGTCGTCCGCCCCGCCCGGCCCGCCGACGGCCGACGACGGCCGGTAGATGTGGTACCCGGGCGGGTCCAGTGCCGGGTCGTCCAGCGGCGAGCCCTGCGCCGGGGCGGGCGAGACGGGCGCCACCCCGGTTTCGGCAGTGGCCCCCGCCTCGGTGCGTGCGCCGGCGCCCGTGCCGGCCGGCTCTTCCCCGTTACCTCTGCCGGTCCCGGTGTCGCTGCCGGTTTCGTCGGTTTCGTCGGCCAGTTCGTCGTCGGCGAGCGGGCGACCGGCCAGCCGCTCGGCGCGCAGGCGGCTCGCCACCACCACGCCTCGGACGGCGGCCAGCGTGCCGGCCCCGGCGGCGACCGCGATCCCGATCCGGCCGTCGAAGGGTACGAGCCCCAGCCCGCCCCCGGCGACGAACGCGAGCATCAGCACGGTCTCGGAGTGCGCGAAGGAGCTGGCCCGCAGCCGCTCGGGGATGCGCTCCTGGATCGAGGCGTCCACGGTGAGCTTGGCGATGCCGCTCATCAGCGCGGCCACCAGGCAGAGCAGGGCGACCATCGGCAGCGAGAACTTCAACGCGGCGAGGATCGCCACCCCACCCACGATGATCATGCCGCTGGACTGGATCGCGACGGGTCGGTGGATGCGCAGACGGGTGCCGATCGCGGTGGCGAGGAAGGTGCCCACGGCCAGCGCGGCGCCGACGAGGCCCAGCGCACCCTCGTCGCCCAGGTCCCGGCCGAAGACGACGGTGGTCAGGTCGCCCGCCTTGATCGCGAAGGCCAGGAAGAGCAGCAGGAACCCGTATAGCCCGCGTAGCGTCGCGGCACCGATCAGGGTGGCCATCACGAGCCGGCCGGCCGGCCGTCCCCGGCCCAGCGGGCGGTCGCCGGTGCGCCGCCAGAGCGCACGCAACGGCCGGGGCACCCGCTCCGGTGGCTCGGAGTCGGCCTTCGGCGGCAGGCGCAGGGAGATCACCATGCCGACCAGGAAGATGATCGAGGCGACCCGGAGCGGCCACTGCGGCCCGAACCAGAAGGCGGCCAGCCCGATCGGAGCGACCAGGGCGCCGGCCACCGTGCCGTAGACGCTGGCCCGGGCGCCCACCTGGGAGAGCCCCAGCCCTTCCGGCAGCAGCCGTGGGACGGCCGCCGAGCGGGCCACCCCGTATGCGCGGGAGAGCGCCAGCACGCCGAAGGCCGCCGGGTAGAGGCCGAAGCCGTGGATGTAGTCGGAGATCAGCCAGGCCAGGAAGGCGCGGCCGAGCATGGTGGCGGCCAGCGCGTACCGGCGGCCGTGGCGGAAGTGGTCGAGCAGCGGGCCCACCACCGGGGCGAGCATGGCGAACGGCACCATGGTCACCAGCAGGTAGAGGGCGACCTTGCTGCGCGCCTCGCCGAGCGGGACGTTGAAGAAGATCGTCCCGGCGAGGCCGATGGCGATCAGCGTGTCCCCGGCGCAGGAGACCGCGTGCAGGTCGAAGAGGCGGACCATGCCGACCTCGCCCCCGGCGCCCCGGGTGCGGGCCCGGCCCGCCCGCCGGGTCATCCAGCGGCCACTGCTGACCGAGCCACGGAACAGCAGGCGGACGGCCTTGATGCCGGTGCCGACGGTCCGCCCGAGTACGGACCGCCCGGAGCGGGAGAACAGCGGCATGCCCCCCATCCTCACCCATCCGGTCCGTCCGTGCCGCACCACTGTCCCAGAACGTCGTCGGCGGGTGCCTGTCGGTCGCCCGTACGCATGGGGAACAATGGTCTGGTGACCAGGCCCGCCTCCGCTCGTGCCGCTCGTCTCGACCAGGTCTGCGCCGCCGCAGTCGAGGTGGCGCGTGACGCCATCACCGAGGTCGACCCCTCGGACATCGGCGACCATCTGCAGGCCGTCGCGGAGGGCGACCGGCTCGTCACCCACTACTTCGAGTGTCGGCTCGCCGGCTACCGGGGCTGGCGGTGGGCGGTCACCGTCACCCGCGTGCCGCGCAGCCGGCACGTCACCGTCTGCGAGACGGTGCTGATTCCCGGCACGGACGCGATGCTCGCGCCCGGCTGGCTGCCGTGGCAGGAGCGGCTCAAGCCGGGCGACCTCGGCCCCGGCGACCTGCTGCCCACCCCGGCGGACGACGACCGGCTCCAGCCCGGCTACCTGCTCTCCGACGACCCGGCGGTCGAGGAGACCGCGTGGGAGCTGGGTCTCGGTCGGGCCCGGGTGCTCTCCCGGGAGGGGCGCAGCGAGGCCGCCCAGCGCTGGTACGACGGCGACCACGGCCCGTCCGCCGCGATCTCGGCCGCCGCCCCCGCCGCGGCCCGCTGCGGCACCTGCGGCTTCTACCTGCCGCTCGCCGGTGCCCTGCGGCAGTCCTTCGGGGCCTGCGGCAACTTCTACGCCCCCGACGACGGTCGGGTGGTCAGCGCAGACCACGGCTGCGGGGCGCACTCGGAGACCCTGATCGAGGCCGCCGAGACCCCGGTCGACGAGATGCCGACGGTCTACGACGACAGCGCGGTCGAGCCCGTGGCGGTCAGCCGGGCGCCGGGCTCCGTCGAGGCCGCGGAGCCGGCGGAGCCGTACGGCCACCCCTGACGCCACTGGCGCGGCGCCGATCCGGCGGACCGGTGTCGTCGCAGGTCAGCGGCCGGCGCGGCGGCGGCGTCGGTTGGCGTCGTGCCGCATCATCACGGCGAGACCGGGGAAGCCCCACAGGAAACCGGCCAGGCAGGTCCACAGCCAGTCCTGGTGATCGTGCGCGGTCAACCAGTCGCGGAAGAAGATCAGCAGCACCAGCCCGGCGAGCGCCCAGGCCGCCATCCCGGCGAGGGCGAACGGCACCATCGGCGGGTCGAGCGGCTCGGGCCGCGGGGGCTGCTCCTTCGGCACGCGGCAAGCGTACGCGATCAACTTTTCCTGCTGGCCGGTGATCTGCGACGATGCGCGCGACAACGGAAGATCCACCTGCGAGGACCTGATGGCAGTAGCGCCGCCCGAGAACGGCACACCACCCGACCCAGCGCACCCCCGGAACGGTTTCGACCGGTACTTCGAGATCTCCGCCCGTGGCTCGACGATGAGCCGCGAGGTACGCGGTGGCCTGGCGACCTTCTTCACGATGGCGTACATCGTGGTGCTCAACCCGCTCATCATCGGTGGTGCCGTCGACGGCGACGGCAAGAAGCTCTCCATCGCCGCCCTCGCTGCGGCAACCGCCCTGGTCGCCGGCCTGATGACCATCCTGATGGGCGTGGTCGGCCGGTTCCCGCTGGCGCTCGCCGCCGGCCTCGGCGTCAACGCGCTGGTCGCGTACGAGATCGCCCCGGAGATGACCTGGGCGGACGCGATGGGTCTCGTGGTGATCGAGGGCCTGATCATCGCGGTGCTGGTGCTGACCGGCCTGCGTACGGCGGTGTTCCGCTCGGTGCCGACGCAGATGAAGACGGCGATCGGCGTCGGCATCGGCCTCTTCCTGACCATCATCGGCCTGGTCGACGCCGGCTTCGTGCGCCGGGTGCCGGACGTGCAGAACACCACTGTCCCGGTCAGCCTCGGCATCGGCGGCAGCCTGGCCAGTTGGCCGCTGCTCGTCTTCGTGGTGGGTCTGCTGCTGACGATCGTGCTGATGGTGCGGCGGGTCAAGGGCGCGATCCTCATCGGCATCCTCGGCTCCACCGTGGTGGCCATCATCGTCGAGGCGGTGGCGAACATCGGGCCGTCCTTCGTCGACGGCAAGCCCAACCCGAAGGGCTGGGCGCTGAACGTCCCCGAGCTGCCGAAGACCTGGGTGGACGTGCCGGACCTGTCGCTGCTCGGCAACTTCAACCTGTTCGACTCGTGGGGCCGGGCCGGCTGGGTCGTCGTCCTGATGTTCGTGTTCACCCTGCTGATCACGGACTTCTTCGACACCATGGGCACGATGGTCGCGGTCGGCCAGGAGGGGAGCATGCTCGACGAGCGGGGCACCCCGCCGCGGGCCAAGGAGATCCTGCTGGTCGACTCGATCGCGGCGGCTGCCGGCGGTGCGGCGAGCACGTCCAGCAACACGTCGTACATCGAGAGTGCCGCCGGTGTGGCGGAGGGCGCCCGTACGGGCGTGGCCAACCTGGTCACCGGCGGGTTGTTCCTGCTGGCGATGTTCCTGGCGCCGCTGGTCGTGGTGGTGCCGTTCGAGGCGGCGTCGACGGCGCTGGTGGTGGTCGGCTTCCTGATGATGACCGCGGTGCGGACGATCGACTGGTCCGACTACGAGATCGCGATCCCGGCGTTCCTGACGATCGTGCTGATGCCCTTCACGTACTCGATCTCCAACGGCATCGGCGCGGGCCTGATCACGTACGTGGTGGTGAAGCTCGCCAAGGGCAAGGCCCGGGAGATCCACCCGCTGCTGTACGGGGTGGCGGCCCTCTTCGTGCTCTACTTCCTGCGTGGACCGATCGAGTCTGTGGTGCTCTGAACACGGCCTGCTCCGGGCCGGTGACCGAACGGGGTACCCGGCCCGGAGCAGGACAAACTTCTCGTGAGCGTGGTCATATCAGTGGTCATTCGCCAAGCTAATTAGTTAGGCTAACTATCGTGACGGAGCGGACGGTGACGGCGAAAAGCGTGCCACCGGCGCAGCTGGCACCTCAGTTGCGTGATGCGATCACCCGGCTGAACCGACGGGTCCGCCAGGCCCGGCCGGTCGGCGACCTCACGGTCACCCAGCTCTCCGCGCTCACCAGCCTCCGGCTGGCGGGTGCGCTGACACCTCGGGAACTGGCCGACGTGGAACGGGTGCAGCCGCCCACGATGACCAGGATCGTCGCGAAGTTGGAGGAGCGCGGCCTCGTGCAGCGCACCCCCCATCCGACCGACGGCCGGCAGGTCATCCTGGCGGCGACCGAGGGGGGACGGGCCGTGCTCGACCAGTTCGAGCGGGTCCGTGACGAGTGGCTGGCCCGCCGGCTGGCCGACCTGACCGAAGCCGAGCGGGAAACCCTGCGGCAGGCCGCCGAGATCCTTCAGCAGCTCGCCCGAGCCTGACCCGCGCGTCGTGCCACCGCGCCGTCCGCCGTCGATGACGCGTACGACCGCGAGGAGGCGCACCAAGAGTGCAGGCGAAGCTGAGCACGATGTTCCAGTCCCTACAGGTCCGCAACTACCGGCTCTTCGCATCCGGACAGCTGATCAAGCTGATCGGCGTCTGGATGATGTTCATCGCCCAGGACTGGCTGGTCCTCGAGCTCTCCGACAACTCCGCCACCGCGCTCGGCGTGGTGACCGCGCTCCAGTTCACCCCGGTGCTGCTGCTCACCCTGCTCTCCGGGCGGCTCGCCGACCGCTACGACAAGCGGATGCTGCTCTTCGTCGCGAACGCGTTCTGGACCGTCCTGGCCCTCGCCATGGCCCTGCTGGTGATCACCGGCCTCGTGCAGCTCTGGCACGTCTTCGCGTTCGCGGCCCTGCTCGGCGTCGCCAACGCCGTGGAGACCCCCGTGCGGCAGGCGTTCGTCTCCGAGCTGGTCGGTACGTCGCTGCTGCCGAACGCGCTCTCGCTCAACGCGGCCGTGTTCAACTCCGCCCGGATCGTCGGGCCGGCCGTGGCCGGCTTGGCCATCGCCGCCTTCGACGTCGGGCCGGTCTTCCTGTTCACCGCGCTCAGCTCGATCGCCCCGCTGGTCACCGTGATCCGGATGCGCCCCGCCGAGCTGCACCGGGAGGCGCTGCCGCCGCGCGACGAGCGGGCGTCGGCCAAGGTCGTCGACGGCCTGCGCTACGTCTGGCGGCGGCCCGACCTGCTGCTGCCCATGGCGGTGATGTCGGTGATCGGCATGTCGCTGTTCAACTTCCAGCTGACCCTCGCCGCGCTGGCCAAGACCGTGTTCCAGACCGGTGCCGCCTCGTTCGGGCTGTTCAGCACCGCGCTGGCGGTCGGCGCGCTGGTCGGGGCGCTCGCCGGCACCGGGCGGCGCAGCCGCCCGTCGGTCTGGCTGGTGCTCGGCGCGGGGGTCGGCTGCGCCAGCTTCGGCACGCTGGTGGGGCTCGCCCCGGCGTACTGGATGGTGGTGACGCTGCTGCTGCCGACCGGGTTCTTCATGGTCTTCTTCGCCCAGGCGGCCAACCAGCGGGTCCAGCTCGGCACGGACGCCGCCTTCCGCGGCCGGGTGATGGCCCTGTGGGTGCTGGTCTTCCTCGGCACCAACCCGGTCGGTGCGCCGCTCATCGGCTGGGTCGCCGAGACCTACGGCGCCGGTGCCAGCATCTGGATCGGTGGGCTGATCTCGCTGGCCACCGTCCTGGTCGCGCTCACCTGGCAGCTGCGCCGCTCCGGCGCCCGGCTGCGCTTCCGCATCCTGCCGATGCCGCGCTTCTACGTCACCTCCGCCGACTGCTGAGCCCGTCACCGGGTTTGCCGACCGCTTCCCCGACCGAGGGCGCGGATGACACGAAAGCGGTAGCGGTAAGGGGGAAAGAGGCTTAGCGTCGATACGTGGAGCTCGGGCGCGCGCTGCTGCTGATCCTGGCCATCGTCGCCATGGCCAGCCTGCCGGCGCTGATCGCCCTGGTCTTCTGCGCGGACGAGATCATCGACCGGGTCGCCTGCGGGTACGCCGAGTGGCGTGAGCGCCGGCAGGAGCGGCGCACCATCGTCCGGCTGGACCGGGCCGTCGAGGCCGACGCGCTGACCCGCGACATCGACCTCACCGCCTTCGACCGGCCCGACCGGCGCCCGCTGGAGGAACTCGCCGCCGACCTGCGCCGCCTGCGCAGCCAGGGGGTGGGTTCCGACGGCCGCCAGCCCGTCTGGCACGGCATGGTCCTCCAGGCGTACGACGACCGGCTCCGGCTGGCCTGCCGGGCCCTCGGGCTGGCCGAGCACCTGACCGAGCTGGAGGGCGTCGACCTGGAGCTGGAACGCGTCCGGGTGGAGGGCCTGCTGCACGCGGCCGGGCTGACCCTGCCGGCCGCCCGGGCCGGTCACTGGCAGCGTCACCGCTGAGGGCGGGGCCCGCGTGAGGCTCTTCGTCGCGCTCTACCCGCCGCCCGAGGCGGTCGCGCACCTCGGCGCGCAGGTCGCCCGCCTGCGGATCGGCGCGGCGGCCGCCGCCGGGACCAACGTCCGGCTCGCCGACCCGGCCAACGCGCACGTCACCCTCGCCTTCCTCGGCGACGTCGAGGCGGACCGGCTGGTCGCCGTGGAGAGCGCGCTCGGGCTCGCCGCCGAGTGGTCGAGCGACGGCCGCCAGGCCGCGCCCCGGCTCCGGCTGGCCGGCGGCGGGCGGTTCGGGCGGGGCCGGTTCACCGTGCTCTGGGTCGACCTGCGGGGCGAGGTGGAGCCGGTGCTGGTGCTGGCCCGGCTGATCCGCTCCCGGCTGCGGCACGCCCGCCTGCCGCACGACGAGAAGCCGTTCCGCCCGCACCTGACCGTCGCGCGCCCCGGCGACCGGGTGCCCCCGGCCGACGTGGCCGCCGACGTCGCCACCCTCGACGACTACGAGGGCCCGGAGTGGCCGGCCGGCGAGATGGTCCTCGTGCGCAGCCACCCCGGCCCCCGCCCCACCTACGACCGCCTGGCTGCCTGGCCTCTCTGACGCTCCCCGGTCACCAGGCCCAGGCCTCGGGGCCGGGGCCGCCGTTGCCCACGGGCGGGAAGAGCTCGTCCAGGCGGGTGAGGGCGTCCCCGCCGAGGTCGACGGTCAGGGCGCCCAGGGAACGGTCGAGCTGGTCGGTGGTGCGCGGTCCGATGATCGGGGCGGTCACCCCGGGCCGGGACAGCAGCCAGCCGAGGGCCACGTCCGCCGGGTCGTGACCGAGGTCGCCGCAGAGTTTCTCGTACGCCTCGATGGTCGGCCGGTGCTCGGCGAGCGCGTCGGCGGAGCGGCCG
Source organism: Micromonospora sp. CNZ303 (assembly GCF_004345505.1). NCBI lineage: Bacteria > Bacillati > Actinomycetota > Actinomycetes > Micromonosporales > Micromonosporaceae > Micromonospora > Micromonospora sp. CNZ303. Next base: position 322,314 of record NZ_SLVT01000002.1, on the reverse strand, counting down.
CTGGCGCCCCGCGCGGCCCCACCCTCGGCCATCTTCCGCAGCACTCCGGCGAGCAGCCCGCCGTGCAGCGGCGACCACGGGATGATGCCCAGCCCGTGGTGCTGCGCGGCGGGCACCACCTCCAGCTCGACGTACCGGGTCATGAGGTTGTAGATGCACTGCTCCGAGACCAGGCCGAGGAAGTGGCGCTTCCCCGCCGCCTCCTGCGCCACGGAGATGTGCCAGCCGGCGAAGTTGGACGATCCGACGTAGAGGACCTTGCCCTGGGCGACCAGGGTCTCCATGGCCTGCCAGATCTCCTCCCACGGCGTGCTGCGCGAGACGTGGTGCATCTGGTAGAGGTCGATGGTGTCGGTCTGGAGGCGGCGCAGCGAGTCCTCGCAGGCCCGGACGATGTGCCGGGCGGAGAGGCCCTGCTGGTTGGGCCACTCGCCCATCTTGCCGTAGACCTTGGTGGCCAGCACGACCTTCTCCCGCCGGCCGCCGCCCTGGGCGAACCAACGCCCGATGATCTGCTCGGTGATCCCCTCGCCGGTCTGCCAGCCGTAGACGTCGGCGGTGTCGAAGAAGTTGATGCCGTGGTCGAGGGCCCGGTCCATGATCGCGAAGCTGTCCGGCTCGGTGGTCTGCGGCCCGAAGTTCATCGTGCCGAGGCAGAGGCGGCTGACCGACAGGCCCGTACGGCCGAGGTTCGTGTACTCCATGGGGCCACCCTGCCACGGCGGCAGTTGGAGCGCCTCGCGTTGACTCCGGCGACCGGTGGTCGCCGGAGTCAGGCGGTCACGAGGACTCGCGGGCCGCCGGGCCGCTGCCGAAGAGCACGTCGTCCCAGCTCGGCAGGCGCTTGCGCGGCTTGCCGCCGGCGTCGGTCGACTCGCCCGCCGCTGCCGCCGGCGCGCCCGTACGACGGGGCCGGAGCACCGCCAGCGACGGCACGGCCGGCACCTCCTTGGGCGCGTCCGAGTCGTCGTCGAAGGCGGAACCCTGCCCGCCGCCGAGCAGCGCCGCCGCCCCACCGCCGACCGGCCGCTGGCGTGGCGCGTCCTGCCCGGCCAGGGCGGCCGGGGTGCGGGGTTCGAGCCCACGACCCGAGGTCGAGCCGAGCGGACGGTCGAGCGAGGCGAGCAGGGCGTCCCGCCCGGCCCGGATCGGGTCGCGCCCGGGACGGCTGTGCTCCGCCGCCGCCGGCAGGCCGTGCCCGCCCCGGCTCGGCTCGCCGCGCGACGGGCCGGGCAGCGCGTGGCCGCCCCGCTCCGGTGCCGGCTCCTGGCCGAGGATCGGGGTGGGCCGCTCGGCGCAGAGGTATTGCGCCATGTCGTCGTGCGGGGTGACCGACTGCCGGGTCTTGTCGAGATCCCAGATCGCCTGCGCGGTCGCCTTGCCCGAGGGCCAGGTCGCCACGATCCGCCAGGTGCCGTCGTCGCGGCGCCACGCGTCCCAGGAGATCTTCTCGGTGTCGATCCCGTGCTGGGCCAGCCGGCCGTTGACCACCTCTGCGAGCGGGGTGGGCTTCTCCGCGCCCTTCAGCCGGGTGCGGCGGGCGTGCTGGGCGAGCATGGCCCGCTCCTGGAGCACCGGGCCGGCGTAGCGCAGCACGCGGTCGACCGGCACGCCGGCGATCCGGGCGACGTCCTCGGCGGACTCGCCGGAACGGATCTTGGCCTGAATGTCCCGTGGGGAGAGTGAGGGCACCGGGTCGGCGGTCGCCGACGGGGCCACCGCGAGCGGCGGGGCGCCGGGCTCGGCGTGCAACGCGCCGGCGATCCGTTCGTCGATGGGCAGGGCGAGCAGTCGCCCGACCTCGTCGGCGAGCACCAGGGCCTGGCCGTCCTCGGAGAGGGCGACGAAGCGTACTGGGCGCATGGCGTAGCCTCCGTCCCGCTTCGCTGGCCGTCACGCCACGAGCCGGCCACCCGGGCGTCCTCGCACCACCGTACGCGCATCTGTCCGCAGGTGGGGGATGCGACACCCGCATGTCGCGACTGAGCTGCGACGATGATCACGGTCGGTGGCCGCCGACGTGTCCGGCGGCCACCGACCGTGACGGCGATCAGAGTCGCTCGACCACGTAGTCGATCGACTCGGTCAGCGCCTCGACGTCGGCCGGCTCGACGGCCGGGAAGAGCGCGACGCGGAGCTGGTTGCGGCCCAGCTTGCGGTAGGGCTCCGTGTCCACGATGCCGTTGGCGCGCAGCGCCTTCGCGATCGCGGTGGCGTCGACGGAGTCGGCGAAGTCGATGGTGGCGACCACGTTGGAGCGCAGCGCCGGGTCGGTGACGAACGGCGTCGCCACCTCGGAGCGCTCCGCCCAGCCGTACACGATCGCGGCGCTCTCGGCCGTGCGCTTGGCCGCCCAGGCCAGCCCGCCCTGGGAGTTCATCCAGTCGGTCTGCTCGGCGGCCAGGAAGATGGTGGCCAGCGCCGGGGTGTTGTAGGTCTGCTCCAGCCGCGAGTTGTCGATCGCGGTGACCAGGTCGAGGAAGGCCGGGATGTAGCGGCCGGACGCCTTGATCTCGCCGGCCCGCTCCAGCGCGGCCGGCGACATCAGGGCCAGCCACAGGCCGCCGTCGGAGCCGAAGCACTTCTGCGGGGCGAAGTAGTAGACGTCGGTCTCGCCGACGTTGACGTCCAAGCCGCCGGCGCCCGAGGTGGCGTCGACCAGCAGCAGCGAGCCGGGGTCGGCGCCGGCCACCCGGCTGATCGGCACCGCGACACCCGTCGAGGTCTCGTTGTGCGGGGTGGCGTAGACGTCCACCCCGGCCTCGGCGGTCAGGGTGGGCGCGGTGCCGGCCTCCGACTTGCGGACGGTGGGCTCGCCGAGGAACGGGGCGTCCTTGACGGACTTGGCGAACTTCGCGCCGAACTCGCCGAAGCTGGCGAACTGCGCCCGGTCCCGGACCAGGCCGAACGTCGCGACCTCCCAGAAGGCCGTGGTGCCGCCGTTGCCCAGCACCACCTCGTAGCCCTCGGGGAGGGAGAAGAAGTCGGCGATGCCGCGGCGCAGCCGGGCCACCTCGTCGCGGACGGTCTTCTGCCGGTGCGAGGTGCCCAGGTAGCTCGTCGCCACCTCGGCGAGGGCGGAGACCGCCGCCGGACGGACCTTGGACGGCCCGCAGCCGAACCTCCCGTCGGCGGGCTTGAGGTCGTCGGGAATCCGGATGGTCGGTGCGTCAGCCACGGTTGTCGAGATCCTTCCGCATGGGCGAGGGCGGGCCCGGTGTTCAGGCGGGCGCGGATCGACGGCGGACGCGCGCTCAGGCGCACGACGTGGCCGGGACCCGGGCCCGGTCCGGCGACACTGCCGGCCCTCATCCTCCCACCCGCGCCGGCCGCGCCGACCGCTGATCCCACCAGCGACGTTGAGGCGTCCACCACAATCCGTGCCGGTACGCCGCCCCGATGTCGCACGCCGACCGCACCCGGTTGCAAGGAAGGGCCCCTTCCTATACGCCAGGCGTTAGGAGGGGCCCTTCCTTACACCTCAGACGCCGTGCGGGATGGCGTCCCAGCCCTCGACGTCGCTGGGCTTGCGGCTGCCCGGGCCGACGTAGCGGGCCGACGGGCGGACCAGCCGCTGGAGCTTCTTCTGCTCCAGGATGTGCGCGCTCCAGCCGCCCATCCGGGCGCAGGTGAACATGGAGGTGAACATGTGCGCCGGCACCTCGGCGAAGTCCAGCACCACGGCCGACCAGAACTCGACGTTGGTGGCGAGCACCCGGTCCGGCCGGCGGGCCTGGAGCTCGGCCAGGGCGGCCTTCTCCAGCGCCTCGGCGATCTCGAAGCGCGGCGCGCCCAGCTCCTTGGCGGTGCGGCGGAGCACTCGGGCGCGCGGGTCCTCGGCCCGGTAGACGCGGTGGCCGAAGCCCATCAGCCGCTCGCCCCGGTCGAGGACGCCCTTGACGTAGCCCTCGGCGTCGCCGCTGCGCTCGACCGCCTCCAGCATGCTGAGCACGCGGGACGGGGCGCCGCCGTGCAGCGGGCCGGAGAGGGCGCCGATGCCGGAGGAGATGCAGGCCGCGGCGTCCGCGCCGGTGGAGGCGACGATCCGGGCGGTGAAGGTGGAGGCGTTCAGGCCGTGCTCGGCGGCCGAGATGAAGTAGGCGTCGACCGCCTTGACGTGCCGCGGGTCCGGCTCGCCCCGCCAGCGCTTCATGAAGCGCTCGACGATGGTGGACGCCTTGTCGATCTCCTTCTGCGGCACGGCCGGCAGGCCCAGGCCGCGCGCCGACTGGGCGACGAAGGAGAGCGCCGTGACCGACACCCGGGCGAGGTCCTCGCGGGCCTGCTCGTCGGAGATGTCGAGCAGCTGGTTGAGACCCCAGTACGGGGCCAGCATCGCGACCGCGGACTGCACGTCCACCCGGATGTCACCGGAGTGCACCGGCACCGGGAACGGCTCCGCCGGCGGCAGACCCGGGCCGAACCGCCCGTCGACCAGCAGCGCCCACACGTTGCCGAAGGAGACCTGGCCGATCAGATCCTCGATGTCGACGCCGCGATAGCGCAGCGCGCCGCCCTCGCGGTCGGGTTCGGCGATCTCGGTCTCGAAGGCTACGACGCCCTCCAGCCCGGGTTTGAAATCGGCCATATCGCTCTCCTGGATCTGCTCGGTGCGCCCGCCCGGGCTCCGGTCCCGGCCCAGCCGGGCGAGCGCCTTAGGCGACCCTCAGGGATGTGTTCGTGACATCTTGCCTGCTGGGTAACCGGATTCGCGACCCACTGCGACTGTGCCGCACACGACATCCCCGGTCCGGGTGGCCCGGACCGCGTCGGCGACACTGTGCGGTGCGGGCTGGCCAGCGCCGCAGGCAGCGGGCCGGGTCGACGAGGAGGAGGGGGAACGTGACGGGGGACACAGTCCGGCCGGCAGGTATGCGTAACGAGTACGCCCCGGAGCTGGGCCTTTCCGAGGCGGACCTGGCCGCCGACTGGCACGGCCAGTTCGCCCGCTGGTTCGCCGACGCGGTCGCCGCCGGACTGCCCGAACCGAACGCGATGGTGGTCGGCACCGCCGACGCCGCGGGCCGCCCGAGCGCGCGCACCGTGCTGCTGAAGGGGTACGACCCGGAGGGCTTCGTCTTCTTCACCAACTACGGGTCCCGAAAGGGCGCCGAGGCGGCCGTCAACCCGCACGTGAGCCTCGTCTTCCCCTGGTTCCCGCTGCACCGGCAGGTGGTGGTTGCCGGCCGGGTCGAGCGGGTCGACCGGGCGGAGACGGAGGCGTACTTCGCCAGCCGGCCGCGCGGCTCCCAGCTCGGCGCCTGGGCCAGCACCCAGTCCCGGGTGATCCCCGGGCGGACCGTGCTGGACGAGGCGTACCGGGCGGCGGCGGAGCGGTTCGCCGAGGTCGAGCCGATCCCCGCCCCGCCGTACTGGGGTGGCCTGCGGGTGCGGCCGGAGTCGGTGGAGTTCTGGCAGGGCCGGGTCAGCCGGCTGCACGACCGGCTGCGGTTCCGGCTCACCGGGCCCGGGGAGTGGAGCGTCGAGCGGCTGGCGCCGTGACCCAGCTCAAGGACGCGCGGCCGAGCGGGCTGCGCCGGTTCGCGATCGACGTGCGCCCGCTGGCCGTGCCGGCGTACCGGCGGATGTGGCTCGGCAACGGCATCGCGATGTTCGGCATCCAGCTCACCGCCGTCGCCGTGCCGGTGGAGATGTACGCGCTGACCGGCAGCTCACTCTGGGTCGGGCTGATCGGGATCGCGGCGTTCGTACCGCTGCTGGTCTTCGGGCTCTGGGGCGGCGCGGTGGCCGACGCGCACGACCGGCGCAAGGTGCTGCTGGCGACGGCGGCGGTGCTCTGGGCCGCCACGTTCGGTCTGGCGGTGCAGGCGGTGCTCGGGATCGGCAGCCCGCTGCTGCTGCTCGTCCTGGTGGCGGTGCAGTCGATCGCCTTCGCGATCAGCTCGCCCACCCGCAACGCGATCCTGCCCCGGCTGGTGCCGGCGGAGCTGGTGCCGGCGGCGACCACGCTGAATTTCACCACCTACACGGCCGCCTCGGTGTTCGGCCCACTGGCCGCCGGCCTGATCTTCGCCTGGTGGGGCACCGACCTCGGCCTGCCGATCGCCTACGCGGCCGACGCGGTGCTCTACCTGGTCGCCGTCTGGGCGACCGTGAAGCTGCCGGCCATGCCGCCGGAGCCGGACCCGGACGCGGACCCGGACGCCGCCCCACGGCGGGCCGGGCTGGCCAGCATCGTCGACGGCCTGCGCTACCTGGCCACCACCCCGGTGCTGATGCTCTCCTTCGTCATCGACCTGATCGCCATGGTGCTGGCCATGCCCCGGGCGCTCTTCCCCGAGATCGCCGAGTCCCGCTTCGGCGGCGGCGCGGCCGTCGGCTGGCTCTACAGCGCGATCGCGGCGGGCGCGATGCTTGGCGGGCTGACCTCCGGGTGGATCGGGCGGCTGCGCCGGCAGGGGCTGGTGCTGGTGCTGGCGGTGGTCGGCTGGGGGCTGGCGATCGCGGCGGCCGGCCTCGCCGGCCAGCTCTGGCTGATGGTGCTGCTGCTCGCGGTGGCCGGGGCGGCCGACCTGGTCAGCGCCGTGCTGCGGCAGTCGATGCTGCTGGTCTACGCGCCGGACCGGATGCGCGGGCGGCTGATGGGCGTCAACACGGTGGTCATCGCCGGCGGCCCGCGCCTGGGCGACCTGCGGGCCGGTGCGGTGGCGGCCGGTTTCGGCGGCGGCGTCGCCTGGATCGGCGGCGGGCTGCTCTCGGCGGCCCTCGCGGTGCTGCTCGCGGTGGCCTTCCCGGTGCTGCTGCGCTACCGGGCGGCGGACCCGTCCGGCGGTGACAAGGCGTGACGGGGCGGGTCGGGGCGAGCGACGGCGGGGCGGGAACCGTTAGGGTCGCCGGCATGGACACCCCCGACCAGCGTCCGCCCTCGGGCGCACAGTGGACCATTTCCGCCGCCGGCCACGAGGCCGTCATCGTGGAGGTGGGCGGTGGGGTCCGGACATACCGGCACGACGGGACCGACCACCTCGACGGGTACGACGCCGACGAGATCTGTCCCGGCTGCGCGGGGCAGGTGCTGGCCCCCTGGCCGAACCGGATCCGCGACGGGCGCTACACCTTCGGCGAGCGGTCGTTGCAGCTCACCCTCAGCGAGCCGGACCGGGGCGTGGCCATCCACGGGCTGGTCAACTGGGTGCCGTGGCGGCTGGTGGAGCAGTCGTCCGACGCGGTGACCGTCGGCTACGACCTGCCGCCGCAGCCGGGCTACCCGTGGCCGCTGCGGCTGCGTACCCGGTGGAGCGTCGGCCCGGACGGGTTGCGCGCGGAGCACGAGGCGACGAACCTCGGCGCCGAGCCCGCGCCGTTCGGCTTCGCGGTGCACCCGTACCTGCGGGTGCCCGGGGTGGCGGTGGACGACCTGTCGATGCGGCTGCCGGCCCGCACGCGGTTGCAGGTGGACGGCCGGCTGCTGCCGATCGGGGGTACCCCGGTCGCCGGCACCGAGTACGACTGGACCAGCCCCCGCCGGATCGGCGGCGCCCGGCTCGACCTCTGCTTCGGCGACGTGATCCGCGACGACGACGGCGGTTCGGTGGTCAGCCTGGCGGCCCCGGACGGCACGGCGGGCGTACGGATCTGGGCGGACCGGGAGTTCGGCTGGTGGCAGGTGTTCACCGGTGACGCCCTGCCCGGCGAGCGGCGGCGCCGTTCCGTGGCGGTGGAGCCGATGACCTGCCCGCCGGACGCGTTCCGTTCGGGCCGGGACGTCATCACCCTGAAGCCGGGCGCGACCTGGCGGGGTGCCTGGGGCGTACGGCCCGGGGCCTGAGCGGGGGAGCGCATGGAGTTCGGCGAGGTGGTCCGGCGACGCCGGATGGTGCGCAACTACGACCCGGACCGTCCCGTCCCGCCCGACGTGGTGGAGCGGCTGCTCGACCACGCGGTCCGCGCGCCGTCGGCCGGCTTCGCCCAGGGCTGGGGCTTCCTGGTGCTGGAAGCGTCGGAGGACCGCGAGCGGTTCTGGGCGGCGACCACCCCGGGCGGCGGCGGCCGGGAGCGGTGGCTGGCGGGGATGCGCCGGGCCCCGCTGATCGTCGTCCCGCACGCGAACCGGTCGGCCTACCTGGAGCGCTACGCGGAACCGGACAAGGGCTGGGCGGACCGTTCGGCTGAGCGCTGGCCGGTGCCCTACTGGTACGTGGACACCGGCTTCGCCGCCCTGCTGATGTTGCTGACCGCCGTGGACGAAGGGCTGGGGGCGTGCTTCTTCGGCATCCCCGCGCAGCGCCTCGACGCGTACCGGGAGGCGTTCGGGGTGCCGGGGGAGTACGAGCCCGTCGGCGCCGTCACGGTGGGTTATCGCGCGCCTGACCACCGGTCACCGTCGCTGCGCCGCGGGCGTCGCCCGGTGGGCGAGGTGGTCCGGCGGGGGCGCTGGAGCTGAGCGGCGCCGGATGTGCCGTCAGGTGTTTCGTCCGGTGGCGAACCGGACGGCGGGTGGCGAAACTGACATCGGGGAGCAGAACGCGGTGTGGTGCAGCCCGCTACGCTGGCACGGTCATCGGTGCCGCAGGTCGCGGTGCCGCGCCGCGACCCGACCCGGTGTCGTGGGTCGGCCCGGCCAGGGGGAGGGGAGCGTGCCGTCGTGATCTTCAGAGCGGTCCGGGACGGGCGTCCCTACCCGGAGCACAACCTGACGCTCAAGCAGTGGGCGGAGATCCCGCCGAGGCCGCTGCGCCTGGACCAGTTGATCACCACCAAGCGTGAGCTGGCGCTGGACAAGCTCCTCGCCGAGGACTCCACCTTCTACGGCGACCTCTTCCCGCACGTCGTGCAGTGGAACGGCGGGCTCTACCTGGAGGACGGGCTGCACCGCGCCCTGCGCGCGGCGCTCCAGCAGCGCAACCAGATCCACGCCCGGGTGCTCGTCCTCTCCGGCCCGATCGAGTGAGCGCGAGCCGCCGGTCGTCCGACCCGTCCTGACCTGCTATTTCGCGGATTCGACGCGGCGGGTTCGCCTGCCGGCGCGCTTCGACGAGCGGCTGTCGCACCGGAGCCGTACCGTCATCTCAGACGACGTGTCTGACGAGGACGGTGAGGGCCATGGCCCGCGACGGTGACATCAACGAGCCCACGAGGGAGTTCCCCGGTTATCCGACCGGCGAGGCGCTCAAGGAGCGGTCGGCTGTCACAACCGAGCCGGATGCGGGCGCGCCACCACCACCGGCGGGCGGGCCTGCGCGCGGCCTGCTCTGGGTGCTCGGCGCGGCGGCGCTGGCGGTGGTGGTGCTGCTCGGTGTGCAGGCCACCGGCCTGCTGCCGGACTTCCGCAACCCGTTCGCCAAGGAACAGACCGACCGCAGCCAGCCGCCGCTGCTCAAGTCGATCCAGGATCTCAGCCGCTACGTCGCGGCCGAGGGCAACTTCCAGGTGGTCGTCGATCTCCAGAACGACCGGCGCAACGTGCCCGACTGGCTGCTCAGCCAGCGCACCCTCTTCGTCGGGGCGGGCAGCGTGGAGGCGTACGTCGACTTCGCCAAGATCTCCGAGGGCGCGGTGGTGGAGTCGGCCGACGGCAAGTCGGTGGAGATCAGGCTGCCGGCGCCGCAGCTCGCCAAGACCAACCTCGACCTGGAGAAGAGCTACGTCTTCGCCGAGGAGCGCGGGCTGCTCAACCGGGTCGGCGAGCTGGTGAAGGGCGACCCCAACCGCCAGCAGCAGGTCTACCAGCTCGCCGAGGAGCGGATCACCACCGCCGCCCGCGACAGCGGCCTGACCCAGCGGGCCGAGGAGAACACCCGCAAGATGCTGGAGGGGCTGCTGCGCTCCCTCGGCTACGAGAAGGTGACGGTCACCTACACCGCCCCCTGACGGCGCTCCCACGACACGACGGCGCCCGCCCCTGTCGACGGGACGGGCGCCTCGTGCTCACCCCCGCCTCGGGCGGGGGCGGGTGGGCTCAGTAGCGGGCGGCGGCGTAGCGGTCCTCGTTCGGCATCAGGACCCAGAGCACCAGGTAGACGACCACCTGGGTGCCGGGCAGCAGCAGCGACAGCAGGAACAGCAGCCGGATGAAGCCGGCCGACCTGCCGAAACGCTGGGCCAGGCCGGCACAGACGCCGGCGATCATGCGCCCCTGATGGGGGCGGACCAGTTTGCGACTCATCGTCGTACTCCCACTCTGCGGCGTTCGCCGCCTCTGCCCTCAACGGTAGGAAGGGGTGGCCACCGCGCCCTCGGTCCGGAGGAGGATCGGCGGTGCCCGTACCCGTAGGTGGTTACCCGGGAACCGGCCCCGCGACGCCCCCGGGACCCGCCGGGACGTGTCGACCGGTCGCGGCTGGCGGCAGGCGCTGAGCTGGGCGGGTAGGCTCGCCGGTCGGGCACCCACACCCCCGGGTGCCGGACGGCCGCCCCGACCGGGCCGGCCACGACCGTGCCGGAGACCCACGAGGTACGACGGCGAGGAAGTGCAGCCATGATCAGCGTTTTCGACCTCTTCAGTGTCGGCATCGGGCCGTCCAGCTCCCACACGGTGGGGCCGATGCGGGCCGCCCGTACCTTCGTCGCGGGCCTGAAGGCCGACGGGTTGCTGACCGGCACGGTCCGGGTGCAGGCGGAACTCTTCGGCTCGCTGGGCGCGACCGGGCACGGCCACGGCAGCGACCGGGCGGTGCTGCTCGGGTTGGCCGGCGAGGCCCCGGAGACGGTCGACACCGACACGGTCGACGCGCGGATCACCCGGATCCGTGCCGAGCGCCGGCTGGGCCTGCTCGACGCGCACGAGATCGACTTCGACCCGGACCGCGACCTGGTGCTGCACCGGCGCCGGTCGCTGCCGTACCACCCCAACGGGATGACCTTCGTCGCGTACGACGACCGGGGCGCGGAGCTGCGGGCCCGGACGTACTACTCGGTCGGCGGCGGTTTCGTGGTGGACGAGGCGGCGGCCGGGGCGGACCGGATCAAGCCCGACACCACGCGCGTACGTCACCCGTTCCTCACCGGCGCGCAGCTGCTCGACGTGACCGCGTCGACGGGGCTGTCGATCAGCGAGGTGATGCTCGCCAACGAGCTCTCCTGGCGCGGTGAGGGCGAGGTGCGCACCGGCCTGCTGGAGATCTGGCGGGTGATGCGGGAGTGCGTCGAGCGGGGCTGCTCGCGCGACGGGGTGCTGCCCGGCGGGCTGAAGGTCCGCCGCCGCGCCGCCGAGCTGCGCCGCAGCCTGGAGACGGAGTCCGACCCCGCCGACCCGCTGCGGGCGATGGACTGGGTGACCCTCTTCGCCCTCGCCGTCAACGAGGAGAACGCGGCCGGCGGTCGGGTCGTCACCGCGCCGACCAACGGGGCGGCCGGCATCATCCCGGCGGTGCTGCACTACTACACCCGGTTCTCCCCGGGCGCCTCCGAGGAGGGGGTGGTGCGGTTCCTGCTGGCGGCGGGCGCGATCGGCGTGCTGTTCAAGGAGAACGCCTCGATCTCCGGTGCCGAGGTGGGCTGCCAGGGCGAGGTGGGCTCGGCCTGTTCGATGGCCGCCGCCGGGCTGGCCGAGGCGCTGGGCGGCACCCCCGCGCAGGTGGAGAACGCCGCCGAGATCGGCATGGAACACAACCTGGGCCTGACCTGCGACCCGGTCGGTGGTCTGGTGCAGATCCCCTGCATCGAGCGGAACGCGGTGGCTAGCATCAAGGCGATCACTGCCGCCCGGCTGGCGCTGCGCGGCGACGGGGTGCACCACGTCTCGCTGGACAAGGTCATCAAGACCATGCGCGAGACCGGCGCGGACATGAAGGTGAAGTACAAGGAGACGGCGCGCGGCGGACTGGCCGTCAACGTGATCGAGTGCTGAGGGGGCGTTCGTTCATCGACTGCTAGCCTGTCGTCCGTCCGGTGAGGCGGGAGGCGGCGGTGACCTCTGGCGTCGCGGCGTTGTGGTCGCACCGCACCTCGCTGCGCATCCTGGTCCGGCGCGACCTCGCCGTGAAGTACCAGCAGTCCGTGCTCGGTTACCTCTGGTCGCTGATCGAGCCCCTCGGCCTGGGGGCGATCTACTGGTTCGTCTTCGGGGTCCTCTACTCCCGGGACACCAACCGCCACCTCGGCGACGCGGCCGACTCGTACCCGCTGTTCCTGCTCACCGGGATCTTCGCCTGGATGTGGACCAGCTCGGCGCTGAGCGAGGCGACCAACGCGCTGACCGGCCAGGCCCGGCTGATCACGACGATGAACGTGCCGCGGCAGGTCTTCCCGATCGGCCGGGTCACCGGCCGCTTCGCCGAGTACGCCGCCGGCCTGCCGATCCTGCTCGCCGTCGCCGTCGGGTACGCCGCGTCCGGCCGGGTCGAGCCGGGCTGGTCGCTGCTGGCCCTGCCGCTCGCGGTGGCGGTGCAGGCCGTCCTGCTGGTCGGGCTGGCGCTGCTGCTCTCGGCGGTCAACGTGCTGATGCGCGATGTCGAGCGCTTCATGCGGCTGGTCGTCCGGGTGCTCTTCTACGCCACCCCGATCATCTATCCGCTGAGCCTCGTGCGCGACGCCGACCTGCCGGGCTGGCTGAAGGCCGCCTACGAGCTGAATCCGCTGGTCGGCATCTTCCAGCTGCACCACGCGGTCTGGTACCCGGACGAGTTCCCGGACGCCCGGCTGCTCGCCACCTCCGTCGGCGTGAGCCTGCTGGTGCTGGCCGCCGGCTGGTGGACGTTCCGCCGGCTCGAACCCGCCGTACTCAAGGAACTGTAGGGATGGCCGATCCGATCATCGAGGCGGAGGGGCTCGGCATCCGGTTCGTCCGCAACCGGCGGCGGCAGTTGCGGCTGCGGGAGCTGTTCATCCACCGGGGGCGGCGCGGCGCCGACGACGGCCGGTTCTGGCCGCTGCGGGACGTGTCGTTCTCGGTCCGGGCCGGGGAGACCGTCGGCGTGGTCGGGCGCAACGGCACCGGCAAGAGCACCCTGCTGCGGCTGATCGCCGGCGTGCTCATCCCCGACGAGGGCCGGATCCGGGTGCGTGGGGACGTCGCGCCGCTGCTGGAACTCTCCGCCGGGTTCTCCAACGACCTGACCGGGCGGGAGAACCTCTACCTGGTCGGCGGCCTGCACGGACTCCCGTCGGGCTACCTGCGGCGGCACTTCGACGACATCGTCTCGTTCGCCGGCGAGCAGGTGGAGCGGGCCGTCGACACGTCGGTGCGGCACTACTCGTCGGGCATGAAGGTCCGGCTCGGCTTTGCCATCATCTCGCACCTGCCGCACCCGATCCTGCTCATGGACGAGGTGACGGCGGTCGGGGACGCGGAGTTCCGCAAGAAGTGTTATGCGACGATCGACCGTCTGCTCGGGGAGGGGCGCACTCTGGTGCTGGTGTCACACAACGAAAAGGACCTGACCCGGTTCTGCCGTCGGGGGTTGTACCTCGACGGGGGCCGGCTGACCGTCGACGGGACGATCGCCGAGGCGCTCGCCGCGTACCACGCCGCGGTCCCGCGGTGACGCTCGCGATCGTGCTCGCCGCCGACGCACCGGCCGCGAGCCTGCCGACCCGCTCGGGCGAACACCTCGCCGACCGGCTGGCCGACCAGCTCCGGCGCGCCGGGGCGCACGAGGTGCGCCACGCCGCCGGGCTGGACGAGCTGGCCGACCTCGTCGACGCGGCCACGGGCCCGGTGCTCGTGACCGGCGCCGACCTGGTCGCGCACACCGCCGTACTGCGGCACCTGGCCACCAGCCCCGTCGGGCCGACGGTCGCGTTGGTGCTCACCGATCCGCCCGGCGACGGCCACACGGCCGTGCGCGAGGAGCGCGGCCAGGTGGTCGGGGCCGGAGCGGCGCAGGCGCTGGACGGCGAAGCCACCGGCGTGTTCGGTGGCGCGCTGCGGGTCGGCGTGGACGACCTGCCGTCGCTCGCCGCCGCCGCGCGCGCGGCCGCCGCCGGGGTGGTGCCCGTCGGCGCGCCGTCGGCCGCCGCGCCGCCGCCGGCCGGGCCCGCCGTGGACCGGCTCTTCGCCGGCCTCGCCGGGCTCGGTGTGCTGACCTTCGCTCAGCGGGTACGCCTGCTCGTGGCGCACCGGGTGGGCGACCCGGCGGGGCTGGCCGCCGCGGAGGCGGCCGTGGCCGCCGTCGACGAGGACCGGGCCGAGCTCAGGCTCTCGGTGAAGGAGCGGGACGACTTCTTCACCACCTTCTTCGTCAGCACCTGGTCGCCGTACGTGACGAAGGCGTCGGCGAAGCTCGGGCTCGGCCCGACCGCCGTCACGATGATCTCGGTGGCCTTCGCGGTGGCCGCCGCGGTGCTCTTCGGCACGGGCGGCCGGCTGGCGCTGGTCGCCGGGGCGGTGCTGCTCTACCTCGGCTTCGTGCTGGACTGCGTGGATGGCCAGCTCGCCCGCTACACCCGGCACTTCAGCGCGTGGGGCGGCTGGCTGGACACGATGGCCGACCGGGCGAAGGAGTACGTGGTCTACGCCGGCCTCGGCTACGGGGCCACCCAGGCCGGCTTCCGGTACGGCTGGGCGCTGGCGATCGCCGCGATCACCCTCCAGACCGTGCGGCACATGACGGACACCTGGTACGGCGTGCTGCACGACGAGGCGGCGCGCCGGCCGAAGGCGGTGGGCACCGCCGGCGGCGGCATCGGCGACAAGCTGAACGCCGCCTCCAACCGGGTGCAGGCCGACACAGGTTCGGTGTCGTACTGGCTGAAGCGCACGGTGGTCTTCCCGATCGGGGAGCGGTGGGCGTTGATCGCGATCACCGTGGCGTTGTTCGGCCCGCTGGTCAGCCTGTACGCGGTGCTGGCCTGGGGGGTGCTGGCCTTCGCGTACACCGGGGCGCTGCGTACGCTGCGGGCCCGCTGGATGCGGGTGCCGGTGCTGGACACGGTCGACGCCACCCTGCACCGCGACGACGGGCCGCTGGCCCGGCTCCTGCCGGCGCTCCGGCCGGTGGGCCCGCTGGCGCTGGCGGTCGTCGCGGCGCTGGGCCCGGCGGCGCTGCTGGTGGCGGCGCTGCTGACCCGCGACGGGGCGCAGGTCCCGCGGTGGGCGGTGCCGGTCGCGCTGCTGGTGCTGCTGGTCGCCGGCCTCGGCGCGGGCGCGACGCACGCCGGGCCGCTGGACTGGCTGGTGCCGGCCGCGCTGCGGGCGGGCGAGTTCCTGTTCGCCATCGCGGTCGGGGTGGTCGGCGACGTGCCGCCGTGGCTGATCTTCGGGTACGTCTTCGTGCTGACCCTGCACCACTACGACCTGACCGCCCGGTTGGAGAAGCGGCAGTCCGCCCCGCCGCTGCACGTGGGCACGCTGGGCTGGGAGGGCCGGTCAGTGCTGCTGGCCCTGGCGGCGATCGTCGGTTTTGCGGGTATCGGTATGGCTACACTCGGTACGTACCTTCTCGTGGTTTTCGTGGGGAGTGTCGCCCTCGCCTGGGTCGTCCTGCCCGCCCGCGCCGCGCGGGCGTCGGTGGGCCTGGTCGGCGCGGGAGGTCGCTCGCCGGGCTGACGACAGGGGCCGGCCGATGACACTGATCAGCTTCGTCGTGCCGGCCTACCGGGTGCAGGGCTACCTGCGCGAATGCCTCGACTCCATCCTCGGGCAGCCCGTCGCCGACATCGAGGTGATCGGCGTCGACGACTGCTCGCCCGACGACAGCGGCGAGATCCTGACGGAGTACGCGGCCCGCGACCCGCGGATGCGCGCCGTCCGGCTGACGGAGAACGTGGGGCTCGGTCCGGCCCGCAACATCGGGCTGGACCGGGCCGCCGGCGAGTACGTCTGGTTCGTCGACGGCGACGACTGGCTCGCCCCCGGGTGCCTCACCGAGGTGGTCGGCCGCCTCCGCGCCACCCGCCCCGACGTGCTCCTGGTCGACCACGTCCGGACGCACTGGAACGATGCCACCAGCCGCAGCGCGATGGCGGAGGTCTTCCCGGAGCCGCCCGGCGAGGAGACCTTCCGGCTGCGGGACCGGCCCGAGACGCTGCGGCTGCTGCACACCGCCTGGAACCGGCTGGTCCGCCGGCGGTTCCTGATCGAGGAGGGGCTGCGCTTCGCCCCCGGCTGGTACGAGGACGTCTCGTTCAGCTATCCCGTGCTGATGGCCGCCGAGCGGATCGGCGTGCTGGACCGGGTCTGCGTCAACTACCGGCAGCGCCGCACCGGGGCGATCACCAGGACCAGGGGCGAGCGGCACTTCGAGGTCTTCGACCAGTGGCACCGGGTGTTCCGGCTGATGGACGCCTGGGGGCCGGCGGTCGACGACCTGCGCCCCGCGTTGTTCGAGCGGATGATCTGGCACTACCTGAGCGTGCTCGGCAACGGGGAGCGGATCGACCCCGAGCTGCGGCCGGCCTTCTTCGCTGAGATCACCGCCGACCACGCGCGCTGGCTGCCCCCCGGCGGCTATCCGGCCCCGGCGGGCGCGGAAGGACTCAAGCACCGGCTGGTGGCCGCCGGGCGCTGGCGTACCTTCAGCGCGCTGCGCACCGCCTACCGCGCGCGGGACGCCGCCCGGCGTACCGCGCGGAGCGCCAAGCGGCGGTTCGTGCCCCCGGCCCGGCGCGCGGCCCGGCTGGCCCGGGACGCCCTGCTGCGCGAGTACTACCGGGCCGAGCTGCGCCGGCCGGTCGATGAGACGCTGGCCGTCTACGCGGCCTACTGGTACCGGGGCTACTCGGACAACCCGGCAGCGATCTTCGAGGCGGCCCGGCGGCTGGCGCCGCAGGTGCGCGGGGTCTGGATCGTCCGGCGGGACCGCGTGCACACCGTGCCCACGGGCGTCGCGTACGTGGTCGCCGGGACGCCCGCGTACTACCGGGCGCTGGCCCGGGCGCGGTGGCTGGTCAACAACGTGAACTTCCCGGACCACGTCCGCAAGCGGCCAGGCACCGTGCACGTGCAGACCCACCACGGCACGCCCGTGAAGGTGATGGGCCTGGACCAGCAGCGCTACCCGGTCGGCGCGGTCGGGATGGACTTCGCCGGGCTGCTGCGCCGGGTGGACCGGTGGGACTACAGCGTCAGCGCGAACAGCTTCTCCAGCCAGATGTGGGAGCGCGCGTACCCGGCCGCGTACACCACGTTGGAGGTGGGCTACCCGCGCAACGACCGGCTGGTCACCGCGACCGCCGGGGAGGTGCGCCGGCTGCGTGCCGACCTCGGCCTCGGGCCCGACGAACGGGTCGTCCTGTACGCCCCGACGCACCGGGAGCACCTGCCCGGCTACCGGCCGCCGTTCGACACGGAGCGGCTGCTCGACGTGCTCGGCCCGGCCGGCCGGCTGCTGATCCGCAGCCACTACTTCCACGACCGGGAGCTACGCGCCCGGCGCCCCGCCGACCGGGCCCGGGTACGCGACGTCAGCGGCCATCCGCGCGTGGAGGACCTCTACCTCGTCGCGGACGTGCTGATCACGGACTACTCCTCGGCGATGTTCGACTACGCCGTGCTCGACCGGCCGATCGTCGTCTACGCCCCCGACTGGGAGGCGTACCGGCTGGCCCGGGGCGTCTACTTCGACGTGACGGCGGAGCCGCCGGGCGCGGTGGCCACGAGCTTCGCCGACCTGCTCGACCTGTTCCGCGCCGGCGAGGTCGACTCGGCGGCGGCGCGCGCGGCCCGGCAGCGGTTCCGGGCCCGGTTCTGCGCGCTCGACGACGGCCACGCCGCCGAGCGGGTGGTCCGCCGGGTCTTCCTCGGCGAACCGGCCAGCGACGGCCGGTCGCCGCGCGGGGTCGGCGCGCTGGCCCCGGCGTCGCAGGCGCAAGGCGGACCCCGCTGACGCTGGCTCGTCCCGCCGGGTGGGCGTCACAGGGCCGTCACAAGCCGAACATGGAACGTTTACCCGATGTGCGAACCGCATGATCCTCGTCACAGTCATTCGGGATTCGGTCGACGAGGTGGGGGGAGGGCACGGTGACAACCGTCGCACTCAAGGATGTCACGAAGGTGTTCCGGGACGGCACCCTCGCCGTCGACAGCGTCAATCTCGACGTCAACGACGGCGAGTTCATGGTGCTGCTCGGCCCTTCGGGCTGCGGGAAGTCCACGGTGCTGCGGATGGTGGCCGGGCTGGAGGACCCGACGTCGGGCGCGGTGATGCTCGACGGCGAGCTGGCCAACGACCTGCCGCCGCGCGACCGGAAGATCGCCATGGTCTTCCAGGACTTCGCGCTCTACCCGCACATGACCGTCGGCGACAACATCGCCTTCCCGCTCAAGCTGGCCGGGTTGGAGCCCGAGCCGCGAGGCGAGCGGGTCACCGACGTGGCCAGCGCGCTCGGCATCGGCGACGTACTCGGCCGCAAGCCCAGCCAGCTCTCCGGCGGGCAACGCCAGCGGGTCGCGATGGGCCGGGCGATCGTGCGTCGTCCGGGCCTGTTCCTGATGGACGAGCCGCTGTCGAACCTCGACAGCGGGCTCCGGGCCGAACTGCGCGCCGAGATCTCCGGCCTGACCCGGGAGCTGGGCGTCACCACCATCTACGTCACCCACGACCAGGCCGAGGCGCTGACCATGGCCGACCGGGTCGCCATCATGCGCAAGGGCGTCCTCCAGGACGTCGGCACCCCCACCCAGGTCTACGGCCGCCCGGCCACCCTCTACGTGGCCGCGTTCCTCGGCAGCCCGCGGATGAACCTGCTGGAGGCCTCGGTCTACGTCCACCTCGACCGCTACGTCACCCTCACCCTCGGCGACCAGGCACTCCACCTGCCGTGGGACGACATCCGCAGCCGGGCGGTCGCGCACTACCACGGCGAGCGGATCGTGGTCGGGATGCGGGCCGAGGCGCTCACCCCGGTCGCGCCGGACACCCAGGGCGCCGTGCTGCACGGCCGCATCCGCTACCTGGAGCACCACGGGCACGAGTCGCTCGCCTTCCTCGACATCGGGGCCACCGCGATCGTGGTGGACGAGATGGGCACCCGGACCGAGGCGCCCACCGGCCAGCGCGGCCTGCGCCGCTTCGGGCAGGTGATGCAGCGGCTGACCGGGCGCGCCGCCGAGGAGGAGCCCGCCGCCCCGGTTGCCGCCACCCGCACCAGCGTGCTCAACGACCCGGGCCGGCACCACCGGCGCCCCGCCGAGCTGGCGGTCCGGCTCGCGCCGTACCCGGGGATCGCCGCCGGGCACCCCCTGGCCGTCTCCGTACGCATGGACGCGCTGCACTTCTTCGACGAGCGCGGCGACCGCATCGACGTGGGCTGGCGCTGACGGAGGTGCCCTTCCTTACACGCGAAGGCGGGCTTGCCGGGGAAGTTACCGGCTAGTAACGTCGGGCCATGACCACCGACTCGCGCCAGGTGGCGGCCGGCATGCTGGAGGCTGTGCCGTTCGCCCGTACGCTCGGCATCGAATTCGTCGAAGTGGCCCCCGAGGCGGAGGGCGGGGTACGGGTGACCGTCCGACTGCCCGACTCGCCGGCCACCCACAACCACGTCGGCGGCCCGCACGCCGGGGCCATGTTCACCCTCGGCGAGACCGCCTCCGGCGCGGTCGTGCTGGCCGCGTTCGGGCAGCTGCTCGACCGGGCCACACCGCTGGCCGTGCGGGCCGAGATCGCGTACCGGAAGCTCGCCATGGGCCCCGTCCTGGCCACCGCGCGCCTCGACCGGCCGGTCGCCGAGGTGGTCGCGGAGCTGGAGTCCGGCCGCCGGCCGGAGTTCCCGGTCCAGGTGGAGATCGCCACCGAGGAGGGCAAGCCGACCGGCGGGATGACCGTGGTCTGGACGCTGCGCCCGAACTGAGCCGCGCGGCAAGCGGACCGAAAGCGGTTTACGGGCGCGGAGGTCTGGATAGATTCGTACCGTGCTGGGCCTGCCTGCTCACGTGACCGCCTGTCTCTTCGATCTGGACGGTGTGCTGACGCAGACCGCCCGGGTGCACAACGCCGCGTGGACGGAGACGTTCGACGCCTTCCTGCGCCGCCACGCCGCAGCCACCGGCGCGGAGTTCCGTCCCTTCGACCCCGGGCCGGACTACAACCGCTACGTCGACGGCCGACCGCGCGCCGACGGGGTGCGCACCTTCCTCGCCTCCCGGGGCATCGTGCTGCCCGAGGGGTCGCCCGACGACCCGCCGGACGCCGACACCGTCAACGGGGTCGGCAACAGCAAGAACGTGCTGCTGCTGGAGCGGCTGCGCACCCACGGCGTGGACGTCTACCCCGGTTCCGTCGCGTACCTGGAGGCGGCGAGCGCCGCCGGGCTGCGCCGGGCGGTCGTCACGGCCAGCGCGAACGGCCGGGAGGTCGTCGCCGCCGCCGGGCTGGAACCGCTGCTGGAGGCGCGGGTGGACGGGCTCGTCGCCCGCGCCGAGGGACTGCGCGGCAAGCCCGAGCCGGACACGTTCCTGGCCGGCGCGAGACTGCTCGGGGTCGACCCGCGCAACGCCGTCGTCTTCGAGGACGCCCTCGCCGGGGTCGCCGCCGGCCGCGCCGGCGGGTTCGGGTACGTGATCGGGGTGGACCGGGTCGGCCAGGCCGACGAGCTGCTGGCGCACGGTGCCGACGTCGTGGTCACCGACCTCGCCGACCTGCTCGACCCGGGGCAGACCGCGTGATCCGGGAACGGGCCTATCCGGTCGAGCCGTGGCACGTCCGGGAGATCCGGCTGGACATGGACGTCCTGGCCCAGTCGGAGTCGGTCTTCGCCCTCTCCAACGGGCACGTCGGGCTGCGCGGCAACCTCGACGAGGGGGAGCCCCACGGCCTGCCCGGCACGTACCTCAACTCCTTCTACGAGCTGCGCCCGCTGCCGTACGCCGAGGCGGGCTTCGGGTTCCCCGAGTCCGGCCAGACCGTCGTCAACGTGACCAACGGCAAGCTGATCCGGCTGCTCGTCGACGACGAGCCGCTCGACGTCCGCTACGGCGAACTCCTCGCCCACGAACGGGTCCTCGACTTGCGCGCCGGCACCCTGCACCGGGAGCTGCACTGGCGTTCCCCGGCCGGCCGCGAGATCAAGGTCCGCAGCACCCGGCTCGTCTCGTTCACCCAGCGCGCCGTCGCCGCGATCAGCTACGAGGTCGAGGCGGTGGACGGCCCGCTGCGGCTGATCCTCCAGTCGGAACTCGTGGCGAACGAGGCGCTGCCCGCGCAGAGCGGGGACCCGCGGGTCGCGGCCGTGCTGGAGTCGCCGTTGCAGGCCGAGGAGGAACTCACCACCGCCGACGGCGGGCTGCTGATCCACCGGACCAAGGTCTCCGGGCTGCGGGTGGCCGCCGCCATGGAACACGAGGTGTACGCCCCGGGGCGCACGACCAGCCAGTCCGAGGGGTACGAGGACTGGGTGCGTACCACGATCGGATGCGTGCTCCAGCCCGGCGAGACGCTGCGCGTGGTCAAGTACCTCGCGTACGGCTGGTCGAGCCGCCGGTCGCTGCCGGCGATGCGCGACCAGGTCGAGGCCGCGCTGACGGGGGCGCGGATCGACGGCTGGGACGGGCTCCTCCGCGAGCAGCGCGAATACCTCGACGAGTTCTGGGACGCCGCCGACGTGGTGGTGGAGGGCGACCCGGAGATCCAGCAGGCAGTCCGGTTCGGCATGTTCCACGTCCTCCAGGCCGGCTCCCGGGCGGAGCGGCGGCCCATCGCCGCGAAGGGCCTGACCGGTCCGGGGTACGACGGGCACGCGTTCTGGGACACGGAGATGTTCGTCCTGCCGGTGCTCACCTACACCCAACCGCCCGCCGTGCGGGACGCGCTGCACTGGCGGCACGGCACCCTGGCCGCCGCGCGCGAGCGGGCCCGGACGCTCAACCTGGAGGGCGCGGCGTTCCCCTGGCGCACCATCGAAGGGCCGGAGTCGTCGGGGTACTGGCCGGCCGGCACCGCCGCCTTCCACATCGCGGCCGGCGTCGCCGACGCGCTGCGGCGCTACGTCCAGGTCACCCAGGACACCGAGCTGGAACGCGAGATCGGGCTGGAGCTGCTGGTGGAGACCGCCCGGCTGTGGCGGTCGCTGGGTCACCACGACCGGCACGGCCAGTTCCACATTGACGGGGTCACCGGCCCCGACGAGTACACGGCGGTGAAGAACGACAACATCTACACCAACCTGATGGCGCAGCGGAACCTGATCAGCGCGGCCGACGCGGTGATGCGCTACCGGGACGAGGCGTTCCACCTCGGCGTGACCGACGAGGAGGCGGCAGCCTGGCGGGACGCGGCGGCGTCCATGCACATCCCGTACGACGAGGAGATCGACGTCCACGAACAGGTGGAGGGCTTCACCCGGCTCCAGGAGTGGGACTTCGCGCACACGCCACCGGAGAAGTACCCGCTGCTGCTGCACTACCCGTACTTCGACCTCTACCGCAAGCAGGTCGTCAAGCAGGCGGACCTGGTCCTGGCCATGCACTGGCGCGGCGACGCCTTCACGCCGGAGCAGAAGCTGCGCAACTTCCTCTACTACGAGCGGCGTACGGTGCGCGACTCCTCGCTGTCGGCGTGCACCCAGGCGGTGCTGGCCGCCGAGGTGGGCCACCCCGAACTGGCGCACGTCTACCTGCGCGAGGCCGCGCTGATGGACCTGCACGACCTCAACGAGAACACCCGTGACGGGGTGCACATGGCCTCGCTCGCCGGCGCGTGGATCGCCCTGGTGGGCGGGTTCGGCGGGCTGCGCGACCACGACGGCAACCTTTCCTTCGCGCCGCGGCTGTCGAGCCGGCTCGGGCGGCTGGAGTTCTCCCTCCAGTGGCGCGGGATGCGGCTGCGGGTCGACGTCCGGCCGCACCAGACCACGTACGCGCTGCGCTACGGCGACCCGGGAGACGTGCTCGAGTTGCGGCACCACGGTGAGCCGGTCCGGGTCACCTGCGGGGAGCCGGTGACGATGCCGATCCCCGCCGCGGAGGTGTCGGGCCCCGTCCCGGAGCAGGCCCCCGGCCGGGCTCCCCTGCTCCGCCTGCCCGAGAACGAGCCGTGACCGGCCGCCGGCCCGCCGTCGACGACGGCGGCGGGCCGGCGGCGTAGGACGCTGTGCCGGTCACCCGGCGGCGTCGGTCAGAGCGGCCTGCCCTGTGACGGGCGGTCCGCCGCGTCGCGGGGCGCCATCGCCCGCGGGTCGTCGGCTGTGCGCGCCTGGGCGGCGTCGTCCGCCCAGTCCCGGCCGCGTTCGGTGTCCTGTTCCCGCCGGTCCCGGTCGGTGGTCTGCTGCCGGGTCTCCCGCTGCTGCTGGGCCATGGCGATCCTCGCGATCCGTCGGGGCGCGGTTGCGCCGGTACGGTCTGCGGTCACCCGACGCCTACCCGGGCCCCTCGGCGACAAACGCCGGGGGCGCCGGGGCCGCTTGCCGGCGCCGGGGACGGGTATGCGGCCGGAACGGGGACGACCGAGGACGTACGGGAGGCGAGATGGACGTGCGCAGCAGTGCGGTGGCGATCCCGGCGGGGGACGCCGAGCTTCCGGCCGACCTGCTGGTCCCGGCGGAACCGGCCGGCGTGGTGCTCTTCGCACACGGCAGCGGCAGCTCCCGGCACAGCCCGCGCAACACGGCCGTGGCGCACGTGCTCAACCGCAGTGCCCTCGGCACCGTGCTGGTCGATCTGCTGACGCCGGCCGAGGACCAGGTCGATGCCCGTACCGCCGAGCTGCGCTTCGACATTCCCCTGCTCGCCCGGCGGCTCGCCGCGATCGTGGACTGGCTGGCGGCGGAGCGGCCCCTCGGCGCCGTGCCGATCGGGCTGTTCGGGGCCAGCACCGGGGCCGCCGCCGCCCTGGTGGCGGCGGCGGCCCGACCGGACCTCGTCGGCGCGGTGGTCTCCCGGGGCGGCCGTCCCGACCTGGCCGGCGCCGCGCTCGACCAGGTACGCGCGCCCACGCTGCTGCTGGTCGGCGGCCTGGACGAGCAGGTGATCACGCTCAACGAGCAGGCCCAGGAGGCGCTGCCGGACACGGCCGAGCTGACGGTGATCCCGGGGGCGACCCACCTCTTCGAGGAGCCCGGCACCCTGGAACAGGTGGCGCACAGCGCCGCCGACTGGTTCACCACCCACCTCCCCGCCCCGCACTGAGGACCCACCCGGTGGGTGGTCAGGCGGGGGTCGGGGGCGCGGGCGTCGGGCGCTGGCGGTGTTGCTGGACGGTGTCGATGACCCGCCAGACGACGGCGGTGACCGGCACCGAGACGAAGGCCCCGGCGATGCCGGCGATCAGGGTGCCGGCGGTCACCGCCACCAGGATCACCGCCGGGTGCAGGCGCACCTGACGCTTCATGACCAGCGGTTCCAGCAGGTTGCCCTCGACCTGCTGGACGGTGATCACGGCGGCGAGGACGAGCAGCGCGGTCACCGGCCCCTTCGCCGCGAGCGCGACAAGCACCGCCACGGCGCCGGCCACGGTCGCCCCGATGATCGGGATGAACCCGCCGAAGAAGGTGATGAGCGCGAGCGGAAAGGCCAGCGGCACCCGGAGCACCACCAGCGCCAGGCCGATGCCGATCGCGTCGATCGCGGCGATCAGCATCGTGCCCCGGCTGTACGCGCCGAGCGTCCGCCAACCCGTCCGGCCCGCCTCGGCGGTCACCTCCCGGTTCGGCCCGGTCGTGCGGGACAGCGTCCAGCGCCACATGGACCTGCCGTCCTTGAGCAGGAAGAACAGCAGGACGAGCGCGAGCAGCGCCGAGCCGAGCACCTCCGCGGCCGTGCGGGCGCCGGAGACCGGGTCGACCGAGCCCTGCCCGAGCCCCTGGCGGGCCTGGTCGAGCAGCTGGTCGAGCTGTCGGTCGCTGACCGGCAACGTCGAGGTCACGAAGTCCCGGGTCCGTTGCAGGCCCTGCACCAGCTCCTCGCTCAACTCGCTGAACTGGTTGGCGGTCAGACTCCACACCAGCGCGCCGACGCCGAACAGCAGGCCGAGCAGCAGCAGTACCGTGAGCAGGGCGGCCAGCGCGGCGGGCAGATGGAGCCGGCGCAGCGCGAGCTGCACCGGGTCGAGCAGCGCGGCGAGGAAGATGGTGACGGCCAGGGCGATGGCCAGCGGCGCGAGCAGCACCGCGATCTTCCCCAGCAGGTACAGCCCGGCGACGATCACCACCAGGCAGGCGCTCCACACCACGGCCGAGCGGACCAGCCAGGGGAGCGCCGCCCAGGTGGTCTGTCGGGAGCCCGCGTCCCGGCCCGCCGTTCCCTCGGGCGTACGCCCGGCATCGTCTGCGACCACGTCGGCCCTCCTCGATCTCCGGCGAGTCGGTACCCGGCCGGCGTCCCTTCGACACCCGCGTCCCCTTTCACGCTAGATGGGCGGCCGGGGCGTCGGGGGCGGCCGCCCGTTTCCCGACCGCCCCCCGGGCTGCTTCTCCGTCGCGTTTGAGCCCCCGGGCCCAGGGAAGCCTGAGATCGGAACCGGCTTCGAGGAGGACCCCGATGAGCGACTTCATGGACAAGGCCAAGGACTTCGCCGACAAGCACGACGAGCAGGTCGACAAGGGCCTGGAGAAGGGCGGCGACATGGCCGACAAGCGCACTGGCGGCAAGTACGACGAGCAGATCGACAAGGGCGTCGACCAGGCCCAGGCGCGCACCGGCGAAGGCGACCAGGTCCGCTGAACCCCTCGTAGCGTCCCGGGTCGCAGCAGGTGACCCGGGACGACTGCTTCCTGACGGATCGACGCGTACCGCTAGCCAAGGATCGACCACTCTCGCTACTATCCGCAGTCGGAGCATGACTCAACGTGGAGTCGTCCCCGACCGGACCGGTGCCCTCCCCTTGGGGTGCCGTGACGAGAGGAAGCCATCCGGTGACCGAGGCCCCCGAGACGACCGTCCCCCACCGCTATCCGTTCAGCGACCCCGACCGGCTCAACCTCGACCCGCGCTACGCCCGGCTGCGCCGGGACGAACCACTCACGCTGATCCGGATGCCGTTCGGTGAGCCGGCCTGGCTCGCCACCCGGCACGCCGACGTCCGCACCGTGCTCGGCGACCCGCGGTTCAGCCGGGCCGCCTCGGTGGGCCGGGACGAGCCCCGCAACTCGCCGCGACAGCAGGAGGGCGGGATCCTGTCGATGGACCCGCCGGAGCACACCCGGCTGCGCCGGCTGGTGGCGAAGGCGTTCACCGCCCGCCGGGTGGAGGAGTTGCGACCCCGGACCAGGGAGGTGGCCCACGAGCTGGTGGACGGCATGCTCGCGGCCGGTCCGCCGGCCGACCTGGTGGAGCACCTGGCCACCCCGCTGCCGATCCGGGTCATCTGCGACCTGCTCGGCGTCCCCGTGGCCGACCAGGACCGCTTCCACGCCTGGTCCGAGGCGATCGTGTCGACCACCTCGCTGAGCCCGGAGCAGGCCCAGGAGTACACCGACAGTCTCCTCGCGTACATGGGCGAGCTGATCGCGCAGCGGCGCGAGCGACCCACCGACGACCTGATCGGCGCGATGGTCCGGGCCCGGGACGCCGACGACCGGCTCGCGGAGGACGAGGTCGTGCGCCTGGCCGCCGGGCTGCTCGCGGCGGGGCACGAGACGACGGTGACCCAGATTCCCAACTTCGTGTACGCCCTGCTCACCCACCCGGACGAGTGGGCCCGGCTACGGTCGCGCCCGCACCTGGTCCCGGCTGCCGTCGAGGAGCTGATGCGGTACGTGCCGCTCGGCGCGTCCTCGGCCTTCGCCCGCTACGCCACAGAGGACGTCGAGGTGGGCGGCGTGCTGGTGCGGGCCGGCGAGCCGGTGGTGGTGTCGATCTCGTCGGCCAACCGGGACGAGACGGTCTTCGCCGACGCGGACCGGCTCGACCTGACCCGGCAGGTCAACCCCCACCTCGGCTTCGGGCACGGGGTGCACCACTGCGTCGGCGCGCAGCTCGCCCGGATGGAACTCCAGGTCGTCCTGGAGACACTGATCGCCCGCACGCCCGGCCTGAGGCTGGCCGTGCCGGAATCCGAGCTGACCTGGAAGAGCGGCCTGCTGGTCCGGGGGCTCGTCGCCATGCCGGTGAGTTGGTGAACAGATGAGTGCGACGGACGAGCAGTGGCGCGTACACGTGGACCCGACCCGGTGCATCGGGTCGGGGATCTGCGCGGGCACCGCGCCGAGGCACTTCGTGCTGGTGGACGGGTTGGCCCGCCCGCTGGCCGAGCGGGTGGCGCCCGACGACGCGTTGGTGGACGCCGCGGACTCCTGCCCGATGGAGGCGGTCATCGTGTCCGAGGCGGACGGCCTGCGCCGGATCGCTCCGGAGACCTGAGCCGGGCGGGTCCTGCCGGAGGCCTGGGCCGGGCGGGTCGCGTGGCTCGCCCGGTGGCCGCCCTCCGCGCCGGCCGGTGACATGCCGGTGGCCACGCCCCGGGCCGGGCGTGGCCACCATGAGCGCGCGGTCAGCGCTGCTGCTGGCCCAGCTCCGCCGTCGACGTGACGCGGCCGCTGAGCGCGTCCCGCATCCGGTCCACCAGACCGGCGCCGGGGTTGAGCAGCCGGTTCGCCGGCGGCCGGTCGGGCGCAGCCGGGTGCGGCCGGGTCGGGGCGGTCTTCTTGGTCGCCTCCACCTTGCCGGCCAGCTCGACCATCTCCTCGGTGGCGACCGCGGCGCGCAGGCGGGGGAAGAGGTCCGACTCCTCGTCCTTGACGTGGTGCCGGATCGTGCTGGTCAGGTGCGCCAGCAGCTCGTCGAAGCGCGGGTCGGACGGATCGACCGACTCCAGCTCCTTCATGGTCCGCTCGGCGTCGGCGTGCTCGGAGATCTCGTGCTCGGCGATCTCGTCGCCGTCCGGCAGCGCCTTGCGGGCGGTCGGATAGACGTGCATCTCCTCGGCGACGGCGTGCCGGACCAGCTCGGCGATCACCACGTCGGCAAGCTGCCGGCGGTGCTCGGGGGTGCCCTGCCGGCTCTCCAACTGCACGAAGAGTGCCTCGACCTCACGGTGGTCGGCGGTCAGGACGTCCACGACGTCCTGACCCCTGATGTCCTGTGGGTTGGTCATGTCTGCCCCTTACCGGTTGCGGAACGGTCGGTTGTGGGCCTGGTACCCGGGAACCGTCCACCGAACCCACCGGTCATCAATGTGTCGCCGACCCGCGTCCCGCGCTCGCCGCGCGCCCGTCACGCCGGTACGCCGAGGGCCGGCCCCCGCAGGAGGCCGGCCCTCGGCGGGGTCGGATCAGGACGAGTAGCCGCGCTCGGCGATCCAGTTGGCGACCTTCTCCAGGGTCATCCAGTACTCGCCCTCGGGGGCGGCCGGGTCGGCGATCCGGATCAGGTCACCGCCGTCCCGGTAGCCCACCAGGGTCAGGTAGTGCCCGCCCTCGTACGAGTGCGGGTTGCCGACCGTGTCGACCGCGGTGCCCTTGATGTTGGCCACCACCGGCCGGCCCTTGTCGAGGGCCGCGACGACGTCGGACCGCAGCCGGTCGACCTGCTCCGGCTTGGCCACCGGATCCGGGATCTCGGTGGTCCGGTACCCGCCGCCGGTCAGCTCGTTGAGCACGCGGGTGATGTCCAGGGCCGAGTCGGTGCCGGCCTCGGTGGTGCCCAGCCTCTTCGCGACCTCGTCCTGGGGGAGCGCCCGGCCCAGCGCCGACAGGGCGATCCGGGTCGCGGCCGGGCCGCAGTAGTAGAAGTTGGGCTGCGCCTGGTACTCGATGCCCACGGCGCGCTCGGCACGCCGGTCGGCGCGGCCGTTCTTGGCGGCGCGGTCGTCCGTGTGCACCGCGCCGACCGGGTTGGTCGCCGCCGGCGCCGCCTGGGCGGTCACCGCCGGACCCGCGAGGCATCCGCCGGCCACCAGCAGGCCGGCGACGGAGAGACCGCTCTTCTGGACGATCGGATTCATGGGTCGGGCTCCAATCGGGGGTCGACGCCGCCGGGGGGCCGGGGCGCGCAGCACCGGGAGGCGCTCGGCTCGGGGAATTCGACGGCCCGGGGCGGTCGGCCCACGGGCGTACTCAGGGATGCAACGGCCCTGCTCCGGTGGGCATTCCGGGCCCGCGGCCGGGAGCGCCGGCCGCACGTCGAGGTTCAACCGGGCCACGGGCGGCAGGATTCCGGCGTACGGATGCCCCGCGTCACAACCGGACCGGTCAGGCGTACGTGGGTGGCGCGGGACGGGACGAACCGGTCAACCGGTCACAGGCTGCCCAGTAGGCGCGTGACCGCGATCTCGATGACCACCCGGTCCGGATTCGGGCGGGGCGTCCGGTAGCGCTCGGCGTACCGGCGCTCGGCCTCGGCGACGGCCGGCCGGTCGGAGCGCACGACGGCCCGCCCCTCGATGGTGAGCCAGCGCCGTCCGTCGACGTGGCAGACGGCCACCGGGGCGCCCCCGGGGCCGGCGGCGGCGACGTGCCGCGCCTTGCGGGACGCGCCGCCGGTGATGACGCGGGCCAGCCCGGTCGACGCGTCGAAGGTGACCCCCACCGGTACGACGTGCGGGGTGCCGTCTGGGCGCAGGGTGGTCAGCGTGGCCAGGTGCCGTTCCCGGCAGAACGCCACGACCCGCTCGTCGTGGGGCGCCAACCGATGGTCGCCGGGCATGTCCGTCCCCTGTCTCGTGGCGCGGCACCGGTCAGGGCACGCGACGGTGCGCCCGGTCGGCGTCGGACGGCGCGTCGGGTGCCCCGGGCAGCGGCGCGCTCGCGGCGCGGCGCTGCCGGACCAGCCGGCCCAGGTAGAGCAGCGCGCCGGTGAGCACCGCCATGTCGTCCAGGTAGATGGGGTCGGGAAGCAGGTCGATCGGCAGGACGGTGTAGAGCAGCGCCCCGTAGAAGGCGAGCTTGCCGTTCAGCCCAAGCGTGCCGAGCAGGCGGCGGGTGCGGATCACGCGGACGGCCAGCACCACCGCGCCGACCAACGTGACGACCGCCACGACGCCGACGACGATCCACGCCTCCCTGGACATGCCGTCACGCTAGCCCAGCGGGACCGGTTCCGCCCGGCCATGCCGGTCAGTACGCGGGAACCGCCGCCCGGCCCCGGGCCACCGACGGCGCCTCGCGGCCGGTCAGCGCCGGAATCTCCCGGGTCTGCTCCGCCACCCCGGCCCCCTCGACCAGCGGCAGCAGCGACTGCGACTCCTCGGGGCGGCGGTTGACCGCGGCGAACGCCTCGTCCCGCAGGCTGCGCGCCGCCTCGGCGGCGTTCTCGGCCGCCCGCCACGCGGCCTGCTCCCGCTCCCGGGCCGCCCGCTGCCGGGCGAGCAGGTTGTCGCGTACCGCCCGGCGCAGCACCAGTTCCTGCTCGACCGGGTGCAGCCGGGGGTCCCACCCGTCGCGGTGCGCGAAGACGTCGCTGAGCTGTTCGACCGACAACTCCTTGCGCCAGTACGCGTCGAGGGCGGCGCGGTGCAGGAAGCGCTCGCGCTCGGCGTACTCGGCGGGCGTCCGGACGGTACGCGGAAGGGGCATCGCCTCGGCGACCGCCAGCCGGCGCACGTCCGCCTCGGCGGCCTCGTACGCCTGCCAGGCCGCCTCGACCTCCTCCTGCGCGGTCAGCCACTCGGCCCGCAGGCGGGCGGCGGTGGTGGCGGCCCGTTCGGCGGCGACCGAGACCTCCCCCGCGTACCGGGAACGTTCGCGCTCCTCCTCGACCCGTTCCAGCTCGCTCGGCATCGCGGCGCGCCGGATGCGGGAACCGGCGTCGAAGCGGAGGCGGCCGGGACGCAGCAGCAGGCCGGCCACGGTGACGGCGACGACCCCGAGCAGGCTCAGCCAGATCACGGCGGCCCGGGGCACGTCGAGCAGGACGGAGGAGAACACGTTTTCCATGGTCAGCACCTCGCGGTCGATCGAGGGAATCGACAGGGTCTGTGCCCGGCGTACGGGCGGGTGGGCATCGTGGGCGCGCGTGCGGGCGTACCGCGGCGGTGGCCGCTCCGGCGACGGACCGACGGGTGGCCGCCGGTGACGTGACGGCCGGGGGCCCGGGCGGACGGACGCGCGTGCCGGCGGTCCGTCGCCGTCCGTCGCCCCGGATGCGGAGCCGGTGGCCGACGGTTCAGGCGGCGGGCGGACCGCGCCGGGCGGGGACGCCCCTGCCGGGGTCGCGGGCGGGGCCGTCCGGGCGGGCGACCGCCACGGCGGCGGTGTCCGCCGGAGTGCCGTCGCGCCGGAGCGCTGGCGGGGCGGCGAAGCCGTCGGCCTGCTCGGGGCGCGACAGCGGTGGGGTGAGCCGGGCGCTCGCGACGGCCGGACCGGCGGCCGTGACGGCGGCCGGAACGGGGGCGGTGACGGCGGCCGGGCCGGCGGCGAACGGTGCCGGTGCGGCGGACGCGCCGCCGAGGCCCACGGCGAGCACCAGCGCGGCGACCGCCAGCCGGGTCAGCTCACGCAGGGAGCGCAGCGTCACCGACCAGAACGGGTCGACGGACGCTACGGAGGGCACCCGTCCAACCTATCGCCCGGGCCGGGCCCGTGCAGCGCGCCGACGACCCGGGATCGGGTGACCGCCGCCACGATGTCCGAAAAGGATCGTCGGGCGGGTGGGACGCGCCCGCCGGGACCGACGCCGCACGTGCGACGGCCCACCCGGTGGTATGCCCGCCGGGTGGGCCGTCGTCGTGCTGGTGCGCGTCAGCTGTCGGTGCCGAGCACGGGCGGAGCGGCGGCGGCGCCGTCGCCCCAGACCATGTCGTCCTCCGTCAGCCAGGTCAGCCGGCCGTCGGCGTCGTCGTCGTGCGTGCCCCGGGTGCCGCCCAGGACGCCGGGGCGGCCCGCCCCGCCGCGTCCCGTCCCGCTGGCCGCCCGGTCGCCGCCCTGTCGTGCGCCGTTGTCGAAGCGCCGGCCCATCCCGGTCGCGGACCGGTTGTCCGCCACCGGAGTGCCGCCGGCGGCCCGGACCGCCGAGGCCGGTGCGGTGCCGCTCGCGGCGAGGGCTCCGGTGCCGAGCACGCCGCCCGCCGGTCCGAACTGGAGGCCCGGCCCGCCGGCCGAGGCCGTAGAGGTGCCGCCCAGCCCGACGGGACCCGTCGCGGGGGGCGGGCCGGTCAGCACGGTGGCGCCGGCGAGGGAGGTGCCGGCCGGGACGCCGCCGGAAACGCCGTCGGCCACGCCGTCGCCCGGCTGCCCGCCGCCGACGGCGCCCGGGACGGGCGTCCCGGTCGCGCCGCCGCCCGGTCCGGAGCTCGGCCGGTCGGGGGCCGCGACGGTGGCGCCGCCGGGCTGCCCGGCGAGGCCGGAGGTGGTCGGCGCGGCCGTCGGCGTGCTGGCGCCCGGGCCGCTGCGCGGGGGCGTCGAATCGCGGCTGGTCGTGCCCGGGATGTCCGGATGCGGCGGGGGCGGCGGGACGAGCCGGCCGTACGCCGAGAGGTCGTAGCCGGCGGCCAGCTCGGCCACCACGTTGACCATGCGCTGGTGGGCCTTCTCCTGCTCGGCCTTGTCCTGCTGGTGCCCCAGCAGCCCGCCGACCACGATGCCCGGCACACCGAACACGGCGCCCTTGGCCGCGCCGGAGAGCGCCTGGTCGTGGTCGTCGGTCTCGGCCGGACTCTCCGCCTGCGCGCGGGCGGTGCGCAGCTCGCCGGACATCAGGGTCAGGCCCCGGCTCACGTCCGCCATGCCCTCGCCGAGCTTGTCGGCGTAGTCGGTGACGAGCGTCAACCGCCGCTGGAACTCCTGCGAGGCCGAGCCCGTCCAGGTGTTGGCGAGCTTGTCGAGGTCGCCGCTGAGCTCGCGGGACAGCCCGTCGAGCATGCCCTTGAGCGCCGTCCACTGCGCGGCGACGCCGTCGATCTGGCCCGGCTGGCCGGCCATCACGGCGTCGTAGAGCTGCTGGTGGCTGACGTGCTGGTAGCGCTGGGTGTATTCAGACACGCGGATCCTCCTTCCGCTTCAACGCGTCGTCCACCCCGTTCAGCACGGCGGCGATGTCGGCGGAGTTGGCCGCGTTGCGCTCCTCGGCGGTGCGGTAGTTGGCCAGGATCGTCGCGGTGGCGCTCTGCGCGGCCTTCACCGCCGCACGCAGCCGGTCGACCTGGTCCACGTAGGACTGGTGGATCTCGGAGTAGCGGCGGGAGTTCTCGGTGGCGTCGGCGAACGAGCCCAGCGCCGGGGGCCGGCACTGCATCTCGGTGCTCAGCTTCCGCAACGCCTTCTCCGCCTCGGTCAGCCGGTGGGCCAACTTCTGGTGGAAGTCTTCCAGGGACAGCAGGTCGACTGTCGTGCGCCCGGTCATGGCAGCATCCCCGTACGTCATCGTCGATAACCGTTGGCAGGGCTCAGGTTAGTCGACGGGTGCGACGCGGGCGACCCGCCACCGGCGTCGATCCGTCACGCGCGGGTCCGGCCCCGCTCGCGGGCGGGCCGACCTCAGCCGTCCGCTCCCGGGCTGGCGGACGAGCCGTCCGGCGAGGCCGGCGCGTCCGACGCCGGTTGCCCGGAGGGCGTCACCGGCGTACCGGACCGCTCCGGCGCGGGGCTGCCCGTCGGCTTCGCCGCGCCGGCCGACGGCTTCGCCGGGGCCGACGGCGCGGGGCCGGTCGCGAAGTGGGCGAGCGCGTCGTCCCGCGAGAGCGTCGGCCCCGTGGGCACGAGGGCCAGCAGCGACGCCGGTACGGCCAGCGGGGTGACCCCCTCGTAGCCGAGCGCCGACATGGCGCCGACGCCGAGCGGGTAGCGGACGCCCTGGGCGCTGATCAGGTGGACGGTGGCGCCGGGGGCGGCCGTGCCGCTCTCGCCGGCCCCGGGCGTGGCCTGCACGAGCACGCCCTTGCCGCCGGGCAGCAGCACGCCCTCGGCGGTACGCACGCCGTCGCGCGCGCTCTGCCGCACGGGCACCCCGCCGGGCGCGGCCAGCTCCGCCGGCACCCGGTCGAAGACCTCCAGCGTGGTGGTGGGCGGCCCGCCGTCGGTGCCCGCACGGTAGGTCGCGCAGACCGCCGTCCGGCCCGCGGTGACGGGGTGCAGCGCGGGCAGGGCCTGCGGCATCCCGGCCTCCTCCGCCCGCTGGTCGGTCAGCAGCTTGCCGGCCTGCGCCGGGGTGATGTCGGTGACCTGGCCGCCGTCGCGCAGCAGCAGCAGCGCGCTGATCTCGCCGATCGCGGAGAGACCCTCCCGGGTGAGCACGTAGTGCTGGCCCGCCGCCCGGAAGACCTGACCGACCTTGGCCGGGCGCTCGGTCAGGGTGCTGGCCTCGTCCTCGCCGGCGATCGTCGGCTGCCGCATGACCGGCCCGGCCGGCACGGCGTTGAGCAGTTGCTGCCCCACGGGCAGGCGGGGCGCGTTGGCCATCCGCAGCGCGGCGAGCGCGGAGTCGCCGCCCGTCACCTGCAACCGCCGGTCGCCGGTGAGCAGGTGCCGCTGGCCGTCGGCCTCCACCAGCACGGCCCGGTCGCCGAGCGGCGCACCACCGGGCAGTGGGCGGTCGATCACCACCCGGGTGCCGGAGCGGCGGGGATCGGCCGGGTCCGGGACGTCGCAGACTGACCAGGGCAGGCCCGTCAGGGACTTGCGGTCCGGCAGCGCGTCGGGGGCGCCGACGATGCCGACCGTACGGCCCCGGGGCCGGTCCCGGATCGACGCCTGGGACATCGTGCGGACCTGCGGGGCCGGCTCGTTGATGATCAGTCGGGCCGAGGCGTAGTTGAGGGTGGGGTGCAGCTGCCCGTCGACGAAGACGTACGTCGCCCCGGTCTCCCGCTCGATCACCAGGGTGTTCGGCTCCAGCGGCGCCGTGTTGCCGGTGAACTGCCCGTACGCGCCGACGCCACCGAGCACCACGGCCGCGGCGATGACGCTGCCGAAGACCGCCATGCCGAGCCGCCGCATCGGCAGGTTGCTGGTCTCCGGGTCGCCCGACAGCAGCGCCGAGACGATCCGGCGGGTGACGAAGCGGTACGCCTGCACCTGGTCGCGGCGGGTCCGCATGACTTACCTCCGGCGGGGGTGGGTCCGCGACGAGCAGGTCCGAGTCGGTGTCGCGGGCTTCCCTACGATAAGGGGCCGTCGACGGGTCACCGGGACCAGCGCCCGACCCGATCCGGCGGACGCTCCGCCGTCCAGAAAGGGACTGTCAGCGATGACGCAGGTTCAGGCGCCACCCGGTCGTCCGGCACCGCAGCCGTCCGGCGTCGCCCAGCGGCCGGTCGTCCCGGCCGACCGGCGCGACCGTGGTCGGATCGGGCCCGTGGCCGTGGGGCAGCTCGTGGTGCTGGAACTCTGCGCCCTGGCCGTCTGGGCGGCGCTGGGCGGGCCGGTCTGGCTCGCCGCCGTCGTCGGCGTGCTGTCGCTGGCGGTGGTGGGCGCGGTCTTCGCCCGCCGGGGTGGCCGCTGGTGGTACGAGGACCTGCTGCTGCGCCGGCGGCTGCGGCGGCGTCGGGAGGCGGCCCGGAGCGCCGTCGCCGCGGGCGGCGGGACCGACCCCAGGCTGGCCCCGCTGGCCCCGGAGCTGGCTGTGACCGAGCTCACGGACCGCGGCACCCGCCTCGGCATCGGGCAGGACGCGCAGGGCTGGTTCGCGGCGGTGGCGTTGCAGGGCCACGCCGGGGCGCCCGCCGGATCGGTCGACGCGTCGGTGCTGGACCGGGCGCTGCGCGTGCTCGCCGACTTCACCGGCCCGGTCACCCGCGCCCAGGTCGTCTCGCACACCCTCGTCTGGTACCCGGCGCCGGGGGCGCCACCCGCGGCCCACCGGACGGTCTGGCTGGCGCTGCGGCTCTCCGTACGCGACGCCCGCGTCGAGACCGTCAGCCGGGGCGGCGGCATGCCCGGCGTGCACCGCACGCTCTCCGCCGGCATCGGCCGGCTGGGCAAGGCGTTGACCGCGGCCGGGCTCGCCCACCGCCCCCTCAGCCGCGACGAGCTGCGCGCGGCGGTCGTCTCGGCGGCCGGGCTGGACCTGGCGCCGACGCCGCCGGCGGAGACCTGGACGGGGCTGGGCGGCGGCGGCTGGACCCAGCGTTGCCTGGTCCTGCGACCCCGGGCCGACGCGCCGTTCGGCCCGCTGGTGGACGCGGTGACGGCGACGTCCGCTCCCTCGCACACCCTGGCCGTCGTGGTGCAGCCGGGCGGGCGCGTCGCCCCGCCGATGCTCCGGGTGGCGGCGCCCGACGACCACGTGGAGGCGCTGGTCAAGGCGGTACGCGAGGTGGCCCGCCGGTCCGGCGCCCCGGCCCGCCCCGTGGACGGCCAGCACGGCCCCGGCGTCTACGCCACCGCCCCGGCCGCCACCACGATCACGACCCTGCATCCGACGGACTGAGGACCGGGGACGCCGAGCGCGGGTCAGGGCCGCAGGTTGACGATCCAGCCGTAGAGGCCGACGACCCAGAAGGCCAGCGGGACCAGCGCGATGATCAGCATGATCTCCACGATGTCGAGCAGCCGGCCCCAGACCGGGGAGATCCGCTTGCCGGCCACGGTGAGCCCGTAGATCAGGCTCACCACGGCCGCGAGCACCAGGCCGCCGAGGATCAGGCCGAGGCGTACCGCCGTCGAGCCGTTGCCGAACGTGGCGGCGGCGGTCAGGCCGAGCCCGGCCGTGCCGGCGAAGAGCACCGGGGTGCGCTGGGCGCGGCCCAGGAACGGCCGGGCCCGCAGCAGCGACAGCAGGGCCAGCACGAGGCAGAGCAGCACCGCCGGCAGGCTGCCGTGCAGCGCGAGCACGACCTGGGCGCCGAGCACCAGCAGCGACACCGTCCAGAGCAGGCCCGTCAGGAACCCGTCGGCCCGCTCGCTGAGCTGGAGGACCTGCCGGCCGTCCACCGACTCGGTGTCGCTCTTCAGGTCGTCGGGGCCGGTCGGGATGGACGGCACCGGCAGCCGGGCCAGCCGGTACGCCGCCATCGGCAGCGCCGGCACCGCGCCGAACGCGACCGCGGCGACGACGGCCGCCGCGGCCGGCGCGTCGGTGTCGAAGGCCAGGCTGACCACCGCCC
This sequence comes from Micromonospora sp. CNZ303, assembly GCF_004345505.1. NCBI lineage: Bacteria > Bacillati > Actinomycetota > Actinomycetes > Micromonosporales > Micromonosporaceae > Micromonospora > Micromonospora sp. CNZ303. The sequence goes on along the minus strand of NZ_SLVT01000002.1, from coordinate 285,565 downwards.
CGAGGCCGGCGCCCGCGCCGACCGCGACCGCGCCGAAGAAGAGCGGAAGCCGGTCGCCGACGGCCAGCGCGGCCACCGCCGCGCAGAGCACCACCGCCGTGGCGCCGAGGAGCACGTGCGGGGCGCCCAGCCCGGTCAGCGGGCGGTCGCCGGCGAGCACCAGCAGGCCGCCGACGCCCGCGTACGCCAGGCCGACGACCCCCAGCACCGACCCGGTCGCGCTGTCGGCGGCGGCCCGGGACAACACGGCCGCGGAGACCACCAGGGCGACCGCGACGACCAGCGCGGCCAGCGCACCCGGCAGGTGCGGCGGCCCGGTGAACAGCGCCGCCAGCGCGCCGGCGCCGAGCGCCGCGGCGGCGAAGAGCACCGCGAAGGAACGGGTGGTGCCGACCTGCCAGGCGCCCGGGCGCTGGTTGGTGGCGGTGGCCACGGCGTCGACCACGTCGTCGAAGACGATCTCCGGCGCGGTGGCCGACCGGGGGTTGAAGTAGAGCACCTCGCCGTCGCGGACGCCGAGCTGCGTGGCGGTCCGGCCGCCGTCCAGCGGCTGGCCGCCCAGCCGGGCCAGGCTCCAGCCGCCGTGCCGCACCCCCTCGTCGGCCAGGTCCTCACCCGCGTAACGGAGCAGGGTCGGCAGCAGGTCGGCGAGCGGTACGTCCGACGGCAGCGCGAGGTCCATCCGGGTGCGGGGCGCCACGATGGTGATCCGGCTCAGGCCGCCGGTCGCCGTCTTCGTCGCCACAGTGGCCTCCTCGCGCTCTCTACGATCACCCCTGGCCGGCGGCGCCGACGCACGGGTTCCTGACGCCCACGGGAGATTACCTACGATGGCGGGCACGTACGATGCCCACCCGACGACTCCGGTCGCTCGCCGAACTTCATCAGGGCCGCTTCTGGGGAGGAGACAGCCGTGAGCACGGTGGTGTTCCGCCGGCTCCCGCGTCAGCCGGGGCCTGCGCTGCCGCGAGGCGAGGTGCTGCTGGAGTCGCCTCCGGAGCTGCCCGAGCCCACCCCGCGCGGGATGGGGCAGCTGCTGATGATCCTGCCGATGGTCTGCGGCGTGGGCGCCATGGCGTTCCTCTACGCCGGCCGGGGCGGCGGCACGATGACCTACATCGCCGGTGGCCTCTTCGGTGTCTCGATGCTGGGCATGGCGATCGGGTCGCTGAGCAACGGCAACAACGACAAGGCCGAGCTCAACGCCGACCGGCGCGACTACATGCGCTACCTGGCCCAGATGCGCAAGCGCACCCGGCGCGCCGCCGAGCAGCAGCGGGCGGCGATGGCCTGGCGGCACCCGGAGCCCGACGCGCTCTGGTCGATCGCCGCCTCGCGGCGGCTGTGGGAGCGGCGGATCACCGAGGACGACTTCGGCGAGACCCGGATCGCCACCGGCCCGCAGCGCCTGGCCGTGGAGATCGTCCCGCCGGAGACCAAGCCGGTCGAGGACCTGGAGCCGATGAGCGCCATCGCGCTGCGGCGCTTCGTCCGCGCCCACTCGAGCGTGCCGGACCTGCCGACCGCGCTCTCCGTACGGGCGTTCAGCCGGGTGGTGCTGCGCGGCGACCGGGAGCCGGTGCTCGACCTGACGCGGGCCGCGCTCGGCCAGCTCGCCACCTTCCACGCCCCGGACGACATGGTCGTCGCGATCGTCGCCGCGCCCGACCGGCAGCCGTCCTGGGACTGGGTGAAGTGGCTGCCGCACAACCACCACAGCGCCCGGACCGACGCGGCGGGCGCCCGCCGGATGGTCTTCGCGAGCCTCGCCGAGGCTGAGGAGGCGCTCGCCGGCGAGCTGGCCGGCCGGCCCCGGTTCGCGCCGGAGGCGAAGCCGCTGACCAGCGCGGCGCACCTCGTGGTGGTCGTCGACGGCGGCGAGGTCTCGGCGGCCTGCCAGCTCATGGGGCCGGGGCTGCTCGGCGCGACCGTGATCGACCTCTCCGGCACCGTGCCCCGGGACGCCGGGCGCTGGCTGCTCTGCCTCGACGTGGGCGACGGCAGCTCCCTCGAACTGGTCCGCGGCACCTCCTCGTCGCGGCTCGGCCGGCCGGACCGGCTCACCGAGTCCGCCGCCGAGGGGTTGGCCCGGCAGATCGCCCCCTTCCGGCTCTCCCAGCAGCAGACCACGTCCGAGGAGCCGCTGGCGAAGAGCATGGAGCTGCCGGACCTGCTCGGCGTCGGCGACGCCGCCGCGGTCGACGTGCAGCAGACCTGGCGCCCGCGCAGCCACCGCGACCGGCTGCGCATCCCGCTCGGCGTCGGGCCGGACGGCAACGTGGTCGAGCTGGACTTCAAGGAGTCCGCGCACGAGGGCATGGGCCCGCACGGCCTAATCATCGGCGCGACCGGCTCCGGCAAGAGCGAGCTGCTGCGTACGATCGTCGGCGCGCTGGCGGTGACGCACTCCTCCGAGGAGCTCAACTTCGTCCTGGTCGACTTCAAGGGCGGCGCCACCTTCGCCTCCCTGGACGCGCTGCCGCACACCAGCGCCGTGATCACCAACCTGGCCGACGAACTCCCGCTGGTCGACCGCATGAAGGACGCGCTGGCCGGCGAGATGACCCGCCGCCAGGAGGTGCTGCGGGCCGCCGGCAACTACGTCTCGCGCTACGACTACGAGAAGGCCCGCGCGGCCGGCGAGCCGCTGGACCCGATGCCCAGCCTGCTCATCATCTGCGACGAGTTCAGCGAGCTGCTCGCCGCGAAGCCCGACTTCATCGACCTCTTCGTGATGATCGGCCGGCTGGGCCGGTCGCTCGGCGTGCACCTGCTGCTGGCCAGCCAGCGGCTGGAGGAGGGCAAGCTGCGCGGCCTCGACACCCACCTGTCGTACCGGATCGGTCTGCGTACCTTCTCGGCGGTGGAGAGCCGCATCGTGCTCGGCGTGCCCGACGCGTACGAGCTGCCCAACGCCCCCGGCCACGGCTACCTGAAGACCGACACCAGCACCATGCTGCGGTTCCGGGCCGCGTACGTGTCCGGGCCGTACCGGGCCCCGGGGCAGGCCGCCGCGTCGTCGCGGGCGCTGGTGCAGCGCCGGATCGTCCGGTACGGGGTGGACTTCGTGCCGGTGCAGAACCCGACCCTGCCGGTGCCGGACGCGCCCGAGCCGGAGCAGCCCGCCGACGGCAAGGCCGTGGCGATGCTGGACGTGCTGATCGACCGGCTGAAGGGGCGGGGCCGCCCGGCGCACCAGGTCTGGCTGCCGCCGCTGGCGGAGCCGCCGGGCCTGGGCGAGCTGCTGCCGCCGCTGAGCGTCGACCCGAGGTACGGCCTCTGCACCGCCTCGTGGCGTGGTCGCGGGCGGCTGGCCGCACCGGTGGGCATCGTGGACCGGCCGTACGAGCAGCGCCGTGACCCGATGCTCGTGGACCTGGCCGGCGCGGGCGGCAACGTGGTGATCGTCGGCGCCTCGCTCAGCGGCAAGAGCACGATGCTGCGCTCCATGCTCGCCTCGCTCGCGCTCACCCACACGCCGCGCGAGGTGCAGTTCTTCTGCCTCGACTTCGGCGGCGGCGCGCTGCGCAGCCTGGACGGGCTGCCGCACACGGCCGGCGTGGCCGGGCGGCGGGACACCGAGGCGGTACGCCGTACGGTGGCCGAGGTGGTGGCCGTCCTGGACGAGCGGGAGAACCGGTTCGCCCAGCACGGCATCGACTCGGTGGCGAGCTACCGCCGGCGCCGGGCGGCCGGGGAGTTCGCCGACGACCCGTTCGGCGACGTCTTCCTCGTCGTCGACGGCTGGAACACCCTGCGCCAGGAGTACGAGGAGCTGGAGCAGACGATCACCACCCTGGCCAACCGTGGCCTGGGCTTCGGTGTGCACGTGGTGCTGACCGCCGTGCGGTGGGCGGAGATCCGGATCAACATGCGGGACCTGCTCGGCACGAAGCTGGAGCTGCGTCTCGGTGACGCCAACGAGTCGGAGATCGACCGGCGGGCGGCGGCGAACGTTCCGACCGGCTCGCCCGGCCGCGGTCTGACCCGCGACAAGCTGCACTTCCTGACCGCCATCTCCCGGATCGACGGCCGGCGCGACATCGACGACCTGACCGAGGCGTCCATCGCCCTGTCCCGGCACGTCGCGGAGGCCTGGAAGGGCCAGCCGGCGCCGAAGGTACGGCTGCTGCCGCGCCGGCTGCCCCTCAGCGAGCTGGCCCGGGTCGTGGACCGCTCGGCGCCGGGCCTGCCGATCGGCGTCAACGAGTCGGCGCTGGCCCCGGTCTACCTCGACCTCGCCAACGAGCCGCACCTGACGGTCTTCGGCGACGCCGAGTGCGGCAAGACCAACCTGCTGCGGCTGATCGCGCGGGGCATCACGGAGCGGTACACGCCGGCGCAGGCCCGGCTGGTCATCGCCGACTACCGGCGCGGGCTGCTCGGCGCGGTCGAGGGGGACCACCTGCTCGACTACGCGCCGTCGAACCAGGTGTTCGCGCAGGGGCTCGCCTCGATCCGCAGCGCGCTGTCCAACCGTCTGCCCGGCCCGGACGTCACCACCGCGCAACTACGCGACCGCAGCTGGTGGAAGGGGCCGGACCTCTACATCCTGGTCGACGACTACGACCTGGTCGCCTCGGGTGGGAGCAACCCGCTCAGCGCCCTGCACGAGCTGCTGCCCCAGGCCCGCGACATCGGCCTGCACCTGATCGTCACCCGGCGGGTGGGTGGCGTGGCCCGGGCGCTCTACGAGCCGGTCCTGCAACGCCTGCGCGAGCTGGACCAGCCCGGCCTGCTGATGTCCGGCAACCGGGAGGAGGGCGCGGTCTTCGGCACGCTGCGGCCGAGCCCGCAGCCGCCCGGCCGGGGGACCCTGGTGCGCCGCCGCGACGGCCAGCAGCTCATCCAGACGGCCTGGTCGGAGCCGGCCTGAGGCTGCCCACCGACGCGGCGGTCGGCGGGACCGCCCGGGTGTGACGGCATCCGGTAACCTGCGGCACGAGCGTCGCAGCCGACGAGAGGACCGTTGTGAGCACATCGTGGACGCCCGGCGGCATGGGCGGGGCCGGTCTGGAGGGCATCCTGCGTCAGGCGCAGGAGCAGCAGCGCCGGCTCGCGGACTTCCAGCGGCAGCGCGCCGAGCTGCGGGTCGTCGGGGAGAGCCCGGACGGCCTGGTCCAGGTCACCGTCGACGGCGACATGAAGGTCGGCGACATCCAGATCGACGCCCGGGCGATGCGGCTGGACAGCTTCAGCCTGGCCGAGTCGCTCCAGGCCGCCATCGACGCCGCCTACGAGGCGCACGCCGAGCGCCAGCGCGAGCTGCTGGAGGAGATGCTCGGCGGTGCCGACCTGGTCCGGCGGGCCGAGGCGGGCAAGGTCACCCCCGAGGAGTGGTTCCAGCAGTTCGGGGTGGATCTCAACGACCCGCTGCGCCGGCTGCGCGGCTGACGAGAGGAGAGGTCCCGTGGCCAACGTCGTCGACGTCGACGCCATCCGCAAGGCCGGGCAGAAGCTCGCGGCCGCCGACGGCCCGATGGCCTACCTGCGCAACGCGCAGCGGGCACTGGAGGGCGTCAAGCTGTCGGGCATGTCCATGACGCTGCTCGGCCTGTCCGCCGTCAGCGCGCACAACGATGCCGTCGACGGTCACCTCGACAACCTGCGCACCGGCGTCGAGCACCTGGAGCGGGCCGCCGCCAACCTCGAACAGAGCGCGCTCAACTGGGAGAAGTCGGACCAGCCCTGGGTGGTCAAGTGACCTCGCGGGTGCGGGACGCAGGGAGGGCTCGATGCCGGAGATCCTGATCGCGAATTCCTCGGGCTCGGTGGTGGGGACGCACAGCGTCGCCGCGCAGACCGCGCCGGTCCGCTCGCTGGCCGGGGCGGCCCGGGCCAACTGGGTGTGGCTGGTCGGCGCCGCCTTCCTGACCGCCGCCATCATCCACCTCGAGACGTTCGACAACGACGAGGTCAACCAGTCCATCAAGGAGTGGGGCGACGCGGCCCGCTTCCTGGGCGGCGACCAGTTCGGCGCGGCGCTGGAGAGCGTGATCCCGTCCAGCGAGGAGTGGGACTTCGACGACCGGGACGCGTTCGACGCCTTCGTGCAGAAGCTGAACGCCGAGATCGGGGCGCTCGCGGAGGCGCTCAACGCTAACAAGGACGCGCTGACCGCCGTCCGCGACCACTTCAACGCCTCGATCGACGCCCTGGTCGGCGCGCTGGTGCCGATCCTCATCGCGGTCATCGCGGCCGTGGCCCTCCAGGCGTTCCCCGCGACCGCGCCGCTGGCGCAGGCGATCGGGGTGGCCGGCCTCACCGCCACCGCGGCGATCCTCGGGCTCATCTTCACGGACATCGGCGCGCTGTTCTCCACGGTGGCGTCGGCGTTCCGCGGTAACAGTCAGTACAACTTCGTCTCGGACTCCCGTCCGGGCTGGGCGACCGGCGACGCCGACCCCGACATCCAGGACATCCAGATCGACTGGGTGCAGGACCCGGGCTTCTACCGGGCCTGAGCGGCCGGGCCGAGAGGTGGGTGCCACCGTGTGGCAGAGCATGTTGTTCGGGTACGCGCTGGTGACCATCCCGGTCTTCATCGTCCTGGGGCTCGTCGCGCAGCTCACCCGGTCGCGCCTGGCCCGCAGGGCGATGGAACTCGTCCTGCTCAGCGGGGTGGCGGCATTCGCGGTGGCCCTCGGCACCCTCGCCGACGACGCGGTGCAGTGGGTGCTCGTGTCGATGCTCGCCCTGATCTTCGTGGTCGGGGTGGTGCTGCATGTGCGCTCGTACTCCCGCTCCGCATAGGTGCGAGGGCCGCTCCGGCGGCGGTCGGGCGACCACTCGGGGCAGGGCTGCGAGGCATGGACACCGTCCGCTACGGTCTTGACTGAGTGTCCGTCGGTGGGGTGATTGCCTTGCGGCGGGGGAGGACGCGGCGACTGCGCCGCCACAAGAAGACGGAAGGGTGTGAAGCATGGCGTTCGAGGTCGAAGCAGCGACTCTGCATACCGCCGCGGGTGACGTGCGCTCCACGCGCAGCGATGTCGACGGCGAGCTGAAGAAGCTGTGGAACGTGGTCGACGACCTGGCCATCGCCTGGAAGGGGCAGGCGTCCACCGGCTTCCAGTCGCTCATGCAGCGCTGGAACGAGGACACGGGCAAGCTGCTGACGGCGATGGACAACATCGCCGACCTGCTCGACAAGTCGGGTACGACGCACCAGGTCAACGACGAAGAGCAGCAGCAGATGCTGGACAAGTTCCACTCTGCACTCAACCCGTGATCCGCCGAGCCGAGCAGAGGAGGAACTCATGAGCATCAAGGTCGACTACGCGGTCCTCGAGAGCAGCAACCAGCAGATGATGGCCATCTCGAAGACCATCGACGAGAAGCTGGACACGCTGCGTTCGATGCTGTCGAAGCTCCAGTGGGACGGCGAGGACCGTGCCGCCTACGAGCAGCACCAGGCGCAGTGGGACGCCGCCGTCCGGGACATCAACAAGATCCTGAACGACATCGGTGGCGCCGTGGGCATCGCCCGCGAGAACTACGTCAGCACCGAGATGAGCAACGCCAAGGCGTGGAACTGACACAGTCGCCGACGCGGCTCCGGTCCGGTTCGACCGGGCCGGAGCCGCGTCGCGTTGTGCGTCGATAGGTCCTGGGAGAATCATGCGTGCGGGCAAGCCTTCGCGGTCCAAGCTCCGGCTGGCCGTCGCGGCGCTGGCGGTGGTCGTCGGCGCCGGTTCCGGTCCACTGGCCGCGCCGGCCCCGGCCCGCGCCGACACGGTGCGCGGCCTCCAGTGGTACCTCGACACCCTGAAGATCCCGCAGGCCCACAAGCTCACCAAGGGCAGGGGCGTGACCGTCGCGGTCATCGACACCGGGGTCAACCCCAACCTGCCGGACCTGCGCGGTCAGGTCCTGCCGGGCAAGGGCATCGGTTCCGGGACGGCGGCCGACGGTCGGCGCGACGACGCCAGGAAGGCCCACGGTTCGGCGATGGCCGGGATCATCGCGTCCCGGGGCGGTGGCGCGATGCGGCACCTGGGCATCGCCCCGGAGGCGAAGATCCTGCCCGTCGCGATGGGTGACTCCTTCGATTCGGCAGACCTCTCGAAGGGCATCCGCTGGGCGGCCGACGCCGGCGCCGACGTGATCAACATGTCCGTCGGGACGGGCACGGCGGCGACCCCCGACGAGATCGCCGCCGTCCGCTACGCCCTGGACAAGGACGTCGTGCTGATCGCCTCGGCCGGCAACCGGCTGCAGAACGACCGCGTCGTCACCAGCCCCGCCAACATCCCCGGCGTCATCGCGGTGACCGGGCTGGCGAAGAACGGCGAGTTCTTCGCGCAGAGCGCCACCGGTCGGGAGGCCGTGCTCGCCGCGCCGATGCAGGAGATCATCTCTCCCCGGTCCGCGTCCGTGTCGTCCAACGGCTACGGCATCGGCAGCGGCACGAGCGACGCCGCCGCCATCACCTCCGGGGTGGCGGCGCTGGTCCGCGCCAAGTACCCGGACCTCGACGCGGCCAACGTGGTGAACCGGCTGATCCGCACCGCCCGCGACCTGGGCCCGGCCGGCCGCGACAGCCAGCACGGCTTCGGCGCGGTCGACCCGATCGCCGCGCTGACGCGATCGGTGCCGGCGGTCGACGCGCACCCGCTGCTCGCCGGCGCCCCGGACGGCGCCGCCCCGTCCGCGGGCGCGGCCACGCCGCAGAAGGACGACGGGCCGGCGGTGTCGATCAGCATGAAGAAGGACACCGGTGCGCTGGTGCAGGGGGCGCTCTGCCTGCTCGTGCCCGTCGCGTTGCTGATCCTCGTGATCGTGCTGGTGCGCCGGTCCCGCCGAAAGGCGGCCGTCGCCCGGCCCGGCCCGCCTGGCTACCCGCCGCCCGGCGGCCCGCCCGGATACCCGCCGCCCGGCGGCCCGCCCGGCTATCCGCCGCCGGGCTATCCGCCGCCCGGCCCGCAGGCCGGTCCGCCCGGGTACCCGCCGCACCCCGGCCACCCGCCGTCCGGCGGCGCCCCGTCAGGGTCGCACGGCAACCCGCAGTTCGGCGCGCCCGGCTATCCGCCGCCCGGCGGGGCACCGGGCACGCCCGCACCGCCCCAGGCGGGACCCCCGCCCGGGTACGGCCCGACGCCCACCGGCGGAACCCACCCGTACGGTGCGCCGCCGGCACCACCTCCGCCGACCCCCGGCGGACACCAGCAGTAAGCCACATTGTCAGTCGGCGACGGGGAGGAACCGATGACGGACGACAGGACGGACCAGCCGGAGGAGATCCGGGTGGACACCCCATACATGCCCATCACCCCGCTGGCACCCACCGTGCACGTCAGCGGCATCACGATGGACAACGTCAACCGGGCGCAGACCCCCTCCGGCCTGGTGCCGGGGTCGGGCGAGAGCGGCGACAACACGGAGTGGGACGCGTCCAGCCTGGACAAGGCCATCGAGTGGTTGGAGTCGCACGCCTCGTTTCTCAACAAGCAGTCGTACACGATGGTCGAGATCCAGGACCGGATGGGCGGCGCGGCGGCGTCGGGCGGCATGAACGGCGTGGGGGGCGGGGCGACGAGCCCGCTCGGCGCCTTCGACCGGGCGGGCGACCTGGCCCGCAAGCACGGCAGCCTCTTCACCACCACCCAGCAGAGCGTCCGCAAGCTCGCCGAGGACCTCTACCAGGCCGCCAACGCGCTGCGCGAGGTCAAGGAGAACTACGAGACGGCGGAGAAGGCGAACGCCATGTCCGCCGCCGAGATGGAGCGCGCCTTCAGCCAAGCCGCCACCAACGGATCCAACGGCTGATCGGGAGGGTGACAGGATGCCGAGCTGGGAAGAGATGTGCCAGCAGATCGTCGTCGCGGGCAGGCCGGGCGACGTCACCAGCGCTGCCCTGGGCTGGGAGCAGCTGCTGAAGAACCTGAACTCCGTCAAGGAGAGCCTGGAGACGAACGTCGCCGATCTCGGTGAGGTGTGGAAGGGCCCGGCGTACGAGTCCTTCAAGACCCACATCAAGCAGATCGCCACGGACACGGGCCGGGTCGTCGACGACGCCGAGAAGCACAACGGCATCGTCCAGTCGCTGAAGACCGCCGCCGACAAGCTGAGCGCCGCGCAGGCCGAGTTCCCGATCCCCGCGAGCTGCGTCAACGACGTGCTGGAGGCGCGCAACGGCCGCATCGTGATCGACACGGGCCTCTTCGAGATGAAGGTCAAGCCCGACTTCCTGGGGCTGCTCGACCCGCTCACCTCGCTCGCCGACTGGCTCAACGACAAGTCCGACGAGGCGGCCAAGGTCTACAACCAGGTCAGCGGCGAATACGTGACCATCGACTCGGGCACTCCCGGCCAGACCACGCCCGGCATGACCCAGTCGCCGAACGTGGAGACCCCGAACCTGGGCGGTGGCCCGGGTGCCGGCCCGATGGGCGGTGCGCCCAGCATGGGCGGGATGCCCTCGACCGGTGGCATGCCGGGCGGCGGCATGCCGTCGCTCAGCGGGGCCGGCGTGCCCGAGACCGGGACCACCGGGATCGGCTCCACCGCGCACCCCGGCCTGAGCACCGGCGGCTACGACCCGAGCGGTGGTTACGACCCCACCGGTGGCTACGACCCGAGCACGGGCAGCCTCGCCGACGACTACGGCAGCGGTCTGGCCGGTGCCGGCGCCCCGACGGTTCCCGCCCTCGGCGGCGGTGGCGGTGGCGGCGGCGGCGGCCTGCCCGGCACCACCGGGCTCGGCGGCGGTGGCGGTGGCGGGCTGGGCGGCGGGGGCATCATCCCGGGCGGCGGCTCGCTCGGCCGGCCGGTGAGCCCCAACATGGGCCCGATGATGGGCGGCGGCGCGGCCGGCGCCAATCGCGGTGGCGGCCGGGGCGCTGGTGGCAAGCTCGGCGCCGGCGGCAAGCTCGGTGCGGGTGGCATGGGCCCGATGATGGGCGGTGCGGCCGGTGGGGCCGGCCGTGGCGGCGGGCGCGCGGGTGCCGCCGGCGTGGGCGCCAAGGGCGTCGGTGCGGGCGCGCGGGGCGTCGGTGGCATGGCCGGCATGGGCGCCGGCTACGGCGAGGAGGAGACCCCTCGCAACACCTGGCTGGAGGAGGACGAGGACGTCTGGGGCGCGGACGGCGGCGGTACGCCGGGCATCCTGCGCTGACGGAGTCACGCCGAGCGCCGTCCACCGCACCGGTGGGCGGCGCTCGACGTTGTCGGGCGGTATCGGGCGGTGCGGGAGAAGGACGTCAGCCGGTCGTGGCGTCCGTCGCGGACGGGCGGCGGCCCGGGCGCCAACCCCGGCGTCGCCCGCGGATCAGGATCGGCTTGACGGACAGCAGCAGCGCGGCGACGAGCGCACCGACGGCGGCGGCCCAGACCGCGACGGTGCCCTGCCAGGCGAGCGGGTCCTCGGTGGAGGGCGGTGCCGGCATCGCGCCGGCCGGCGGGTCGGTACGGGTGCCGAGCACGGTCGCCACCGCCCGGTACGGATTCACCACCCCGTGGCCGACCTCGGCGTTCTTTCCCTCGGGCGGGCTGTCGGCCGTCCGGATCAGCCGGTCGGCGACCTGCTCCGGATCGAGGTCGGGGTGGGCGGCCCGGACCAGCGCGGCCACCCCCGAGACGTACGCGGCGGCGAAGCTGGTGCCGCCCTGCGGCTCGGCGAGGAAGCCCTCGCCCCCGGGGGCCGGGCCGAGGATGTTCAGCCCGGGTGCCGCGAGGTCGACGTAGTCCCCGCTGACCGAGCTGCCCACGTGACCGCCTTCCTCGTCCACCCCGGCGACCGCGATCACTCCCGGGTAGGCGGCCGGGAACGCGCGCCTGTCCTGCTGGTTCTCCTGGCGGTTGCCGGCGGCGGCCACCACGACCACCCCCTCGTCGAGGGCGTAGCGGACGGCGTCGGCGAGATCCTGCCGGTCCAGGGTCACCAGCGACAGGTTGATCACGTCGGCGCCGTTCTGCACCGACCACCGGATCGCCTCGGCGATCTGCCCCGGCAGCCCCTCGTCGACGGTGGTCCTGGTGTCGGGCAGGACGCGTACCGGGAGGATCCTGGCCTGCGGCGCGATGCCGCTGAACGACGCGCCGGTGCCCTCCTTCCCGGCGATGATGCCGCCGACGATGGTGCCGTGGCCGGCGAGGTCGCAACGGCCCTGCTGCTGCGGCAGGCCGTTGAAGTCCCGGCCCGCCTTGACCTGGCCCTTCAGTGCGGGATGGAGGGCGGAGACGCCGGAGTCGATGACCGCCACCGTGACGCCGGCGCCCCGGGAGATCCGCCAGGCCGACGAGGGTTCGAGTCTCCTCAGCGGCCACGGCGTCTCGGCGGGGGCGGCGACGCCGGGGGGCCCGCAGCGGGGGACCGCCGCCGAGGCGGGCGACGGGGCGACGACGGCGGTGCCGAGCAGGACCGCGGCCGCTGCACCGAGGACCGCGCGGGCACCGCGCCCGCCTCGGCGGGCCGGCCCGGTCCCGCCCGGTCGGAAACTCTCGCGCACGCGGTGAGATTACCGCCGGGGCCCGGAGCGGCGTGCCGCCGCCCGGACCCCTCGTCAGGAACGCTCGGTGGCCTCGGCCGGGTCCTGGTCGTCGGCGAAGAGGGCGAGGAGGGCGCCGACCTGCCGGTCCGCCTCGGCGGGGTGTCGGAACCGCCCGGCGGGGTTGAGCGTGTACTCGTTGCGTCGGCCCACCCGGGTGCGGTGCAGGTAGCCGCCGGCCTCCAGGTCGGCGACGATCGCCTGCGCGGCCCGCTCGGTGACGCCCACCTCGTCGGCGACGTCGCGGAGCCGGGCGGTGGGGTTGCGGGCGATGGCGAGCAGCACGTGCCCGTGGTTGGTGAGGAAGGTCCAGTTGCGGGTGCTCCCGTTCTCCCCTGTCGTCGCCATGCCCGCCATCGTATGGCTCCTGCTTCGTGTTTTCCTGCGCGCCCTCGCGGCCGACGGACGTGCGGAGGGCCCGGCACCGCCGCGCCGGGGCCGCCGAACATATGAAATGCATATCACGCATCCCTTGACGTATCTTGCAGTGCGTGTGACGGTGGTGGCAGCCCGCGTCCAGCGTCGGCCCGGGTGACCAGGCCGTTCACGTGAGGTAGCGAGGTGTGGGATGAGTCGTCCCGGATCGCCAGGAAGCCAACCGGGCCCGGAGCGGACGCTCCCGGCGCCGGCCACGGGCGGGGCCCCGGCCGACGTCGGCACCGCGATCGCCGTCCCCGCGAGTCCCGAGCAGGCGCTCGCCGAGCTGCACGCCGGCAACCGGCGGTTCGTGACCGGCGCCCCGCGCCACCCCAACCAGGACGCCGGGCACCGCGCCGCAGTCGCCGACGGGCAGCACCCCTTCGCGGTGATCGTCGGTTGCTCCGACTCCCGGCTCGCCGCCGAGATCATCTTCGACCGCGGGCTCGGTGACCTCTTCGTGGTCCGCACCGCCGGTCACACCATCGGTCCCGAGGTGCTGGGCAGCGTGGAGTACGCCGTCACGGTCCTGGGCACGCCGCTGGTGGTGGTGCTCGGTCACGACTCCTGCGGGGCCGTCCAGGCGGCGCGTGCGGCGGACGCCACCGGCACCCCGCCGGTCGGGCACCTGTGCGCGGTGGTGGACGCCGTGGTGCCCAGCCTGCGCCGGGCCGCCGCCGAGGGCGTGCACGACATCGACGGCATCGTCGACATCCACATCGCGCACACCGTCGAGGCGATGCTGGGCCGCTCCGCCGTCCTCGCCGCGGAGGTGGCCGCCGGCCGCTGCGGGGTGGTCGGCATGTCGTACCGGCTGACCGCCGGCGAGGTGCGGACGGTGGCCGAGGTGCCCGCCCGTACGGCCGACGCGCCGGAGGCGGCGGCCAGCGCCGCGCTCGCCTGACTCCGTTCGCCCGTCACCGTCGTGGCGGGCCCGCACGACGACAGAGGGCCGCTCCCGCGTCCGGCGGGGCGGCCCTCTGTGTACGTGTGGTCCCGGCTAGAGCAGTGACACGTGGACGTGGTCGGTGTGGTTCGACGGGCCGCTGTAGGAACTCCAGCCGGTCGCCGGGAACCAGATCTGCCGATTCCAGATCACGTAGTAGATGCCGAGCCGGTCGGCGTTGCGGACCAGGAACGCGGTCAGGTTGTTGCCGTACATGTAGGTGTCGTCGTTGTGCCAGGGGGAGAAGCCGCTCCTCTGCAGCGACCAGTCGCAGGCCCGGCCCTTCGGATGCTCGTACGGCCCGCCGGGGCGGTAACAGCCGACGAACCGGTTGAAGCCGGCCCGCTTGACCTCCTTGTACATGTGTAGGGTGCGCGCGGTGATGCGGCCGGAGGTGGTGGGGTCGTCCTCGGTGGCTGACAGCGGGGTCCAGTCGCCGTCGGCCGTCCGCCCCGGCGCGATTCTCGCCACCGGCGAGGTGGCGACCACCTTGCCACTGGTCAGTCCTCTGCCGCCGACCAGCGCGAGCGCCTTCTCCGCCTCCCGCTTGCCGCGCGCCATCTCGTTCGTCAGCTTCTGCTGTTCGCGGACCTCGGTGTCGAGCGCCAGCTTGGCCTGCTCGGCGCGGTCCTTGACCGCGTTCACCTCGGCGAGCTTCTTGGAGTTGACCAGGTTGAGCTCGTCGAGGGCGGCGGCGCGCTTGACGAACGAGTCGGGGCTGGCGGTGTCCAGCAGCATGGACACCGCGCCGATCCGCCCGGTGCGGTAGGACTGGGCGGCGATCTGGCTGACCTGGGGGGCCAGCGCGTTCAGTTCGGCCTGCGCCCGGGAGACCTCCAGCGCCAGTTCGAGCTGGCGCTTCTTCGAATTGGCCAGCTTCGCCTTGGCCTGCACGTAGGACCTGTTCCGGGCCTCGATGAGGTCGTCGAGCAGCTTGGGCTCGTCGTCCCCGTGCCCGGAGGGCTTGGGCGGGGTGGGCGCGGCCGCCGCCGGGAGAGGCCCGGCGAAGACCGCCAGGGCGGCGAGTACGGCCACCACGGGCGTCAACCAGCGGCGTAGGGGTGCCGTCACAGTTTTCCCTTCCGTCGACCGCCGACCGGGTTAGCTGACGGGTTCGGGGCGGAAGTGGCCCCTACCGCTGTCGCGGATTCACCCCACGTACCTGGGTCCCCGGTTCGCCTCGCGGCGATTGGGCGGCGGCACCGCAGGCGCCGCTGCGCGCCTTCGGCGGTGACCGGCAGCGAGGTTACCCGAGAACGCTCCCGGGGATCTACGTCCCTAAGCCGACTAAATGCGTTATTTCGTAATGGCGGACGGTGACCAGTGACGCGTTTATCAGGACGAACGTCCTGTTCGGTCACGCTGAGGAGCGTCACCATGCGGTGTCCGTACTTCTGCTCCCGTCGGGCCACCCGGCGGGAGCGGCGGACGGCGTGTCCCCACGCGGCCCGCTGAGGGCCTCCAACGCCTCGGACCGGTCGGCCGCCGGCCGGGGCGTCGGCGCGGGCGCGGTGGCGGCGCGGTCGGTGGCGTCCCCGCCGCGGCGGCCGGCCGTGGTCACCAGGGCCGCCAGCGCGGTGGTCAGCGGCACGGCGGCGATCAGGCCCAGGGTGGCGACCGCGCTGCGGACGATCTCCTGGGCGAGGAACTCGCTGGTGAGGAGTTGGGTCACCGCCCGCGAGTCGGCGGTCAGCAGGAGCAGCACCGGCAGGGAGGCGCCCGCGTACGCCAGCACGATGGTGTTCACCGTCGAGGCGATGTGCGCCCGGCCGACCCGGGTCGCCGCCCGGTAGAGCTGCGTCCGGGACAGCCCGGGGTTGGCGTGCGCCAGCTCGGTGACCGTGGCGGCCTGGGTCACCGTGACGTCGTCCAGCACGCCGAGGGAGCCGATGATGATGCCGGCCAGCAGCAGCCCGTGCAGGTCGACGTCGGCCTGGTACATCGACAGGGTGGTGGCGTCCTCGGAGCCGAACCCGGTCAGGTGGGTCGCGGCGGTGGCGATCGTGCCGAGGACCCCGGTCAGCACCAGGCTGCCCAGCGTGCCGAGCACGGCGACCGAGGTCTGCGCCGTCACGCCGTGGGTCAGGTAGAGCACCACGAACATGATCAGAGCGGCGCCGACGACCGCGACCAGCAGGGGCGGGTTCCCGGCGCTGATGCCCGGCAGCACGAATGTCAGCAGGATGGCGAAGCTCGCCGCCAGGCCGCCCAGCGCGGCCAGCCCGCGCCACCGCCCGAAGGCGACGATGGCGGCCGCGAAGAGGGCCACCAGCCAGACCAGCGGCTTGCCGCGCTGGTGCTCGGAGATGTTGTAGGTGCTGGCCGTGGGATCGGCGGGGTCGGTGAGCTCGACCAGGATGATCTCGTCGTCCACGGCGACGGTCGGCGCGCCGGGGCCCGCGGGCACCGGCGTCTCCACCTGCTGGCCGGCGTCAGGGCCGTCCTGCACCCGTACGGTGACCGTGCCGCAGGGGCCCTGCGGCGCGTCGGGGCTCCCCTCCGGGGCCTCCGGGGCGGGCGGGCACGGCTCCGTCACCACCCGCGTCACCGTGCCGTGGTACCGGGGCGCGTCGGTGCCGGTCGCCGGATCGGGCGCGTCCCACGGCCACAGCACCAGGGCGGCGATCAGCGTGGCGACGAAGAGGGGCACCACCGTCGCGACGAGGATCCGCCGCACCCCGGGCGGGGCGGACGGAGCGGGACGGGTGTGATCGGCGCCCAACGTGTGTCTCCCAACGAGTCCAGGGCGGGGTACGGGCCGGCGGGCCGGTCGGTTCAGCGTCGCCACGGGTGCGGGGGCGGGAACCGCCTCCACGTGGCGCTGTGGTCACGTGCCGTGGCCGTCGGCTCCCGTCCGGCGACGGGCGGTCGGCGCCGTCGCCCGGCGGAGGGCGCGGCGCGGGTGGTGCGGAGTCCGGAGGGCCACCGGCCGAATGGTAGCCACCCCGGCATCGGGGCGCAGATCGTGCGGGTGGTGTCGCGGCACGGACCTTCGCCACGCCCGCCCGGCACGCCCACGCGCGGGACCTGCGCGCGCCCGGCCGTGGGTGGTGCCCGTGCGGCACGGTCCGACGCGCTAGCGTGAGGGACGTGCGGACGACGGTGACGGCGGCGCGGGGCGGGCGGCTCCTGCTGCTCGTCGGCACGCTGCTCGGGCTGGCCGCGATGCACACGATCGGCCACGACTCGCACCAGACGGGCCATCCCGCGAACCCATCGGCGCACGCCGCCGCCGCGCCCGGCCCGCACGCCGCCGCCGCGCCCGTTCCGGACGCCGCTCCCGCGCCGGCACGGCACGCCGCCCGGGTGCCCGTCGTCTCCGCCAGGCACGCCGCTGTGGTGTCCGCCCCGCATGCCGCTCTCGCGCTCGTGCCGCCCCCGCGGGACGTCGACGCCCCGCACGCCGCCGGGCCGGCCCTCCAGACCGTCGTGGGCTGTCCCGGGGGCTGCGCCTCCGAGGACCTCCTGCCCGCCGGCGGCCGCACGGGGGGAGGGCTGCCCGGGTGGGGCGTGTGCCTGGCGGTGCTGGGCGCGTTCACGGCCGCGCTGCTGCTGGCGGTGCTGCTGTCGGTCCGCGTACCCGCCGTCGGCCCGATCGGGGGCGGTCCGGTCGGCGCCTTCCCACCGCCCCGGGCCCCGCCGCCCCGGCCGGTCGGTCTGCGGCTCGCCACGGTCTCGGTGCTGCGCAGGTAGGACGCGTTCGACGCGGTGCGGTTGCACGCCGTTCCGCGTTCCCGTCATGCCGCGTACGTTCCGACACCGAAAGGTTCCACCATGACCACTCGTACCCTGGCGCGCCGTGCCGCCCTGGCCGGCGTCGCCGTCACCACCGCCCTCGCCCTCGTCGCCTGCGGTGGCGACGACCACTCGTCGCCGGGGGCGGGGCACGGCACCCCCGGCACCGGCGCGCCGGCCGCCACCGCCACCGGTGCGGCCGCGTTCGGCGATGCGGACGTGATGTTCGCCCAGATGATGATTCCGCACCACCAGCAGGCGATGGAGATGGCCGAACTGGCGCCGACGCGGGCGGCGGATCCGGAGGTCAAGCGGCTCGCCACGGAGATCAAGGCCGCCCAGGGACCCGAGATCGCCACGATGAGCGGTTGGTTGGCGGCCTGGGGACGGCCGGTGCCGTCGCCGGGCGGCATGCCGCACATGGACCACGGCATGCCCGGCATGATGTCCGACGCCGACATGGCGAAGCTGGCGGCTGCCACCGGCCGGGAGTTCGACCGGCAGTTCCTGACCATGATGATCGCCCACCACGAGGGCGCGATCACCATGGCCCGCGACGAGCTGGCCCGGGGCGTGAACGCGGAGGCCAAGGCGTTGGCCCAGCAGATCGTCAGCAACCAGCAGGCGGAGATCGACACGATGCGCAAGATCCTCGGCCGGTTCTGAGCCGCCCGCCCCGGCGTCCCCGACCGGGGGCGCCGGGGCGCCGTGGCCGTACCGCCCCGGGGGCGCCGGGGTGCCGCCACCGGATCCGGCCGGGAGGGGCCCGGCGCGAGGAACCGGTGCGCCGACGGACGAAGGAACCCGCCGGTGGTCAGCCGCGCTTCATGAGGCGGCCGACGGCGGCCATCATCTCGGTGGCCATCTCGTCGGCGCGGCCCTCGGCCGCGCCCTCGCGCATGCAGTGCCGGGCGTGCCCGTCGAGCAGGCCCAGCGCGACCTTGTCCAGGGCGGCCTGGATCGCGGAGATCTGGGTGAGCACGTCGATGCAGTAGCGATCCTCGTCGACCATCTTCTCGATGCCACGGACCTGCCCCTCGACGCGGCGCAGCCGCGCGAGCAGCTGATCCTTGGTGGCGGTGTAACCCCTGGTCGGGGTGGGCGTCGGTGTGGTCATGGGGTCGAGGATACCGTACCCCTCGGGGGTATGGTACGTTCGCTTCTGGCCGGGATACCCCCACCGGGTACCGGTACATCGCACAGGCACCGGTCCGTCTCCGATTTACCCCTGGGGGGTATAGGCTGGAGGCGTCGAGAGGAGAGTTCCATGATCACCACGACGTACCAGGTGCAGGGCATGACCTGTGGGCACTGCGCGACCGCGGTCAGCACCGAGGTCGGCGCGATCCCGGGCGTCAGCGACGTCCAGGTCGACGTCGCCGCCGGTCAGGTCACCGTCACCAGCGAAGGTCCGTTGGAAACCGACACCGTGCGCTCCGCCGTCGACGAGGCCGGCTACGACCTCGTCGGCGCCTGACGGCGGGCACGGGGGAAACGAGGCACACCATGAACACGGCGACGAAGCTGAGCGGTTTCGCCCTCGGCCTCGCGGTGGTGTTCGGCGCGACGTACGGGGTCGGTCGGGTGGCCGACCCCGTGGCGCCGCCCGCCGAAGCCCCGCACGACGCCACCGGGGGGCACGGCAACGGCGGCGAGGACGGACACGGGGGCGACAACGGCGCGGCGGCGCACCTGCCCGGCGGCCTGCTCGTCTCCGACCGCGGCTACACCCTGCGCCCGGTGGACGCCCCGGCCGGGCAGTTCGCCTTCCAGGTCACCGGCCCGGACGGCCGGGCGGTGACCGCGTACGACGTGGCGCACGACAAGCGAATGCACCTGATCGTGGCCCGCCGCGACCTCTCCGGCTTCCGGCACGTGCACCCCGAGATGGCGTCGGACGGCACCTGGCGGGTCGACTCGCCACTCGCCGGGCCCGGCGTCTGGCGGGCGTTCGCCGACTTCACCCCGACCGGGGGCGAGGCGCTGACGCTCGGCGTCGACGTGACCGTCCCCGGCGCGCTGACCGGGCGGCCCCTGCCCGCCCCGGCGACCAGCACCACGGTCGACGGCTACACCGTCACGCTCGCCGGCGCCCCGGAGCCTGGTCGCACCGCCGAGCTGACCCTGACCGTGAGCCGCGCCGGCGCGCCGGTCACCGACCTGGAGCCCTACCTGGGCGCGTACGGCCACCTGGTGGCGCTGCGCCAAGGCGACCTGGCGTACCTGCACGTGCACCCGCACGGCGAGCCGGGCGACGGGCGGACGCGGCCCGGCCCCGAGGTGAGCTTCTCGGCGGAGATGCCGTCGGCCGGGGTTTACCGCCTCTACCTGGACTTCAAGCACGGCGGCGTGGTGCGTACCGCCGAGTTCACCGTCGTCGCCGGCAGCCCGACCGCGCCGGGTGTCCCGGCGGCGACCAGCTCCCCGGCGGCGGGCACGCCCGCCGCCACGAGCTCCCCGACCGCCGGCGCCGACCACGGCGTCCCCGGTCACGGGCACGACTGACGGGAAGCATGATGACCACCAAGCCCTTGCTGACGGCGCCGAACCAGATCGAGCTGGCGATCGGCGGGATGACCTGCGCCTCCTGCGCGTCCCGGATCGAGAAGAAGCTGAACCGGATGGACGGGGTGAGCGCCACCGTCAACTACGCCACGGAGAAGGCCACCGTCCGGTACGCCGACGAGGTCACCCCGGACGAGCTGATCGCCACGGTGGAGAAGACCGGCTACACGGCGGCCCTGCCGCCCCCGCCCACGCCCGCCGGCGGCGAACCGGCCGCCGAGCCGGTGGACGAGCTGCGCGGCCTGCGTACCCGGCTGTGGGTATCGGCTGTGCTCACCGTGCCGGTGATCGTGCTGGCGATGGTGCCCGCCTGGCAGTTCGACTTCTGGCAGTGGCTGTCGCTCACCCTGGCCGCCCCGGTCGTGGCCTACGGCGGGCTGCCCTTCCACCGGGCGGCCCTCATCAACCTGCGGCACGGCGCGGCGACCATGGACACCCTGGTCTCGCTCGGCACCCTGGCGGCGTTCGGCTGGTCGGTCTGGGCCCTCTTCCTCGGCACCGCCGGGACGCCGGGGATGACCCACCCGTTCAGTCTCGCCATCAACCGCTCCGACGGCGCCGGCAACATCTATTTGGAGGCGGCGGCCGGGGTGACCGTGTTCATCCTCGCCGGCCGCTACTTCGAGGCGCGGGCGAAGCGGACCGCCGGCGCGGCCCTGCGGGCCCTGCTCGAACTCGGCGCCAAGGACGTCGCGGTGCTGCGCGGCGGCACGGAGACCCGGATCCCGGTGGACCAGCTCGTGGTGGGGGACCGGTTCGTGGTGCGGCCCGGTGAGAAGATCGCCACGGACGGCGTGGTCGACGAGGGCACCTCGGCGGTCGACGCCAGCATGCTCACCGGCGAGTCCGTCCCGGTCGAGGTCGGCCCGGGCGAGCCCGTGATCGGCGCGACCGTCAACGCGGGCGGCCGGCTGGTGGTCACCGCCACCCGCATCGGCGGCGACACGCAACTGGCCCAGATGGCCCGGCTGGTCGAGCAGGCGCAGACCGGCAAGGCGGCGGTGCAGCGGCTGGCCGACCGGATCTCCGGCGTCTTCGTGCCGATCGTGATCGCCCTCGCGGTGGGCACCCTCGGCTGGTGGCTCGGCAACGGGTCGGGCGGCACCGCCGCGTTCACCGCCGCCGTGGCGGTGCTGATCATCGCCTGCCCGTGCGCCCTCGGGCTGGCCACGCCGACCGCCCTGCTGGTCGGCACCGGCCGGGGCGCGCAGCTCGGCGTCCTGATCAAGGGGCCGGAGGTGCTGGAGTCCACGAAGCAGGTCGACACCGTCGTGCTGGACAAGACCGGCACCGTCACCACCGGTCGGATGACGCTGGTGGACGTGGTCCCGGCGGCCGGCGAGGACCGCGCGGAGCTGCTGCGGCTCGCCGGGGCGCTGGAGTCCGCGTCCGAGCACCCGATCGCCCGGGCCGTCGCCGCCGGGGCGGCCGAGGCGGGCGTGCTGCCGCCGGTGACCGGTTTCGCCAACGCCGAGGGGCTCGGCGTGAGCGGGACGGTCGACGGCCGGGAGGTGCTCATCGGTCGGCCCCGACTGCTGCGCGAGCACGGCCTCGACGTACCGGAGGAGGTCGCGCGGGCGGCGGCCACGGCGGAGGCCCAGGGGCGGACGGCGGTGCTGGCCGGCTGGGACGGCCGGGCCCGTGGGGTCCTCGCGGTGGCCGACGTGGTCCGACCGACGAGCCGGGCGGCGATCGCACAGCTGCGCGCGCTCGGCCTGACGCCGGTGCTGCTGACCGGCGACAACGCCACCGTCGCCCGCGCCGTGGCCGCCGAGTTGGGCATCGACGAGGTGGTCGCCGAGGTGCTGCCCGCCGACAAGGTCGACGTCGTGCGGCGGCTCCAGGACGAGGGGCGGGCGGTGGCGATGGTCGGCGACGGGGTCAACGACGCCGCCGCGCTGGCCCAGGCCGACCTCGGCCTGGCGATGGGCACCGGCACGGACGTGGCGATCGAGGCGTCCGACCTGACCCTGGTCCGGGGTGACCTGATGGCCGCCGTGGACGCGATCCGGCTCGCCCGGCGCACCCTCGGCATCATCAAGGGCAACCTGTTCTGGGCCTTCGCCTACAACGTGGCGGCCCTCCCGCTGGCCGCCGCCGGCCTGCTGAACCCGATGATCGCCGGCGCCGCGATGGCCTTCTCCTCGGTCTTCGTGGTCGCCAACAGCCTCCGGCTGCGGGGCTTCCGCCCGGTCTCCTGACCCCTCCGCGCCGTGCCGCCGGCCCCGTCCGTCAGGGGCCGGCGGCACCGATCGTCACGGGCCCGCCGGCCTGCCGGCCGGGCCGTCCGGCGGCGATGGACGACCGGACGGTTGGACGGTGGTGGTGCGGGGTATTCGAAAGGCGTACCGGCACCGCCAAATCGGGAGGTTGACATGGGTTTCGAAGACAAGATCAACAACACGACCGAGGATGCGGCCGGCAAGCTGAAGGAAGGCGCCGGCCGGGCCACCGACAACGAACGGCTCGAGGCCGAGGGGCGCAACGACCAGGCCAGCGCCAAGCTCAAGCAGGCCGGCGAGAAGATCAAGGACGCCTTCAAGAGCTGACCCGCGTACGCGCCCTCCGCCGGATCGGTCACCAGCCGACCCGGCGGAGGGCGTACTGGCGCGTCCGGCGGACGTTTCCCCCGGCAGGCGCCACTCGTTGGCAGGTCGACGTCCCGCCGCCCCGCACCGGCCGCACCCGTGCCGTCACCCCGGGAAGGCCGAGACCCTGAACGGGAGGTCCCGTGTCCCGATCCGTCGTCTACGCGCGCCGCGCCGCCGCCACGGTGGCGCTCGGGGTGCTGGCCGTGGGTTGCCAGGACACCGCGCGGGAGGAGACCGCCGCCCGGACCAGCGCGGCCCCGCCGCCGAGCCCGACGGCCCCGGCGAGCGCCGCCCCGAGCCCCTCCCCGGTCGCCACGACCGCCGCCAACACCGTCGAGGTCTGCCGTGAGGTCGACCAGCTCATCGTCGCCGGCAGCCGGCGGATCGCCACCGACTCGGCGGCCTCGGTCACCCGCGACCTGACCGGTGAGCAGGTCGCCGACCAGCTCCGGCGCAACCTGGCGGGGCTGGCGGACGACGTACGCGCGCAGGCCCGTCGCGCCGCCGACCCGGAGATCCGCGCCCTGATCCAGGAGACCGCCGACCGGATCGACGCCGGTTCCCGGGCGTCCCGACCGGCCGCCTGGATGGACTCCACCTTCACCGCGATCCCACCGAAGCTGACCCGCGAGTGCCGCGCCTGAGGCCGACGGGCACGTCGCCCGGCGTCGTCGCCTGACCCGGGACGCCGGCCGGCATGCACCCCCGTGCCGCACGCCGGCCGGCATCCGTCAACGCGGCTCCCGCAGCCGCCGGGACTCGTCGGTCCCCGTCAGCCGGGCGGCCCGCAACTCCAGGTAGCGCTGCTCCGGCAGGCTCGTCGTCCCCCGGGCCGCAGCCAGGTACGCCGCCCGCGCCCGCTCCGGTTCGCCGGCCAGCTCCAGCAGGTGGGCGCGGACGGCGGCGAGCCGATGGTGCCCGGCCGTGCGGTCGTCGTCGTCGAGCGGGGCGAGCAGGGCCAGGCCGGCGCGGGGACCGTCCACCATGGCCACCGCGACGGCCTGGTTCAGGGTGACCATCGGGCTCGGGGCGGTCCGGGCGAGCAGCCGGTAGAGCGCCAGGATCTGTCGCCAGTCGGTGCGCCCGGCGGACGGGGCCTCGGCGTGCACGGCGGCGATCGCCGCCTGGAGCTGGTACGGGCCGGGCGGTGACCAGGTCAACGCCTCGGTGACCAGCGCGGCCCCCTCCGCGATGGCGGCGTGGTCCCAGCGGTCGCGGTCCTGCTCGGCGAGCGGGACCAGCTCCCCGGCGGGCCCGGTGCGGGCGGCCCGGTGCGCGTCGGTGAGCAGCATCAACGCCAGCAGTCCGGTCACCTCGCCGTCGCCCGGGAGCAGCCGGTGCACCAGCCGGGCCAGCCGGATCGCCTCGGTGGTCAGGTCGGCCCGGTGCAGGTCCGGCCCGCTGGAGGCGGTGTACCCCTCGTTGAAGATCAGGTAGAGCACCTGGAGCACGGCCCGTAGCCGCTCGTCCCGGTCCCCGGGGGCGGGCATCGTGAACCGCGCCCCGGCGGCCTCGATCCGCTGCTTGGCCCGGCGGATGCGCTGGCTCATCGTCGCCTCGGGCACGAGGTACGCCCGCGCGATCTGCGCGGTGGTGAGGCCGCCGACCGCCCGTAGCGTCAGCGCGACCTGAGCCGACCGGGCCAGCGCCGGATGGCAGCAGAGGAACAGCAGGGCCAGGGTGTCGTCCCCTGCCGGTGGCTGTTCGTCGACGGCCGGCGCGACCGTCGCGTACGCCGGCTCGCGGGCGGCCAGCGCGGCCTCCCGGTTGCGCCGGGCGCGCTCGCTGCGCCACTCGTCGGTCAGCCGGCGCGTGGCGACGGTGAGCAACCAGGCCCGGGGGTTGTCCGGCACGCCCTGTCGCGGCCACTGCACGGCGGCGGCGAGCAGCGCCTCCTGCACGGCGTCCTCGGCGGCGTCGAACTGGCCGTGCCGGCGGACGAGCAGGCCGAGGACCTGCGGCGCCAGGTCGCGCAGCAGGTCCTCCAGGTGGCCTCCGCTCACATTTCCGTCCCGGCCTCGTCCATGATCGCCCGCACCTCCAGCACGCCGAAGCCCCGCCGCACGTCCGGCCAGCTGGCGGCGATCTCGGTGGCCCGCTCGGGGCTGTCGCAGTCGACCATGAGGTAGCCGGCGAACTGTTCCTTGCTCTCCATGTACGGCCCGTCGGTCACCTCCGGCCGGTCACCGGCCAGCCGGACCGTACGCGCCTGCGACGGATCGGCCAGGGCCTGGCCGCCCAGGAACTCGCCCGACTCGGTCAGTTCCCGCATGAGCTCGTCGACCTCGCCGAAGAGCGCGCTGCGCTCCTGCTCCGACAGCCCGTCCACGAACCCCGGGCGGTTCCAGATCAGCAGCATGTACTTCATCGGGTGCTCCTCGTTTCCTCGGCCGAGCCCATGGTGGCGCGGTTCCGGTGAGGGGTCGGAGCCGACCCGCCGGTTCCGACAGCCGGCGGTACGGAATCTCAGCGCCGGCCGCGTACCTGGCGCTTCGGGGTGGGGCCGGCGCCGAGCGAGGCGCGGTCGGCGGCGGAGGTGCCCGACGACCAGCCCTCGGCGTCGCGCACCGTGAGTCGTCCCCGGACGACGCCGGGGAAGAGCGTGTCGAGGCGTTCGCGTACCGCCTCGGCGCGGGTGGCGAGCACCGGCAGCAGCCGTTCCGGCCCGGCCTGCGCCGTCGCCTCCCGGTCGGCCGCGTCGGTGGCGGCCCGCAGCCGCTCGCCGATCCGCAGCGCGAAGGCGTTGAGGAAGGACTCGTCGTAGTCCCGGGTCCGCCGGCCGGCGCTCCTGGCCCGCCGTTCGCCCCGGCCGCGCAGCATCGCGGTGGTGGCCTGCACCAGCAGCGAGGTGTAGAGCAGCTCGACCGCCTCCAGGTCGGCCGGCCAGCCCAGCACGGTGGTGAAGCCGAGGTCGTCGGACCAGACGGCCTCGCAGCGGTTCGCCGCCGCCACCTCCTGCGCCAGCAGCGCCTTCGCGCCCGCGTACGGGGGCTCGGTGCCGAGGCGCATCCCGCCGGGCCGGTCGGCGGGCTCGGCGACGCCCGCCAGCAGTGCCTGGTCGATGCTGTGCCGGGCGATCAGCTCCTGGGCCTTGCCGGTCAGCGCCTCCGCCTCCGCCGGGTAGGTGGTCGACTCCGCCTTGGCCAGCAGCGCCCGCACCCGGTCGAGCATCCGGGAGCCGCTGCCCGAGCCGCAGCGCGCGACGGCGGTCCCGGGCGCGCCGGGCGGCGGGCGCAGCACGGCGATCGGCGGGAGCCCCTCGACCAGGGCCAGCGCGTCGACCGCCGCCCGCAGCGCGGTGAACCGGTCGCACCCGGCGCGGGCGGACCAGGCGGCCAGGTGGCTCTCGTCGGCGTCCCACCACACCCCGGCGCCCAGGTCGCGCAGCTGGTCGTCCCACCACGGCGGCACCGGGTCGGCCAGCTCGCGGCGCTGTGCGGCGAGCGCGTCGGTGACCAGCCCGGCCGCCCGGGGGTCGAGCCGGCGGGCGGCGAGCCGGCCGAGGTCCACCGGCTGCCAGCCGCGCTGGGCCAGCCGCCCCACGCCCCGCGCCAGGCGGCGCAGGAGCGCGGCGTCCACCGCCGCCGCGCCGTCCGCGGCGCCCGTCCCGATCATCAGCCGGTCCAGCTGTCGCTCCGCGAGGCGTACGTCGGTGCCGCGTACCGCCGCGAGCGCGTCGTTGACCAGTTCCTCGGCGTCCGGCACGGCCGTGTCCTCCTGGGGTCTGCTTCTTCCGCGCCGGGAAACGATCGTCGCCCGCCCGCCGAAGGTACCGCCGGGCCCGCGCGACGTCCGCCGGTCGTGACCCGTGCCACCGGAAGGCTCCGGCCGGGCCGTCCGGTCGGCGGGGAACTTCCGCATGGTCCGGCCGGTCCTGGGTAGTTCGGGGGTGACGGGCGATGCGAGGTGGTGGGATGGCGGGATCACGGTTGCCGGGCAACGGCTCCGGCGCACCTGATCTTCGTCGGTCGGTCCTCGCCGCCGCGGTGATCGGGGTGGCGGTGATGGCCGCCGTCGATGAGATCGTCTTCCACCAGATCCTCGGCTGGCACCACTTCTACGACCGGTCCACCCTCTCCGTCGGGCTGCTTTCCGACGGGCTGCTGCACTCGGCCGAGCTGCTGGCCCTGGTCGGCGGCTTCTTCTGGTTCGCCGACCTGCGCCGCCGGGGCGCCCTGGTGCCCCGGGCCGCCTGGGGCGGGTTCCTGCTCGGCGCGGGAGCGTTCCAGCTCTTCGACGGGATCGTCGACCACAAGGTGCTGCGGCTGCACCAGATCCGCTACGGGGTGCACCTGCTCCCGTACGACGTGGTGTGGAACGTGGCGGCGGTGGCGCTGCTGCTGCTCGGCGCGTGGGTGACCTGGCGGGTGCGGTCCCGCTCCGGCCGCGACGTCCGGTGACGGCGCTCGCGCACACCGGTGCCGCCGCGGGGCCCGCGTCGCTGCCGCTCGCGGCGGTCGCGTTGCTCGCCGCCGGCTACCTGCTGGCCGTGTCCCGGGACCGGCGCGGCTGGCGTCGCCGGCGTACGGTCGCCTGGCTGGCCGGCTGCGCGGTGCTCGCGGTCGCCCTCGGCCCGCTGGCGGGCGGGCCCGGCGACCCTCGCGTGCACATGGCCCAGCACCTGCTGCTGGGCATGGTCGCGCCGCTCGCGTTGGCCCTCGGCGCGCCGGTGACCCTGCTGCTGCGGGTCGTGCCGCCGGCGGCCGGCCGCCGGGTGGGCCGGTTCCTGCGGGCCAGGCCGGTGCACGTGCTCGCCCATCCGGTGACGGCGGCGCTGCTCACCACCGGCGGGCTGGCGCTGGTGCTGCTCACGCCGCTCTACGCGGCGGCCGAGCGGAACCCGCTGCTGCACCACGCCCTGCACGTGCACTATGTGGCCGCCGGCTACCTCTTCGCCTGGTCGGTGGCCGGCCCGGATCCGGCGCCGCGCCGGCCGGGCCCGGCGGTGCGGGTCGGCGCTCTGCTCGCGGCGGGGGCCGGGCACGCCGTGCTGGCGAAGTACCTCTACGCGCACGCCGCAACCCTGCCACCCGGCCTGCCCGAGCGGGACGTCGACGCGCTGCGCGCGGCGGCCCGGTTCATGTACTACGGCGGCGACGTCGCCGAACTGCTGCTCGCCACCGCCCTCTTCGCCGCCTGGTACCACCGGCGTCGGCCCCGCCGGCCGGCACCCTCCGCCGGCACGGGCCCACCCGGAGGCGGGGCCGTCCCGGTCAGCCGGTGTACGCCTTCCCGGCCGTCAGCCGGAGCGTGAACCCGGCGTCGTCGCGCTGCCAGGTGACGTGGTTGCAGGACTGGTAGGTGATCCAGAGGCCGAGCCCGCCGGGGGCGCCGTCGGACACGGGGAGCAGCCCGCAGAACGGGTCTCCCGGCCCGTCGCCACCGTCGCTGACCGTCGCCACGATGCGGTCGTCGCCGGCCCACACGCGCAGTCGGACCGGCGGCCTGCCGTGGCGCAGCGCGTTGGTGACGATCTCACTCACCGCGACGACCAGATCCTCCACGTCGTCGACCGGCACCTGGCCCTGGTCGGCCTTGTGTACGGCGGCCCGCGCCTCGGCCGCCGTCGGGTCCGTCAGCTCCACGGCTGGCGGCTGGGCCTGGAGGGGGTCGGGCACGAGCCGTGGGCTCTGCCGCAGGTATTCCCTCGGCGGCGTCCAGGTCGGGCTGGGCACGTGCCGCCCGTCGGGGGTGGCGAACCGGGGGTGCGTCCGGGCCACGTCCGCCAGCACCTCCGGCGGCGTGATCCGGTTGTCGTACGCGCACATGCTCCACAGCGGGAAGTCGTCGTACGCGTGGTTTATCGCCGACTCGTAGCGGGCCCACCAGTCCCAGGTCGCCCCGAACGAGACCGGGGGCACCTCACCGATGATCCGGATCTGCCCAGCGCCGGCGGCCACCTGCTCGGTGAGGAGCTGGCGGTAGGAGCGGATGGCGGCGGCGGGCCGGGCGTAGACGTCGCCGCCGGGCAGGAACTCGACCCCGGAATTGGCCGGCAGTGCCGAGCGGACCAGCCCGCCGGTGCGCTCGCCCAGGGCCACGAAGGTCGGCTCGCCCGCCTCGGCGCCGCCGAGCAGGAACGGCACCGCCACGGCGAGCAGCTCGTCGTCGGAGTCGTAGCGCACGGCCTCGTGGTAGTAGCCGTGGTGCTGGGCGGCCGCACCCGTCCTCATGGTGTGACCTCCACCCGCACGCCGGGCAGGTCCAGCAGCTCCACCAGGCGGGCCGCGGCCGAGCGGGGGGTGCGCAGCACGGCGGTCGCGCCGCGGTGGTGCGCGTAGTCGGCCAGGTGGGCCAGGGCGCGGTGGTCCACGAAACGCAGGTCGGCCGCCGACAGCACCAGCTCGCCGTCGGTGGGCCGCAGGTCTGCGCGGTCCAGGGCGGTGCGGAACAGGTCGTGGTTCGACATGTCCAGCTCGCCGGCGAGCGCGGCGTGCCCGTCGGCGGGCGCCACGGCGTACAACCGGAACAGCAGGTCCTCGACGTTGGTCCGCGGGTGCATGCAGGCCAGCTCGGTGACCGCCCGGTCGCCCAGCTTCAGCCGGTGGTAGGCGCACATGGCCTTGAACGGCCGGGTGCGCATGTAGCGGTCGATCTGGTGCTCGTAGCGGGTGAAGACGTCGAGCTGGGCCGGGGTGCGGACGAGTTCGGTGGCCTCCGCGACCACGCGCAGCCCGGTGTGGCCGGCGGCCAGCGCCTCGTCCGTGGCGGCCGCGTAGGCGGCGACCTGCGTCGCCGGTTCGACGACCTGGTCGGGCGAGTAGGTGGAGACCAGGGGGACCACCGCGGCGGCGCCCCGGCGCACCGCGTCGGTGAAGCTCGGCAGCGCGCGCAGCCGCTCGGCCACCAGGTCCGAGGGGCGCGGTGTCACGTACCAGAAGCGCTCGCCGGCCGCGAGGCCCGCGGCGAGGTGGCGCTCCGCCTGGTCGGCGAGGGACTCCAGGTCGTCGTACGACCAGCAGATGTGACTGCCCGGCGCGGTCCGCCGTTCGCTGCTGATCATGCTGGTCGCCTCACGCTGACCAGTGTAGGCCGCCCCGGAACGGGCGCCGGGCCCGCGACCTGCCGGGACGCCGGGGCGGACGCTTTCGGCCGGTTCGTCGCCCGACGGTGGGTCGGCCGGCCGCCCGTTCCGCCCCGGGGGGCTGCGCCGCCGCGCCGGCCGGTGCCCCCTCAGGCGCTCCGCGCGCCACTGAGGCGCTCGGTGCGCGGAAAGGACGCCCAGATGTTCTTGGTGGTGCCCGTGGCGTACCAGCCGACGTCGAGGGAGAGGGCGCGGGCCAGCTCCAGGCCGCGTCCGCCGTCGCCGACGGGCCGGGCCTCGGCGAGCTGCGGCAGGGACCCCAGGTCGTGGTCGGCGACGTCGAGGATGAGGTAGTCGTCGGTCGCGAGCAGCCGGACGATGGTCGGCGGGATCCCGTGGCGCAGGGCGTTCGTCGCCAGCTCCGTGGCGATCAGCGCGACGAGCTCGGGGACCTCCGCCAGGGCCTCGCCCTCACCGAGCACGTCGCCGGTCAGTTCCTCGTGCAGGGACGCCCGCAGGGCGCGCAGGTCCACCGGCTCCTGCAACGTCCACCGCCGCAGCTCAACGGCCTGCGCCGGGGGTGGGGAACTGCTCAGCTGGCCCATGGTTCCGTTCTACCCGATCTCCGGCCGGCTCACTCCAGGGCTCATCGGTCGGCGCACCGGATCGTGGGTGCCCCGGGGCACACCAGGACGGCAGCGACGCACCCGCTCGGCGGCCATCCGTCCCCCCACCGCCAAGCCGTGCCGCTCCACCGCCGTCAGCCCGTACGCCCCGCAGGTCGGCGTGAAGCGGCACCGTCCCGGCCAGTGCGGCGACAGCCACCGGCGGTAGCCCCGGATCGCCGCCACCCCCGCCCGGTCCAGCACCGGCGCCCGGGTCGCCGCCGCCGTCGCCGCGCCGAGCGTCAGCAGGGTGGAGAACAGTCCCAGGTCGCAGCAGTCGCAGCAGCCGTCGGGGTTCTTCGACTTCGACATGTGCCGTTGCTGCCGGCGGTTCTCGCGGGCCGTCTCCCGGAGGCGTCTGAACATCACGGTCCGATCATCGGCCAACCCGACGACCGACGCGCCGTCGCCCCCGGAGCCGATCGGCCGGTGGGACCCGGACATCGATGTCGGCCCGGACGCGGTATCGACCGGGCGCGACCGGTACCGCCGGTGGCCGCATGCCGGGCGACGGTCGCGGGTAGTGCACAGGCAATGACCGAGAGGAGAACGCCGTGCCCAGCACCACGATGCCGATGCTCGAGACGTACCCGAAGTCGATCAACCTGGACCGGGCCAAGCTGGCCGCCGTCGTCGAGGCGCTCAACACCTGCGCCCAGGCGTGCACCGCCTGCGCCGACGCCTGCCTGAGCGAGGACATGGTCGCCGAGCTGACGAAGTGCGTACGGACGAACCTGGACTGCGCGGACATCTGCACGACGACCGCCCGGGTGCTGTCCCGGCACACCGGCTACGACGCCAACATCACCCGTACGCTGCTGGAGGCGTGCGCCACCGCCTGCAAGTCCTGCGGCGACGAGTGCGCCGGCCACGCGGGCATGCACGAGCACTGCCGGATTTGCGCCGAGGCCTGCCGCGCGTGTGAGCGGGCCTGCCGGGACCTGCTCGCCACCATGAGCTGACCGTCCCCGGAGACGGCACGGCGCCGGCATCCCGCGTGGGTGCCGGCGCCGTGCCGTCCGCGGCGACGGTCAGCGCAACCGGACCGGGCCGGCGTCGATCCGGACGCGGAACAGGGCGTACGGCTTGCGCCGGAGGTCCTGCCCGCGCTGGTACTTCGCCTGGCGGTGCAACTGGTTGGCGGTCACGTACAGGTGCCCGTCGCTGGCCACGGACATGGTGTCGGGCCACAGCAGCCGAGGGTCGTGCGCCACGGTCTCGTACCCGCCGTCGGGGAGGCGGCGCAGCACCGCGTCGTGCTCGTACCGGCTTCCCGGCGCCCACCGCCGCAAACCCCGTCCGTCTCCGCCGGGCCGATCCGCCGGTCGATACCCGGTGGGGGTATGTATGGTGGTCGTGAGGAGGCGCAGATGCTTCACGGGACGCACCACCACGACGGCCACCCGCCCCGCGCGACGGGTACCTCCGACACGCACGCCGGCCAGCACGCTCCGGGCGCGGGCGGGCACGCCGGGCACGACAAGCACGCCGGGCACGACCCGGAGCTGTTCCGCCGGAAGTTCTGGCTGAGCCTGGCGCTGACGGTGCCGATCGTGCTGACCAGCGACATGGTGATGGACTGGTTCGGCTACCGGCTGGAGTTCCCGGGCGTGGCCTGGGTCGGCCCGGTCCTCGGCACCGTCGTCTTCCTCTACGGCGGCTGGCCGTTCCTGGTCGGGGCCGTACGGGAGGTGCGCGACCGGGCGCCCGGCATGATGCTGCTCATCGCGATGGCCATCACCGTGGCGTACGTCGCCTCGGCGGCCACCGCGCTCGGCGTCTTCGACCTGGACTTCTGGTGGGAACTCGCCGCCCTGGTCACGATCATGCTGCTCGGGCACTGGCAGGAGATGAAGGCCATCGGGCAGGCGCAGGGTGCGCTGTCCGCCCTGGCGGCGCTGCTGCCCGACGACGCCGAGCGGGTGGCGGCGGACGGCGGGGTCGAGCGGGTGTCCGTGGCGGACCTGCGGGTCGACGACCTGGTGCTGGTCCGGCCCGGTGCGCGGGTGCCGGCCGACGGCCGGATCGTCGAGGGCGGCGCCGAGCTGGACGAGTCCATGGTGACCGGCGAGTCGCGGCCGGTCTCCCGGGGCGTCGGGGACCGGGTGGTCGCCGGCACGGTGGCCACCGACGCGGCGGTCCGGGTACGCGTCGAGGCGGTCGGCGAGGACACCGCGCTGGCCGGCATCCAGCGCCTGGTGGCCCAGGCCCAGCAGTCCAGCGGTCGCGCGCAGGTGCTCGCCGACCGGTTCGCCGCCTGGCTGTTCTACGTCGCGACCGTGGTGGCCCTGGCGACCCTGGTGACCTGGGCGGTGCTCGGCGACCTCGGTGCGGCCGTGGTGCGTACCGTCACCGTGCTGGTGATCGCCTGCCCGCACGCGCTGGGCCTGGCCATCCCGCTGGTGATCGCGCTGTCGACCGCCGTGGCGGCCAGGGGCGGGATCCTGGTCAAGGACCGGCTGGCGCTGGAGCGGATGCGCACGGTCGACGCGGTGCTGTTCGACAAGACCGGCACCCTGACCCGGGGCGAGCACGTGGTGTCGGGGGTGGCGGCCACGGGCGGCGGCAGCGAGGACGAGGTGCTCGCCCTGGCGGCGGCGGTGGAGGCGGACAGCGAGCATCCGCTGGCCCGGGCCATCGTGACCGCCGGGGCCGGGCGCGGCGTGGCCCGGCGGGCGACGGGGTTCCGCTCGTTGACCGGGCGCGGCGTCCGCGCCGAGGTCGACGGCACGGCGTACGCCGTCGGGGGTCCCGCCCTGCTGCGCGAGCTGGGCGCGCGGACGCCTGACGACCTGGCCGACCGGCAGGCGGAGTGGTCGCGCCGGGGCGCGGCGGTGCTGCAGTTGCTGCGCCTCGACGGCGACACGGCCACCGTTCTCGGCGCCCTGGCGCTGGAGGACCAGGTCCGCCCCGAGGCCCGCGAGGCGATCGCCGAGCTGCGGGAGCAGGGCGTCGGCAAGATCGTGATGATCACCGGTGACGCCCGGCCGGTCGCCGAGGCGGTCGCCGCCGACCTCGGTTTCCGTCCCGGCGTCGACGAGGTCTTCGCCGAGGTGCTGCCCGCCGACAAGGACGACGCCGTGGCCGACCTGCAACGGCGCGGGCTGCGGGTGGCGATGGTCGGCGACGGGGTGAACGACGCCCCCGCCCTGGCCCGGGCCGACGTGGGCATCGCCATCGGCGCCGGCACCGACGTGGCGATCGAGTCCGCCGGGGTGGTGCTCGCCTCGTCCGACCCGCGGGGCGTCACCGGCGTGATCCGGCTGTCCCGGGCGTCGTACCGCAAGATGCTCCAGAACCTGGGCTGGGCGGCCGGCTACAACGTCGTCGCCCTTCCGCTGGCGGCGGGCGTGCTGTCGTGGGCCGGGGTGACGCTCAGCCCGGCGGTCGGGGCGATTCTGATGTCCGCCTCGACGATCGTGGTGGCGCTCAACGCCCAACTGCTGCGCCGCGTGCGCCTGCGCCCTCGGGAGGAGTGAGCGGCGACTCCACCGACCAATCCGATTGTCTTGACAAGAAAATCTGTCGGTGGGACGCTGTGCCCATGTTCGACATCGCAGTGATCGAGGACCCGGCGGCGGCTGAGGCGTCGCTGGACCCGATGCGGGCCCGGCTGCTGGCCGCGCTCGCCGAGCCGGCCTCGGCGACGATGCTCGCCGCCCGCGTCGGCCTGCCCCGGCAGAAGGTCAACTACCACCTCCGGGCGCTGGAGCAGCACGGCCTGGTCGAGCTGGTGGAGGAGCGCCGCAAGGGCAACGTGACCGAGCGGGTCATGCGGGCCACCGCGGCGTCGTACGTGATCTCGCCCGCCGCCCTCGCCGCCGTCCGGCCCGACCCGGCGCAGTCGCCGGACCGGCTGTCGGCGCGGTGGCTGCTGGCGCTGGCCGCCCGCCTGGTGCAGGACGTCGGCGCGCTCGTCACCGGCGCGGAGCGGGCGAAGCGGCCGGTGGCGACGTTCGCCGTCGACGGCACCGTCCGGTTCGCCTCGGCGGCCGACCGGGCGGCCTTCGCCGAGGAACTGGCGGCCACCGTCACCGCCCTGGTCGGCAGGTACCACGACGAGAGCGCCCCCGGCGGGCGCGAACACCGGGTGGTGGTCGCCCTGCACCCCAGCGCCGACCCCGACGACAGAACCGCGAACGAGGAGCACTGACATGGGACACCACTTCGAGCTGCGCAAGGACGTCGAGCTGGCCGCCACGCCCGAGCAGGTGTGGGAGGCCATCGCCACCGGACCGGGCATCGACTCCTGGTTCATGGGCCGCACCGAGGTCGAGCCGGGCGAGGGCGGCCGGACCCGCCTGACGATGGCCGGCCACGTCGAGGAGTCGACGATCACCGCCTGGGAGCCCGGCAAGCGGCTCGCCGACCGCACCGAACCGGCCCCGGACGGCACGTTCATGGCCATGGAATACCTGATCGAGGGCCGCGAGCGGGGCAGCACGACCCTGCGGCTCGTCCAGAGCGGCGTCCTCGGGGACGACTGGGAGACCGAGTACGAGGCCATGGGGATCGGCTGGGACATGTACCTCGGGACGCTGGCCGCGTACCTCGCCCACTTCCCCGGCCGGACCGCGACCCCGGTCTCGGCCTTCCGTCCGGGCGTCGGCGGGGCGGACCGGGTGTGGCCGGCCGTGGCCGACGCCCTCGGCGTGGCCGGTCCGCTCGCCGAGGGGGAGCGCGTCCGGTTCACCGTCGCCGGGCTGCCGCCGATCGAGGGCGTCGTCGACCTGGCCGGCCTGCCGACCTACGTCGGTGTCCGCACCGCCGACGCGCTCTACCGGTTCCTGTACTCCGGTGCCGAGCGAGGCGACGCCCTGGTCCTCGGCCACCACGTCTTCGCCGGGCAGGACCCGGCCCCGGCCGAGCGGGCCTGGCAGGACTGGCTGGCCGCCCTGCCCGTCGGCTGACCCGACGACGAGAACGCCCGGCGGACCGGGCCCCGGCCCGGTACGCCCGGTGGACGGGGGCCGATCCGGACGCCCGGCAGGCTGTGCCCGGTGAAGGCCGGACCGGCCCCGCCGGGCGTCCGGGTGTGGCCGGGCGTGCGGACGAGCCGCTGGAGCCGCCCGCCGCCGGTGCCGGTGCGCCTCGATTACGAGATCACCCTGCTGGGCCGTACCCTGCTTCCGAGCCGACAGGCGATCGAGAACTGCGTCGAGAGGCGCATCGAGCAGGTCCGTCGCGCCCGCGCCGCGGACGACCGCGGCGACGCCGGCTGACCGTCGCGCTCCGACGTGGACGGGGTGTGGCCTGGGCAACATGGCCGCCCGGCGCTTGTTGCATAGGCTTGGCAATTGCGGAATGCTGGCGTTAGTGGCCGGCTGCCCCGGTGCGCGGCGATCCAGATCATGGCCGGGGCGTCGCCCGCTCGTGACCGTGGACCGCTGCGGGCACGTCGGCCAAGATCAGGACGCCGGCCCGGGCGCGACACCGGGCAGTCGTGCGACGAACTGACCCGGGAGCATGTGATGGGTACGCCTGTGTCCAAGCGCGTGGCGGCGGTGGCCGTCGCCGGTGTCCTCGCCGTGGCCGGCTGTTCCTCGCCGACGACCACCTCGACGGGCGCGGCCGGCGCCGACACGCTCGTCGTGGCGACGGCGGGCGAGCCGGACGCGTTGAACCCGGTGCTGAACTACGGCGTCGACGGCGGCTCCCTGATCTTCGACGGGCTGGTCGCCCGCGACGCCCGCAACCAACTCGTGCCGGCGTTGGCGCGCGAGCTGCCGACCGTCTCGCCCGACGGCAGGACCGTCACCGTGAAGCTGCGTGACGGCGTGCTGTTCCACGACGGCAGCCCGTTCACCGCGCAGGACGTGGTCTTCACCTACCAGGCGGTGCTGGATCCGAAGGTCGACTCCACGCTCCGCTCCGACCTGGACATGCTCGCCTCGGTCAGCGCGCCCGACCCGTCGACCGTGGTGTTCACGCTGAAGTACGCCTACGCGCCCTTCGCGCAGCGGCTGGCCCTCGGGATCGTGCCGGCCAAGGCGCTGACCGGGCAGGACATCAACAAGGCCGAGTTCAACCGCAAGCCGGTGGGCACCGGCCCGTACCGCGTGACGTCGTGGACCCCGGGTGACCGGCTCGTGCTCGCGGCCAACGAGAGCTACTGGGGCGGCAGGCCCGCCAACGGCGGCGTGGTGGTGGCGTTCGTCGCCGACGACAACGTACGCGCGCAGCGGATGCGGGCGGGGGAGTTCGACGCGGCGGAGCTGGCGCCGAAGCTGACCACCGGCTTCGACGGGCAGGGCGGCTACCGGGTGGAACGGGTGCCCACCGCCGACTACCGGGGCGTGATGCTGCCGATGGGCAACCCGGTCACCGCCGACCTCGCGGTGCGGCGGGCACTGAACGCGGCGGTGGACCGCGCGGCGATGGTCACCGGGCTGCTCGGCGGGGCGGGCGAGCCCGCGTTCGGGCCGGTCCCGCCGACGTCGGAGTTCGCCGAGCCGTCGATCGTGGGCAGGCCCGCCGCCGACCCGGCCGCCGCGACCGCCGCCCTCGACGCCGCCGGCTGGAAGCCGGGCCCGGACGGGATCCGTGCCAAGGACGGCCGGCAGGCGGCGTTCGCGCTGATGTACCCGGCCACGGACAGCCTCCGCAAGGAACTCGCCCTCGCGGTGACCGCCGACGCGAAGAAGGTCGGCATCAAGATCACCCCCGAGGGGCTGACCTGGGACGCGATCACCCCACGGATGGGCAGCGACGCGCTCGTGATGGGCTACGGCACCCCGTACGACCCGGACTTCGTCTCCTACAAGCTGTTCGGCTCCGCCTTCGCCGGCCAGGGCTTCTTCAACCCCGGCTCCTACCGGTCGCCCGTGGTGGACAAGGCGTTGCAGGACGGCCGCGCCAACGCCGACCCGGCCGCCCGCAAGGCCGCGTACGCCACGTTCCAGAAGCAGCTCGCCACCGACATGCCGTGGGTGTTCCTCACCTACCTCCAGCACACCTACGTGGTGAAGGACGCGGTCGCCGGGGTGACCCCCCGGGTGGAGCCGCACGAGCACGACGTCGCCAACAGCCTCTGGTGGAACATCCACACCTGGACGCGGAAGTCGTGACGACGCCCGCCCCGGCAGCGAAGACCCCCGCCCCGACCGCCGCGCCGCCCCCGGCGAGGACCACCGCCCGACGCCGGCCGCGGCGGCTGGCGGGAGCCGGCAAGGTGGTCCGCCGGCGGCTGCTGGTGGCCGTGCCGATCCTCGCCGCCACCAGCGTCGGCATGTTCGCCCTCGGCGCGGCCTCGCCCATCGACCCCGCCCAGCAGTACGCGGGCGCGGCGGCGTTCACCGCCACCGAGGAGAACCTGGCGCAGATCCGCGCCAACTGGGGCGTCGACGACCCGCTGCCGGTGCAGTACCTGCGCTGGGTCGGCAACCTGCTCCAGGGCGACCTGGGCTGGTCCACCAGCCGGCACGAACCGGTCACCTCCGTGCTCGCCGCCCGCGCCGGCTGGACCCTGCTGCTCGTCGGCGCCGCCCTCGCCCTCGTCCTCGTGGCGAGCCTGCTGCTGGGCACGCTGGCCGCGTACCGGCGGGGCGGCTGGTTCGACCGGGCGCTGCGCGCCACCGCGTACGCCGTGCAGTCGATGCCGGTGTTCTGGATCGGGCTGGCCGCGATCGCCCTGTTCGCCCTCACTCTCGGGTGGCTGCCGGCGGGCGGGCTCACCGACATCACCGCCACCGGCACCGACCCCGCCGACGTGGCCCGGCACCTGATCCTGCCGGTGGGCGTGCTGGCGATCGCCCAGACGCCGTGGTTCGTGCTGTTCATCCGGGACGCCGTCGCCGACAGCCTCCGCGACGACCACGTCCTCGCCGCCCGGGCCCGGGGCCTGCCCGGCCGCACCGTCCTGTTCGGCCACGCCCTGCGTACCGCCCTGCTGCCGTTCCTCACCCTCGTCGGTACCCACCTGCCGGAGCTGATCGGCGGGGCCGTCCTGGTGGAGACCGTGTTCTCCCTGCCCGGCCTCGGCGCGGTGACCGTACAGGCCGCGCTGGGCAGCGACTTCCCGCTGCTGGCCGCCACGACCCTGGCCACCACCGTCGTGGTGCTGGCCGCGAACCTGGGCACCGACCTCGCCTACGCCGCCGCCGATCCCCGGGTACGCCTCGATGACTGACGTCGCCCTGCCCGCCCGGATCCGGCGGCCGAAGCCGCGTACGGGCCGAATGGGTGCCGCCCTTGCCTGGGCCGTGCTCGTCGGCGCGGGCCTGGCCTGCCTCCTCGCCCCCGTCCTCTGGCCGCTCGACGAGAGCGCGGTGGACCTGGCCCGTACCCGGCTCGCGCCCTCCTGGGCGGACCCGGCCGGCACCGACGACCTGGGCCGCGACGTGGCCCACCGCAGCCTCTACGGCCTGCGGGTCTCGCTGCTCGTCGGCGCGGTCGCCGCGCTCGTCGCCACCGTGATCGGCGGCCTCGTCGGCGCGGTGGCCGGCACCCTCGGCGGCTGGGTCGACCGCGTGCTCATGCGGGTGGTCGACACCATCGCGGCGCTGCCGCACCTGCTGCTGGGCATCTTCATCGTCGCGATGCTGCGCCCGAGCCTGGGCGCGGTGATCCTGTCGATCGGGCTGACGCACTGGCTCTCCACCGCCCGCATCGTCCGGTCGGAGCTGCTCAGCCTGCGCACCCGGCCGTTCATCGACGCCGCGATCTCCGGCGGCGCGAGCCGCGCCCGGGTGATCACCCGGCACCTGCTCCCGCACGTGCTGCCCCGGTTGGCGCTGGCCACCACGCTGATGGTGCCGCACGCCGTCTGGCACGAGACCGCGCTGTCCTTTCTCGGCCTGGGCCTGCCCCCGCACCTGGCCTCGATCGGCAACATGATCAACGACGGGCAGCGGTCCCTGCTCACCGGCGCCTGGTGGGCCAGCATCGTGCCCGGCCTGCTCCTCGTCGTCGTCACGCTGGCCCTGGCCGCCCTCACCGGCCGGTGGCGCGACCGCCTCGACCCGCGCGTACGAGCGGAGCTGCACCTGTGACCACCACCCGCGAGCCCACCGCCGCCCCGGCCGACACCGCCCTCAGCGCCGCCACGGGCGACGCCGCCGCCCCCGCCGGTACCGCCGCCGAGGGTCGGCCGGGCCTGTTGGAGGTCGACGGGCTGACCGTCCGCTTCCAGCTCCGCGACGCCGTCGTGCAGGCCGTCACCGACCTGCACCTGACCGTCCACCCGGGCGAACTCCTGGCGGTGGTCGGGGAGTCCGGCTGCGGCAAGTCGGTGCTCGCGCACGCCCTGCTCGGCCTGCTCCCCGGTAACGCCACCGTCACGGGTCACGCCCGCCTGCGCCCGCCCACCGGGGCGCAGGTCGACCTCGTGAACTCCTCCGAGCGACACCTCGCCCGCGCCGTACGCGGCCGCGCGGTCGGGCTGGTCCCGCAGAGCCCCGCCACCGCCCTGAATCCCGTACGGACGGGCCGGCGGCTGCTGGAGGAGACCCTGCGCGCCCACGGGCGCACCCGGCGCGAGGCGCCCGCGGCGGCCGAGCGGGTCGCCGACGACGTCGGGCTCGACCCCGCCGACCTCGACCGCTACCCCCACGAGCTCTCCGGCGGCATGGCCCAACGCCTGGCCACCGCCCTCGCCCTCGCCCCCGACCCGCCGCTGCTGCTCGCCGACGAACCCACGACGGGCCTCGACCGGCCCCTGGTCGACCACACCCTCGACCTGCTGCGCCGCCGCTGCGACGCCGGCGGCGCCGTCCTGCTCATCACCCACGACCTGGCCGCCGCCCGCCGGGTCGCCGACACGGTCGCCGTCATGTACGCGAGCCGGATCGTGGAACGGCGACCGACGGCCGAACTCTTCGCGGCACCCGCCCACCCCTACACCGCCGGCCTGCTCGACGCCCTGCCCGAGCGGGCCTTCCGGCCGGTCCCCGGCCATCCGCCGATGCTCACCGACCTGCCTCCCGGCTGCGCCTTCGCCCCGCGCTGCGACCGCGCCACCGACGTCTGCCGCACCCCGCCTGCGCCCTCGGCGGGCGCCCCGGCCCGGATCGCCTGTCACCACCCGCTGACCCTCGGAGCGCCGGCATGACCAGCACCGCCGGAGCGCCGGCATGACCAGCACCGCCGACACGACCGACACCGCCGGCATGACCAGTACCGCCGGCATGACCAGTACCGCCGGCATGACCACTACCGCGCTCGCCGCCCACGAGATCGGGGTCTCCTACGGTGGCCGGCGCGTCCTCGACGGCGTCGACCTGCGCGTCGCCCCCGGCGAGACGGTCGGCCTGCGGGGGCCCTCGGGCAGCGGAAAGTCCACCCTCGCCCGGGTGCTGGCCCTGCTGCACGCCCCCGAGGCCGGGCACGTCACCCTCGACGGCCACCGGATCGCGGGCGCCCGGCACCGGCTGCCCGCCGCCGTCCGTACCCGCGTCGCGATCCTGTTCCAGAGCCCCCGTGCCGCCACCGACCCCCGGCTGGGCCTCGCCGACATCATCGCCGAACCGCTGCGCGCCACCGGCACGCCCGAGGCGATGGCGCGGGCCCGCGCGGCGGAGCTGGCCGACCTCGTCGGCCTCACGCCCGACCTGCTCGCCCGCCGCCCCCACGCCGTCAGCGACGGGCAGCTGCAACGCGCCTGCCTCGCCCGCGCGCTCGTGCACCGGCCGGACTACCTGCTCTGCGACGAGGCCACCGCCATGCTCGACGCCTCCACCCAGGCGCACCTCGCGGCCGTCATCACCGACTACCAGCGGGAGCACGCCGCCGGGGTCCTGCTCATCACCCACGACCCGGCGCTGATGGCCCGCTGGGCCACCCGGGTGGTCGACCTGCCGCCCCCGCCACAGCCCTGACCGGCCCGCCTTCCCCGGGCCGCGCGCCGACGTCTACGGGGTACGGGCCGACGTCGCGGCGGAACCACCGGACTCGGTGGCGTCGGCGCGGCCGGCGGCGGCCAGGAACGAGTTGTAGCGGGCCAGGTCGTCCGGCTCGCCGGTGGCCTCGGCGCGGGCGGCGGCCCGGTCGAGGCGGGCCTGCTCCCGCCGGTCGGCGCGGATCCACTGGCGGACCAGCACGACCAGCACGATCGCGGCGGGGATCTCCCCGAACGCCCAGGCGATGCCCGCGCCCAGCCGCTGGTCCTCCAGCAGCGACGACGCCCAGTCGGGGTGGACGGCGACGTACCAGTCCGGGGCGATGAGGCTGGTGGTCTGCATCAGCACGAGGCCGAAGAAGCCGTGCGCCATCATCGCCGCGAGGTGGATGATCACCAGGATGGGGTGGGGGAGCCTCGGCCGGCCCGGGTCGACCCCGATGAGCACCCAGAACAGCAGGTACCCGGCGACCACGAAGTGCGTGAGCATGGCCAGGTGGCCGAGGTGGGAGCGCATCAGCGTACCGAGCAGGTCGCTGAGGTAGAGACCGAAGAGGCTGCCGGCGTAGATGCCCAGTGCGACCAGGGGATGGGTGAGCAGCCTCGCGGGCCGGCTGTGCAGCGCCAGCAGCAGCCACTCCCGGGCACCACGGACCTGCGGGTCGGCGGGGCGACGCAGGGCGCGCAGCGCGAGGGTGACCGGGGCGCCCCCGACGAGCAGGATCGGCACCAGCATCGACAGCACCATGTGCTGCACCATGTGGGCACTGAACAGCACGTACACGTAGCGGGCCACGCCCAGGTTGGTGACGGCGGCCAGCAGCAGCAGACCGGCCGACCAGCTCGCGGTCCGGGCCAGCGGCCAGCGGTGCCCGGCCCGGTGCAGCCGCCACACCCCGGCCAGGTAGCCGCCGATGCCGAGGACGGTGAGGGTCAGGAAGAACATGTCCGGCAGCGGCTGGCCCACCAGGCGTTCCGGGGTCGGCGCGGCGGGCATCGGGAAGCCGAGCAGCTCGGTGATCGGATCGGCGTCGAGCGGGTCCTGCGTCACCGGGGTGGGGCTGCGGGACAACGCCACCGCCAGCCCGACGGTGGCGGCGAACACGACCACCTCGCCGGCGGCCAGCCGGGCGAACGCGCCGCGTCGGCCCGCGCGCAGGGCCGGCAGGGTCCGCGAACGGTGCACGGCGCCCAGGGTGCCCAGGACCGCCAGGGCGACGAGCTTGCCGAGGACCAGCCAGCCGTACCGGGACTGCCAGAGCTGGGCCACGTCGCCGAGGCGTACGGCCGCGTTGGCCGATCCGCTCACCGCGACGGCCACGAAGCAGCCCAGGGCGAGGCGGCCGTACCGGTGGGCGGCGTCGGCGAGCTGCCGGCTGCGGCGGACCATCAGCAGCGCCACCAGCCCGCCGACCCAGAGGGCGGCGGCCAGCACGTGCAGGGCGAGGCTGGACACCGCGATCTGGTGGTTGCCCGCCCCGGCGGCGTGCCCGGTGAACGCCGGCGGCAGCACCCCGACCAGCGCTACCAACGCCGTCACGGCGGCGAGGCCGCGCGACACGCCCGCCCGGGCCAGCACGGCCACCGCCAGCGCCAGCCCCGCCTGGAGCAGCAGCGCCTGCCCCTGCGAGATCGAGGTGGCGAAGCTGACCACGGTGGGGGCGCCGAGCCCGTCCACGGGGACGCCGAGCAGGTCCGAGACCGTCAGCACGATCAACGTCACCGCGGCCACCGCCCAGCCCGCCGCCGCCGTGCCCGCACGCCGCAGCAGCAGCCAGCCGTACGCCGAGACGCTCCGCCCGTCGCCGGGCAGCAGGAAGGCCGCCGTCACCAGCATCCCGACCGTCAGGGTGGCGAGGCCGTCGGAGAGCAGCCGGACCACGGGCAGCGCCCACGCCGTGACCGGCCCCGGGTCCGGCAGCCCGGGGATCGCGACCGCGAGCGCGTCGCCGGCCCGCAGGCCGAGCAGGAGTACGGCCACCGCCGACGCCACGGCCGCGACGGGTACGAGCCATCCGCCACGCCCCCGGGAGCCGGGACGGACGCCGGCGCCGGGCGGGCCCGCGACCGGCCCGGCGGCACCGGCCGGCGTCGTCGCCACGGAGTCGGCGCCCCGGGCGGGCTGGGCGGGGCGTGAGGTGGTGTCTGGCACGTCGGTGTCCCTTGGGTTCGGGGAGGGCGGCGGTTCGCGTCCGGGGGCGGCCCTGGGCGCGGCGCCGGAGGGGTCGGGGTCGGGGTGCTGCCGGTCAGCGGGTCTCGCGGCGCCGGCGCAGCAGCAGCGCGGTCCCGCCGAGGACGGCCACCAGGACCCCGACGACCAGCAGCACGCCGCCCGTCCCGAGGCCACCGGAGCCGGTCGCGGCGGCGGGGTCGACCGACCCGGCGGCCGACCCGGCGGCCGGCGGGGCGGCGGCAGCGGTCGGCGACCCGGCGGCGGAGGACGGGGCCGCGGCAGCGGTCGGCGCGGCGGCGGCAGACGCGGCGGCGGCAGACGCGGCGGCGGCCGGCGGATCGGTGACCGCCCCCGCCGCAGTGCTCGCCCCGCCGGCGGTGTCGCCGCCGGCGGCGACGGTGAACCGGTACGACCCCTGCACCGGATGCCCGTCGGCGGAGACGATCCGGTAGGCGACGGTGTAGGTGCCCTCGCCCAGCGTCTCGTCGACGGTCACCGTGCCCTTCGTCCCGTCGACGGTGGGCCCACCGGTGGGGATCTTCCGCCGGGCGGCGTCGGTCAGCGCGA
This sequence comes from Micromonospora sp. CNZ303, assembly GCF_004345505.1. Taxonomy (NCBI): domain Bacteria; kingdom Bacillati; phylum Actinomycetota; class Actinomycetes; order Micromonosporales; family Micromonosporaceae; genus Micromonospora; species Micromonospora sp. CNZ303. Next base: position 241,560 of record NZ_SLVT01000002.1, on the reverse strand, counting down.
TGGTGGTGAAGGTCGGGTCGAGCCGCTGCGCGAACTCCAGCGTGACCCGCGTCGGCGGCGTCGTCAGGCGCTCGCCGTCGGCGGGGCTGGCGGCCCGCAGCGTGTTGTGCGCGGCGGCGGGGGCGGCCGGTACGAGCAGCAGCGCGGCGGCGGCCAGCGCGGCGGTGACGAGGGCCGCGGCGGTCGGGCGGCGGGACGGGGTGTGCATGTCTGGCGCTTCTCCTGGTTGGTGGTGGTCAGCCGGGCGGCTGGGGAGCGGTCAGGCCGCGCGGCGGTCGGAGACGCGGGCGGAGCCGGGATACGGCGACGGGAGCAGCCGCAGCCCCGGCGCCTCCGTGGGCTCGTCGGCGGGCAGGCTCCAGCGGGGTTCGTCCGGGCGGCTGCGCCGCGCCGGGCCGTCGGGGCGCAGCCCCGGGCGGGACAGGGCGACGACGATGACGTAGCCCGCGAGCAGGAAGCCGTGGCTGACCAGCCGGGCGGTGTCCACCCACCCGGTCAGCAGGTCGTTGACCGACAGCAGCGCGAGCATGCCGACGAAGGCGCTCAACATCGGCACCAGCCCGGTCGGCGGGGTGCGCCGGGCGGCGACGAAGAGGAAGCCCGCGCCCACGGCGACGTTCCACGCCGCCGACTCGTGCCACAGGTGCCCCGACATCAGCCCGCCGGCCGCCGCGTGCGCGTGGGCGTGGGCGCTCGCCGTGCCGCGTCCGATCTGCGCCAGGCCCAGCACGAGTTGCAGCGCCCCGACCAGGCCCAGGACCGCCCGCAGGGTGAGCACGACCCGCTCCCGTCGGCGGCGCGGAGCCGGGGCGGGCAGCGCGCCGAGGATGACGTCGGTGCGGTCGTCACCGGCGACGGCGACCGACAGCCGCGCCCGGCGGGTCACCGCCGTGGCCCGGTCGTACCACGTCCGGCAGCCGGCGCAGCCGGCCAGGTGGGCCGCCACGGCTGTCCGCTCGGCGGCGGTCTCCTCCCCGTCCAACTGCGCCGACAGCACCTCACGCCACTGCTCACACCCCATGTACCGGTAGTCGTCCCGGACCCGTCGTTGGTTCCCGCGCAGTTTCGTGGGCCGCCGTCTTCCCGCAGGTCAGCGCGGGCGGGTGGGTCAGCCGGTGGCGTCGCCGCCCCGGCCCGCGCCCGGCTCCGACCAGCCGTGGGCGGCGGCGACCAGATCCTCCCGGGCCCGGGCCACCCGGGAGCGGATGGTGCCCACCGGGCAGCCGCACACCTCTGCGGCCTCGGCGTAGGACAGGCCCAGCACCTGGGTGGCGACGAACGCCTCCCGCCGGTCCCTCGGCAACGCCGCGATGAGGCGTTCGAGCACGACCTGCCGGTCGAAACCGCTGCGCGCCAGGTCGGGGACGTCGTACCCGTCGGGCATCGGCACCGTGCGCGGCCGTGACGTGACGGCACGGACGTGGTCCGCCGCGACCCGGCGGGCGATGGCGAGCAGCCACGTCCGCGTCGAGGAGCGTCCGGCGTACGACGGCAGCGACCGCATCGCCCGCAGGAAGGTCTCCTGGGTCAGGTCGTCCGCCTCGCGGGGCGTGACCAGTGCGGCGAGGAAGCGGCGGACCTGCTGCTGCGTCGCCCGGACGAAGCAGGCGGCGGCCGTCGGGTCACCCCGGCCGGCGGCCAGCGCCCACGCGGTCAGTTCCGCGTCGTCGGCCATCCGGCACCTCCGTGTCGGGCCACCGGAGGGCGGGTGCCCGACGGTGATCACGACGGGTCGTAGTAGTGACTGGCCGGTAGCGTACCGCAAGCGGCCCGATGGCGGCCCGCCCCGACGCCCGCCTCCGGGTGCCACCGCGCCCGTCGCCGGGGGCCGCTGTCTAGCATGGACGGCCCCGCCCGACCGTCGAAGCAGGCAGCCCATGACCGGTACGGTTTTCGAGAACGCCCGGATCCACACCCTCGACCCCGCCCGCCCGCACGCCGAGGCGATGCTGGTGCGCGGCGAGCGCATCGTCGCCGTCGGGGACCTCGACGAGTGCCGCGACCGCGCCGGCGCCGGCGCGCGCCGGGTCGACCTCGGCGGGATGACGGTGCTGCCCGGCCTGATCGACAGCCACCTGCACTCGGCGCTCTATGTGCGCGGCCTGGAGCAGGTGGACCTGCGCGGCACCACCAGCCTCGACGAGGCGCTGGCGCGGATCGCCCGGCACGCCGCCACCCTGCCGCCCGACGCCTGGCTCTTCGGCGGGCGCTGGGACAGCCACAAGTGGGACCGGCCGGTGCAGCCGACCCGGGCCGACCTGGACCGCGTCTGCCCGGACCGGCCCGCCGTGCTGCCCACCATCGACGGGCACACCACCTGGGTCAACACCGCCGCCCTCCGGCGGCTCGGCATCGACGCCGGCACCCCCGATCCGATCGGCGGGCAGATCGTCCGCGACGAACGCGGCGAGCCGACCGGCATCCTGCGCGAGGCGGCCGGCGACGGGGCGTACGACGTCATGCGCACCTCGCTCAGCGGTGACCTGGTCGCGCAACTGCGTACCCACCTGCCCCGGCTGCTCTCCGTCGGCCTGACCAGCATCCACGACATCGACGGGCAGGACTGCCGGGCCGCCTACGAGACCCTGTACGCCCGGGGCGAGCTGCCGCTGCGGGTGCACAAGTCGATCCCGTCGACCGCGCTGGACGAGGTGATCGACCTGGGCTGGGCGACCGGCGACGGGGACCGCTGGCTGAGCACCGGCCCGGTCAAGATCTTCACCGACGGGGCGCTCGGCTCGCACACCTGCCTGATGACCGAGCCGTACGACGGCGAGCCCGACAACCACGGCATCGCCGTCACCCCGGCGGAGGAGTTCGAGCGGCTGGTGGCGAAGGCGGCCAGGGCCGGTATCGCCGTCGCGGCGCACGCCATCGGCGACGCGGCGAACGGGATGGTGCTGCGGGCGTACGCCAACTGGCAGGAGTCGGCGCGCACCAACCCGACGGCGGTACGGCGGCTGCGGCACCGGATCGAGCACACCCAGCACCTGCGCCCGGCCGACGTGCCGCTGCTGGCCCGGCTGGGCGTGACCGCTTCGATGCAGCCCACCCACTGCACCAGCGACATCCCCCTGACCAGCCGGATGCTCGCCGGCCGGAACCTCGCCTCGTACGCCTGGCGCAGCCTGCTGGACGCCGGCGCGACGGTGGCCTTCGGCTCGGACGCCCCGGTGGAGGACCCGGATCCGTTCTTCGGCATCCACGCCGCCGTGACCCGGCAGCAGCCCGACGGCACCCCGCCCGGCGGCGTGGACCCGCACGAGCGGGTCGATCTCGACACGGCGCTGCGCTGCTTCACCGAGGCGGGCGCGTACGCCTCCTACGAGGAGCACCTGAAGGGGCGGCTGACCCCGGGCATGCTCGCGGACTTCATCGCGCTGCCCACCGACCCGTACCGGGTCGAGCCGGCGGCCCTGCGCGACCTCACGGTGGCGCTCACGGTGGTCGGCGGGGTCGTGCGCTGGCAGCGCTGACCGGGTCCGCCGCCGACCGGGGCCTGCCGTTTCCCGCAGGTCGGGGCGGTGGTCAGGCGGGTCGCTCGGGCGGCAGGTCGACCACCAGTGCCGGGCCGGTCCGGCGGCTGCCGCCGGGGCGTCGGGTCAGCGCGACCACGGCGTCCGCGGCACGCGGGGACCGCAGGGCCTCCCCGGTCGGCCGGTGCGGCCCGGCGCCGCCGGCGGCCGGGGCGACAGCCAGTCGCCGGGTGCCGGCGGGCGCCTCCGCCACGCTCGTCGCCGCCCCGGTCAGGCCGAGCGGGCCGGCGTCGGGCAGGTCCGCGGGACGGGTCCCGTCCGCGGCCTGCGCCGTGGCGTCCGGGCCGCCGCAGCGCAGCAGGGTGACGCGCCCCTCGGGGGAGACCTCCACCAGGGTGGCGGCGAGGTAGCCGCCCGGGGCGATGCCCCGCACGAGGCCGTCGAGGGCCCCGGCGATCCGTGGCAGCGATCCGCCGCCGCGCAGGGCCTCGTCGCGGAAGGCCGACTCCAGCGCCCGGGTGTGCTCCGGGCGGGCCAGGGTGGCGCCGTGCGCCACGCCGAGGAGGACGCGCAGGCCACCCCGGCGCAGCGGTACCGCCGCCGCGACCTCCCCGGGGGCGCGGCAGGCGGCCAGCGCGGCGCGTCCGGTGGCGGCGGGCATGGTGAACACGGCGACGTCGCGGGGCGCGGGCACGCGGGCGACGGCCCGCTCCTCGCGGCGTCGCCTGGTCCAGGCCAGCAGCGGTACGGCGGCGAGGCTCGCCACGGAGGCGCCGAGCGCCCACGGGTCGGCGCGGTGCCCGGGTACGACGGGAACGACCACGGACGCCGCCAGCAGGACGGCCGCCCAGGCGGAGATCAGCGCCGCCACCCGGGGGCGGGTGGACACGCCGAGCAGCCCCGGAAGCAGCACCCAGCCGAGCGGCGTGCTCACCTCGGCCACACCCATCACGAGGGCGTTGCCCGTGGCCCCGGCGAGAGCCGTCCGGGTCGACACCAGCATCCCGCTCCGCATCGCTCCATCCATCCGTCGCCCTCGATCTCCGGTCGCCGTCGCGTCGCGCCCGGGTGCGGGTCGTCGCCCTGCTCGCCTGGTCGCCAACGGTATCCGCAAGGTGGGCGATCGCCTCCTGATCATGATAGGCAGGAGGGGCGCGGGCGACGAGGCCGCCGCATCGGCCCCCGTGGACCTCCCGACGGGAGGCCGACGGCCGGTCGTCCGCGCCGCCGGCGGGCACGGGCACGCCGGCGGTGCCGTATCGCCGATATGCAGATTCGCTCCTTACCGGTTAGGGTTGGCTAACCGGTTGTCGAACTCTGGGGAGGGTATGTGCTGGTTCTGGTGGCGGTCCACGCACTCGCAGCCGTGATCGCCCCGGGACTGATACGTATCTGGGGCCGAAAAGGTCTCTACCTGGTGGCCCTGGCCCCCGCGGCGACCCTGGTCTGGGCGCTGACCCGCACCGGGACGGTCCGCTCCGGCACCCCGGTCGTCGAGACGGTCACCTGGGTTCCCCAGCTCGGCCTGGAGATCGCCCTGCGGATGGGCACCCTGGCCTGGCTGATGGTGGTGCTCGTCGGTGGGGTCGGGGCGCTGGTGCTCGCCTACAGCGCCCGCTACTTCCGCTCCGACGACCCGGGCCTGGGCCGCTTCGCGGCCGTCTTCGTCGCCTTCGCCGGGGCGATGCTCGGCCTGGTGGTCTCCGACGACCTGCTGCTGCTCTACGTGTTCTGGGAGCTGACGACCGTCCTCTCCTACCTGCTGATCGGCAGCGACCCCACCAAGCGGGCCAGCCGGCGCGCGGCCATGCAGGCGCTGCTGGTGACCACCCTGGGCGGCCTGGCGATGCTCGCCGGGTTCGTCATGCTCGGCCAGCACGCCGGCACGTACCGCTGGTCGCAGATCGCCACCGATCTGCCCGGCGGCGGCTACCTGGCCGTGGCCCTGGTGCTGATCCTGCTCGGCGCGCTGAGCAAGTCGGCGATCTTCCCCTTCAGCTTCTGGCTGCCCGGCGCGATGGCCGCGCCCACCCCGGTCAGCGCCTACCTGCACGCGGCGGCGATGGTCAAGGCGGGTGTGTTCCTCGTCGCGCTCATGGGGCCGGCCGTGGTCGGGGTCGCACCGTGGCGGCCGATCCTGCTGGCCGGCGGGCTGATCACGTTGTTCCTCGGCGGCTGGGCGGCGCTGCGGCAGGTCGACCTGAAGCTGCTGCTGGCCTACGGCACGGTCAGCCAGCTCGGCCTGCTGATGGTGGTCCTCGGCGCCGGCACCCGCGACACCGCGCTGGCCGGCGCGGCGATGGTGCTGGCCCACGCGCTGTTCAAGTCCACCCTGTTCCTCGTCGTCGGGGTCGTCGACCACGTAGCCGGCACCCGTGACCTGCGCGAACTCAGCGGCCTCGGGCGGCGGGCGCCGGCGCTCGCGGTGGTGGCGGGCCTCGCGGCTGCCTCCATGGCCGGCCTCCCGCCGCTGGCCGGATTCGTCGCCAAGGAGGCGGCGGTCGAGGCGTTCCTGCACGGCGGCACCGCCGACCTGGTGGTGCTCGCCGGCGTGGTGCTCGGCTCGGCGCTGACCGTGGCGTACACGCTGCGTTTCGTCTGGGGCGCGTTCGCGACCAAAGGCGACGTGCCCGCCACCGAGGCCCGGCCGGTCGGGTGGTCCTTCCTCGCGCCGGCCGTCGTGCTCGCCGCCGCCGGCCTGGCGGTGGGGCTCTTCGCGCCCGCCGTCGACAAGGTCCTCGCGCCGTACGCGGACCTGTACGAGAGTGCCGAGCCCGGCTACCACCTCGCGCTGTGGCACGGGCCGACCCTGGCGCTGGGCCTGTCGGCGCTGGCGGTCGCCGGCGGCGTGGGGCTGTTCCTCCTGCGGCACCGGGGGCGGCTGGGCACGTCGGTCCGACTGCCCTTCGACGGGGCCGCGGTCTACGACCGGCTCATCGGCGGGGTGGACCGGCTTGCGGTGGAGCTGACCGGCGCCACCCAGCGCGGCTCCCTCCCCTTCTACCTCGGCGTCATCCTGCTGGTGATGATCACCTTGCCGGGTGGGGCGCTGCTGGCCGGGATGCCCTGGCCGCAGCGGTTCCAACTGTGGGACACCCCGTTGCAGGCCGTCGCCGCCGCAGTGGTGATCGTGGCCGCCGTGGCCGCCGCCCGCGCCCGGCGCCGACTGACCGCGATGATCCTCGTCGGCGTCGCCGGCTACGGCACCGCGCTGCTGTTCATCCTGCACGGCGCCCCGGACCTGGCCCTGACCCAGTTCCTGGTGGAGACCGTCACGATCGTCATGTTCGTGCTGGTCCTGCGCCACCTCCCCGCCAAGTTCTCCGAGCGGCCCATCCGGTCCAGCCGGCGCGGTCGCATCGCGCTCGGCGTCGCCGTGGGCGTGGTCACCGCCGGCATGGCGTACGTCGCGGCGGGAGCGCGGATCGCCACCCCGATCTCCGTCGACTTCCCCGACGAGGCCGTCTCCTACGGCGGCGGCAAGAACATCGTCAACGTGACCCTGGTCGACATCCGGGCCTGGGACACCATGGGCGAGATCGCCGTGCTGGTGGTGGCCGCCACCGGCGTGGCCAGCCTCATCTTCCGCCACTCCCGGGACCTCGACCTGCGCAGGGGCATCCCCGGCGTCGGCCGCACCGAGTCGGCGCGGCCCCGCTGGCTCACCACCGGCGCCACCACCCGCCAGCAGTCGGTCATCCTCCAGGTCGTCACCCGGCTGCTGTTCCACGCCATCGTGCTCTTCTCGATATACCTGCTCTTCTCCGGGCACAACGCCCCCGGCGGCGGCTTCGCCGCCGGACTGGTGGCCGGGCTCGCGCTGGCCGTGCGCTACCTGGCGGGCGGTCGCACGGAACTCAACGGGGCCGCCCCGGTCGACGCCGGCGCGGTGCTCGGCGCCGGGCTGTTCGTCGCGGTCGGCACGGGCGTCGCCGCGATGCTGCTGGGCGGGGAGTTCCTCCAGAGCGCCCTGCTGGACCTGCACCTGCCGGTCTTCGGCCACGTCCACTTCGTCACGTCGGTCTTCTTCGACGTCGGCGTCTACCTCATCGTGGTCGGCCTGGTCCTCGACATCCTGCGCAGCCTGGGCGCGGAGATGGACCGGCAGCAGGAGACCGACCAACGCGAGACCGAACAGGCCGACGACCGGACGAAGGAGCTGGTGTGAACCCGAACCTGACCTACGTCCTCGTGGTCGGCGTCCTCTTCGCCGCCGGGGTGACGCTGCTGTTGGAGCGCAGCCTGACGCGGGTGCTGATGGGCGTCATCCTGCTCGGCAACGGCGCCAACCTCCTGCTGCTCACCGGCGGCAAGGCCGGCGGGCCGCCGATCGTCGGCACCACCGCCGAGGGGGACATGAGCGACCCGCTGCCCCAGGCGATGGTGCTGACCGCGATCGTCATCACCCTCGGCATGACCGCGTTCCTGCTCGCCCTGGCGTACCGCAGCTGGCACCTCAACGGGCACGACGAGGTGCAGGACGACGTCGAGGACCGCCGCATCATGGAGCTGGCCGACCGGGACGAGGGACCGGGCACCGCCGACAACGGCGACGGTGACGGCGACGGCGACGGTGACGGCGACGGCGACGGTGACGTCGCCCTGGCCACCGTGCCCGCCGACAACGCCACGGCGAGCCCGGCCGGGGACGCGGGGAGGGGCCGATGACCTGGCTCGTACCCCTGCCGGTGGTGATGCCGCTGCTCGGCGCGGCCCTGACGCTGCTGCTCGTCGGCCGGCCCCGCGCCCAGCGCTGGGTCAGCCTCACGGTCCTCGCCGCCACCGTCGCCGTGGCGGCCACGCTGCTGGTCCGCTCCTCCGTGGGCGGGCCGCTGGTCGTCGAGGTCGGCGGCTGGGTGGCGCCGCTGGGCATCGTCCTGGTCGCCGACCAGCTCGCCGCGCTGATGCTCGTCGTCTCCGCCGCCGTGACCCTCTGCGTGCTCGTCTACTCGATCGGGCAGGGCACGGCCGACGGCAACGAGGAGACGCCGCTGTCGGTCTACCACCCGACCTACCTCGTGCTGACCGCCGGCGTGTGCAACGCGTTCCTCTCCGGCGACCTGTTCAACCTCTACGTCGGCTTCGAGATCCTGCTGGTCGCCAGCTACGTGCTGCTGACCCTGGGCAGCACGGAGACCCGGATCCGGGCCGGCACCACGTACGTCGTGGTCAGCCTCCTCTCGTCGCTGATCTTCCTGGTCGCGATCGGTCTGGTCTACGCGGCGACCGGCACCCTCAACCTGGCCCAGCTCGTCGACCGGCTCGACGCGCTGCCGGACGACATCCGGCTGGTGCTGCAGGGCATGCTGCTGCTCGCCTTCGGCATCAAGGCGGCCGTGTTCCCGCTGTCGGCCTGGCTGCCGGACAGCTACCCGACCGCCCCGGCCCCGGTCACCGCGGTCTTCGCCGGCCTGCTCACCAAGGTCGGCGTGTACGCGATCATCCGCACCGAGACGCTGCTGTTCCCCGGCGGGCGCACCGCCGACCTGCTGCTGGTGGTGGCGGCGCTGACGATGGTGGTGGGCATCCTCGGCGCGGTCGCCCAGTCCGACGTCAAACGGCTGCTGTCGTTCACCCTCATCAGCCACATCGGCTACATGCTCTTCGGCGTCGGCCTGAGCACCTCCCTCGGGCTGTCCGCGGCGATCTTCTACGTGGTGCACCACATCACCATCCAGACCACGCTGTTCCTCGCCGCCGGCCTCGTCGAACGCCGCGGCGGGAGCACCGCCCTGGACCGGCTCGGCGGGCTGGCCCGACTCTCGCCGCTGCTGGCCGTGCTGTTCTTCCTGCCCGCGCTCAACCTCGCCGGCATTCCACCGTTCTCCGGCTTCCTCGGCAAGCTCGGCCTCGTCCAGGCCGGCGTGGACGACGGTGGCCCGCTGGCCTGGACGCTCGTCGTCGGCGGGCTGCTCACCAGCCTGCTCACCCTCTACGCCATCGCCCGCGTGTGGAACCTGGCCTTCTGGCGCGCCCCGCACCCGGACATGCCCGCCGCCGGCGACACCGCCCCGGCCGCCCGCACCGAGGGCGCCGAGCAGCCGCACCGGGAAGCGGACCCCGAGGCGTCGGGCGCCGTGCTGCCCCGGCTGATGATCGGGTCGACCGCCGCCCTGGTGGTGCTCGGCCTGGCGCTGACCGTGGTGGCCGGGCCGCTGTTCGACATCAGCACCGACGCGGCCGACGACCTGCTGCGCCGGACCCCGTACGTCGAGGCCGTGTTTCCGGACGGTGCCCCGTGACCAGTGACCCGATGAGCCCGCCGAAGCCCGTCGCGCCGGCGAACCCGCCGCTGACCCGCACGGCCCTCCGGCGCAACCGGATCGTCGCCGTGACCGGGCTGACCGGCGTCTGGATGCTGCTGTGGGGCACCCTCTCCTGGGCCAACCTGATCAGCGGGCTGGTGCTCTCCGTCGTGCTGCTGGCGGTCTTCCCGCTGCCGCCGGTGACCTTCGCCGGGCGGATCCGCCCCGTGCCGCTCGCGCGGTTCTGGGTGCGTTTCCTGCGGGACCTCGTGGTCGCCTCAGCCCAGATCGCCTGGCTGGCGGTGCGGATCGGGCACCCCCCGCTCAGCGCGATCATCGCCGTGCAGTTGCGGGTCAACACCGACCTCAACCTCACGCTGACCGCCGAGGCGCTGTCCCTGGTGCCCGGCAGCCTCATCCTCGAGGCCGACCGGACGACCGGCACCCTCTACGTGCACGTCATCGGCGTCCGCAGCCGCGAGGAGGTCGAGCGGTTCCGGCAGGGCGTGCTGGACCTCGAAGCGCGGATCGTCGCCGCCATCGGCTCGCCCGACGAACTGCGCCGCGTGACGCAACCCCACGCCGCCGGCCCGTCGGAGCCGGCCAACCCGGAAGGGGTACCCAGATGACCGTCGTCGCCGTGACCGTCGCCGCGCTGCTCGCCGTGGCCGTCGGGCTGACCCTCGTCCGCATCATCCGCGGACCGTCCATCCTCGACCGCGCCGTCGCCACCGACGTCCTGCTCGCCGTCGTCGTCGCCGCCATCGCCACCGAGGCCGCCTACAGCCGCGACGCCACCGCGCTGCCCGTGCTGGTCGTCCTCGCCATCCTCGGATTCGTCGGCTCGGTCAGCGTCGCCCGGTTCGCCGCCCGGAGGAACGACAAGTGACGCTCGACGCCGTCCTCGACATCGCCGCCGGCGTCTGCCTGATCGCCGGCGCGCTGCTCTGCGTCGCCGCCGGGGCGGCGCTGCTGCGCTTCCCCGACCTGCTCGCCCGGATGCACGCGGCGGCCAAGCCCCAGGTGCTCGGCCTGCTGCTCGTCCTGCTCGGCTGCGCGCTGCGCCTGCGCACGGGGGTGGACATCACCACCCTCGTGCTCGTCGGCGCCTTCCAGCTCGCCACCGCGCCCGTCGCGGCGCACATGGTGGGCCGGGCCGGCTACCCGCACGACGAGATCCGCCGCGACCTCCTGATCACCGACGAACTCGCGCCCCACCTGGACCGCATCAGCTCCGGCCGCTCCTGACCGGCGTGGCCGCGGCGCCTCTCCGGTAGTCGCGCGGACTGCGGGGGAGTCGAGCGGCGACGGCCCGTCACGATCGGCGTCCGACCGGACATGGAGTGGACGTGAGCTCCGCGACCGAGCACGAGGACCGTTTCCGAAGCGTCTACGCCGAGGGCTTCGAGCCGCTGCTGGCGTACGCCCTGCGGCGCGTCGAGCATCCCGAGGACGCGGCCGACGTGGTCGCGGAGACCTTCCTCGTGGCCTGGCGGCGCAGACACGAGATGCCGACGGAAGCCGAGACCCGGCTGTGGCTGTACGGCGTCGCCCGGCGGGTGCTCGCCAACCACCATCGCAGCGGCAGGCGCCGGCATCGGCTGGGCGAGCGGCTACGACAGGGGCTCACGGCCGCGATCGCCGCCGACCCGGGCAGCGAGGTGCCGGCACGGCTCACCGTCCAGGCCGCGCTGGCCCGCCTCTGCGAGCTGGACCGGGAGGTGCTGATGCTGACCGTCTGGGAGGGCCTGGAGCCCCGGGAGGCGGCAGCGGTCCTCCGGGTGAGCCCGGCGGCGGTCCGTACCCGCCTCAGTCGCGCCCGGGCCAGGCTGCGCGACCTCGTCCGTGACGACCCCGACCCACCCGGACATGTACTCGACGTCCTGACCGCACCCACCCCGAAGGAGGGCCGATGACCGAGGAGGACCTCGACCGGATGGTTCGAGACGCCGACCCCTACCGACCCGCCGTCATCCGGCACCTGGACGGGGCGAAGCAGACCCTCCTGGAGGAGATCATGTCCGAGCCGAGGCTCGAACGCGTCGTCGAGTCACCGCCACCACGCTCCCGAGCGGGCCGCGGCATCGTCCGCCGCTTCGCCGGCGCGCTGACCGCCGCCGCCGTCCTCACCGGCCTGCTCGCCGTGTCCACCGTGCTGCGCGAGCATCCGGACGACAGCCGGGCACCTGTCACGGATGCCGCCAGTGCGGGCGCCCCCGTCGTCTACTCGCCGGTGGCGATGAAGGCCGCCGAGGGGAACCCGCGGCTGCTCATCGACCAGCCCGGCTGGAAGGTGACCACCGTCTACGGGTTCACCGAGCAGCAGGGCACCATCTCGTTCAGCAACGGCGGGCGCCAGTTGGAGATGAACTGGTACCCGGCCGGACAGTACGAGGGCTTCCGCGCCGACCGGCTGAACGTCAGCCCCCCGCAAGCGGTGCGGGTCGACGGCTGGCCGGGCGACCTGTTCCGCTACAGCTCCGACGACTTCGCGGTCATGCTCCGCCCTCGCGACGGCGCCTTCGTCGAGCTCCGTACCGGGGGAGGCTGGAGCCGGGACGAGTTCGACGACGTCCTCGCCGCCGTCGTCCGCGTCGACGTGCGGACCTGGCTGGCCGCGCTACCAGCGGAGATCGTCACGCCCGCGCGGGTGAACGAGGAGGCGGCCAAGGTGCTCGCCGACGTGCCGCTTCCGCCGAACTTCGACCCCACCGCGCTGGGTGACGTGGGCACCAACGACTCCTACCAGTTCGGCGCCCAGGTGACCTCCCGGGTCGGCTGCGCATGGATCGCCGAATGGCTACGCGCGAAGCGCGCCGGCGACGACGTGGCTCTCCAGCGCGCCGGCGACGCCCTGCGCAGCAGCCACAACTGGCGCGTGCTGCACCAGATGAACGACGAGGGCGACTGGCCGGAGGTGTTCTGGGAGATCGCCGACAAGGTCGCCGCCGGCAACCCGCCGCCCGCGTACGCCCAGGGGTTGGGCTGCGACTGAGCGCCCCGATCGTCGCCACGCCGGCACTCGCGCAGCGCGAGTGCCGGCGTGGCCCCGTGTCCGGTGCGGGCGTCGAGCGGCCATCCAGAAGCGGCGTCATGTGGTGTCGCCGTCAGGACACCGCGTTGGACGGCCGGTTGCTAGGACGCCTGGCGGACAGGCATGTCGGCCCGCCAGACGTCGGCCAGGTCGCTGAGCGGGACGTCGAGGGCCTGGCTGAGGCCGACCACGGTGCCGAACGCCGGGGCGGGAAGGCGACCCGCCTCGATCTTGCGCAGCGTCTCGGGGGAGATGCCGGCTGCCAGGGCCACCTCGACGAGGCTGCGGCCGGCCCGCGCGGCCCGGAGGGCGGCTCCGAGGCGCTGGCCCGCTGCGATCTGTTCGGCGGTGAGTGGTTGGCGAACCATGCCAGCAGGATACCCCCGGAGCATCCCGACCTGGCGTGGTATAAAAATACCGCACAGGGGAGAGGGAGGCTGTCGTGATCGAGCTCAAGTCCGCCGAGGAGATCGACCGGATGGCGGTGACCGGCCAGTTCGTCGGCGAGCTGCTCGCCGAACTGCGCGACGTCGCCGCGGTCGGCGTCAACCTGATGGACCTCGAACACCACGCCCGCCGCCGGATCAAGGAACGCGGCGCCGAGTCCTGCTACTGGGACTACGCCCCTTCGTTCGGCCGTGGCCCGTTCCGCAACGTGCTGTGCCTGTCGGTCAACGACGCGGTGCTGCACGGCCTGCCGCACGACTACGTCCTGCGCGACGGCGATCTGCTCAGCATCGACATGGCGGTCGGCATCGACGGCTGGGTCGCCGACTCCGCGCTCTCCGTCGTCGTCGGCACCCCTGACCCGGCCGACCTGAAGCTGATCGAGGCCACCGAGGTCGCACTGGAGGCCGCCATCACCGCCGCCCAGCCCGGCGGCCGCCTCGGCGACATCTCCGCCGCGATCGGCGAGGTCGCCCGCTCCTACGGCTACGGCGTCAACGCCGAGTTCGGTGGCCACGGCATCGGCCGCACCATGCACGAGGCCCCGCACGTGTCCAACGACGGCCGCCCCCGCCGGGGCCTGAAACTCAATCCCGGCCTCACCATCGCCATCGAGCCCTGGTTCTGCCGCTCCACCGACAAGATCAAGTTCGACAAGGACGGTTGGACGATCCGCTCCGCCGACGGCTCCCGCACCGCCCACTCCGAACACACCGTCGCCATCACGGCCGCCGGCCCCCAGGTCCTGACCCGCCGCTCCACCCATGGCGCCACCTCTGCCGACCCCACCAGGAAGCCCGCCACAGCTTCCTGACCCACTGCCCCGCCTCGGGCGTGAGCGGATGTCGACGGGACAGCGGGCCAGGGCTGCGCCGACGGCTTCGCGGACGACGGTCCCGCCGACGACTCTCGCCGACGGCGGTCTCGCTGGAGGCTGAGACCTGGTCAGGATTCAGAGCGTCTGACGGTTCCGCCGCTCCTGCTGGCCGGCTGGCGCCGGGTCGGGCGCCCTCTCATCGGCCTGTCGGGGCGGCTGCCGGTCGTCGGGCGGTTGCGGCGGCGAGATCCAGGTGACCAGCACGACTGAGATGATCATCAAGAGGAACCACGACGTCAGCTTTGTCAGCGAGACCGGATGCCATCCGCCCACCTGGCTCGGGTAGAGCCAGGCGTTCGACCAGGTGGCGATGTTCTCTGCGAGCCAAATGAAGAAGGCGACGAGGAGGAAGGCCAGCAGCAGCGGTATCCGCCACCGCACCCGGAAGATGCGGAAGTGCATGACACAACGCCCGAACACGAGTGCGACGAGCGCGACGAGCAGCCACCGCAGGTCGTGGACGTAGTGGTTGGCGAAGAAGTTGAGATAGATCGCAGCCGCCACCGCGGCCGTCAACCAGCGCTTCGGGTAGCGCGTGAAGCGCAGGTCGAACAACCGGTTCACCCGGACCAGGTAGGAGCCGACCGCGGCGTACATGAAGCCGCTGAACAGGGGCACCCCGCCGAGTCGGAGCATGCCGTCGGGCTCGTAGGTCCACGAACCGATGTGGGTCTTGAACAGTTCCATGAGCGTTCCGACGAGGTGGAACAGGACGATCACCCGTAGCTCGCGCAGGGTCTCGAGGCGACCGGCCAGCATCGCGACCTGGATGGCGATGGCGGCGACCGTGAGGGCATCGTTGCGGGCGAACGCTGCTTCGTCCGGATACCACAGGTGCGCCGCGCAGATGACCGCGAGCATGGCGGCACCGAACACACATGCCCATGCCTGTTTGAGCCCGAAGGCCAGGCACTCGGTCAGCCACCCGGCCGGCCCGCGACGCGGCAGCCGGGCCAGCGCGACGCGCAAGCGGGCATCGATCGCGCGTTCGGCCGTGGTGAGCGAAGCCGGTTCGACGGGGACGTGTCGCATCGCCCGAGGTTAGTGCTCTCGCAACGGCGACATCCGCGCTGGCGGCACGCGGATGGCCCGCACGATCGCGACTGCCTGGACGACGATGACGACAGCAGCCGGCGGCACTGGAAGACCTACTGTGTCTCGTCTGGTGGGCCGCAGGACGGGCGGTTCGTCTGGGTTGACGACGAGATCGCCGAAGCGGGGTGACCCCGCCGCAGGCGCCGCTGACGTTCCAACCCCTCGCCCCGTCACGAACAGAGTGATCGGCGACTACGTCCGGGAGGTCGGTGACGTGGTCGGGCCCCTTCTCGGCTGGCGCTGCGTTCGATACCATCAAACAAATTTGCGGGCAGGCCCGCGCGGTACCGCAGGAGGTCAGGTGCGCAGAGCAGCGGCGGAGCGTACGCCGGAGTCGGAGGTCCGGCCGGATCTCGTCGGCGCCCGGATGCGGCAGTTCCGCAAGGACCGGGGACTGACGTTACGTGGGCTGGCCGCCCAGTCCGGTCTCTCGATCGGCTTCCTGTCCCAGGTGGAACGGGGCGTCTCCTCGATCGGGCTGACCGCGCTGAACGGCGTGGCCACCGCGTTGGACCGGCCGGTGGCCGAGTTCTTCAACGGCGACGGAGCCAGCCCGGAGGGCGCCACCGAAGCCGAGCTGCCGCACCACTTCACCCTCACCCGCGGCGAAAACGGCGCGAAGCAGTACGTCTCCGGGCAGCAGACCTACCGGATGCTCTCCGACCGGGGGGCGGGCCTGGTGCTGGAGCCGATGATGGTGCACATCGCCCCAGGTGGACGGCGCGAGGAGGCGTACGGGCACGCTGGCGAGGAGTTCGCCTACGTGGTCCGCGGAGAGCTGCTCTACGAGGTCGACGGGGTGGAGCACCGGTTGTATCCCGGTGACAGTGTGCACCTGCGCTCGAACGTGCCGCACCGGATGTACAACGACACCGACGAGCTGACCATCGTGGTCTCGGTGGTCACGCCCCGGCTGTTCTGAGTCCCGGCGTCGATCTGCCGGGACTCAGTTCACTCTCACGTAACTTTCTTGGCGACGGCGCCCGGTGCCCGACAGGAGCGCAGCCGCCGGTCCACTTCGGCGACTGTGGCGTGCCAGACCTCCGCATTCGGATCGATCACGGCGAAGTGGTCGCCGGGCTGCTCCAGGTAGCAGATATCGTCCCCGGCCGCCCGGGCCGCCGCGGCGTACCGCCGGTTGAAGTCGACCAGGTCGAGGTCGTCCCCGGCGCCCTGGACAACCACCTGCGGCACCTGCAGCGGTAGCCGGGACAACGGATCCGCGGCGGCGTACACCTCAGGAAGCTGCTCCCTGCTCCCGCCGAGGGCGTTCGGGACGGCGGCCGTGCCGATCCCGCGCCGTTCCCCCTCGACCAGATCCAGCACCCCGGCCAGCGACACGGCGAGCGCGAGTCGGCCACCGTCGGCGGCCAGCCGAAGGGCGAGTTGCCCACCGGCGGAGTGCCCGAGCACCGTGACCCGGTCGAGGTCGAGTCGACAACCATCGGCAGCCGGCTCGGCGCCGCGCGCCGACGATCCGGCCGCCACCGGCTCCGCGCCGGTCGCCACTGCTACCGGCTCCGACCCGACCACCGCCGGCAGTGCCGCCAACGCGGCGGCGACGTCCATGGTGGTGGCCGCCCAGCCGTGCCGGTCCGGCCGGCGGTACTCGACGTTCCAGCTGGCGTAGCCGCGAGCGGTCAGGTCGATGGCGATGGCGTCCATCAGGTCGGCACCCCAGTTCGACCGCCAGAACCCGCCGTGCAGCAGCACCGCGACCGGCACCGAGGTGCCGATGTGGCCGGTGGGCATCCGCAACTCGGCCCACTGGTCGGCATCCGGGCCGTAACCGATCCGCCGTGCCGGGTGGCGCAACCGGTGCACGGCGTGCCGGATCGCCCAGGACACCCCCCACATGCCCCGCCCCGCATAATGGACGGAACCCTCGGTCA
Source organism: Micromonospora sp. CNZ303 (assembly GCF_004345505.1). NCBI lineage: Bacteria > Bacillati > Actinomycetota > Actinomycetes > Micromonosporales > Micromonosporaceae > Micromonospora > Micromonospora sp. CNZ303. The sequence goes on along the minus strand of NZ_SLVT01000002.1, from coordinate 224,494 downwards.
CCGGGACCGCCCCGGTGTCGGTCAGGTCGTACCAGACGGTCCGGACGGCATGCGGCCCCGGCCGGGTGAGCAACGCGCGAGTCGCCGGGTCCGGGCCGGGCAGCACCACCAACGCGCACTGTTCGTCCCGCCCGGCCGCGTCCAGGGCGTCCCGCAACGCCCCCTCGTCATCGGTGGCGAGCACCCGGCCGGCCACGCCAAAGGCCGCCGCTTCGGCCTCGGTGACCTGATCGATCAGGCCCGGATCGGCGACCAGACCGGGGCCGGTGACGACGAGGACCCGCCGGACGTCGGTCACGAAGCCACCGCCGAAGCCACCGCCGAAGCCGTCGGTGCCGGCACCGACGCCGACGGGACGGACACCGGCTCCCGGCGCAGCAACGGCAGCACCGCTGAGCCGATCAGTTCCACCCCCCGCGCGTCGGTGAGCCCGTGCGGCGTACCGAACTCCACCCGGCGCACCCCTGCGTCGATCAGGGTCTGTGCCTGCGCGGCGACCTGCTCCGGGGTGCCTGAGAAGGCGAAAAGGTCGAGCAGATCGTCGCCGATGAGCCGCCCGGCCGCCTCGTGCTGGCCGGTGTCGACCAACTCCTTCACCCGATCGAGCAGTTCGGCCGGGACCTCGGCGGTGGGGTCCAGATCGGCTACCACGGCCAGGTACATGGCGACCTCGGTGCGCGCCTTCGCCCGCGCGGCCCGGCCGTCGGTGTCCACCACGGTCACCGCGCCGAGCACGATGCCCACCTCGTCGACGTCCCGCCCGACCGCCTCGGCACCAACCCGCAGCCGGTCCCGGATCACCCGGACCATCGCCGGGTTCGCGCTGCCGCCAACCTTGATCTCACTGCCGATCCGGCCGGCGAGCGCGGCGCCCTTCGGTCCCCAGGCGCCGAGGAGCAGCGGCGGATCGGGGCGCTGCACCGGGTAGCGCAGCGCGGTGCCGGGAGCGAGCCGAAACACCGAGCCCTCGAATCCGTCGACGTCCCCGCCGAGCAGCCGGTAGACGACCTGCACCGCCTCTTCGAGCGCCCGCAGCGGACGAGGCTGGTCGAGGCCGACCGCTCCCAGCCAGGTGCCCCGGGCCAGGCCGAGGTAGGCCCGCCCGTGCGAGGCCAGGTCGAGGGCCGCGATCTGGCCGGCGATCTCGTATGGGGCCATCGAGTACGGGTTCAGGCAGGCCGTGCCGAGGCGGACCCGCTCGGTCGCCGCGGCCATCTCCAGCAGCGGGAAGATCGGCGGCTGGTACATCAGGTCACCGAAGACGGTCAGCACGTCGACGCCCCACCGCTCCGCTTCGCGGGCCAGTCGCGCGTAGTCGCCGGCCCGTTTGTCGCTCTGCAGGCCGAGTCCAATCTCCACGGGTCGCACCCGGATCTCTCCTCTTCTCGCCCGGTGGTCCGGTCGTCGTTCGGTCCGGTCCTCGCCGGTCGGGGTCAGGTCAGGTCGGCGGAGTTCATCCGGCGGCGGCAGGTGCGCTCCACCCGCATCACCAGTTGCTCCTCCGGATCTGGGCAGGCGAAGAGCGAGTCCTGGGCCAGCCAGTCCCCGGCAGCCAGGTCACGTTGTTTGGCGGCCAGGAACGGCAGCACCGACGCGAGCGCGTAGACGCAGAAGTGCTTACCCTCCGGCAGCCGCAGGTGCGCGCTGTTGGTCAGCTCGAACGAGTCGCCGACCGCCATCCCGCAGACCGACCGACCGTCGATCCGGTCCACGCTGACCCGCAGGTCGTACAGCTCCATGTCACCGTCTTCGACGGCGTTGGGCTCAGTCATGTCAGCTCCTCTCCGCGCCGTCCGCGACGCGGACGACGAGTTTGCCGGTGGTACGCCGGGCAGCCAGGTCGGCCATCGCGGCCGGGGTCTCGGCCAGCGACACCACCTGGGACACCGGCGGCCGGACCGCGCCGGCCGCATGCAGCGCGAACAACCTGTCGTACGCCTCCCGCACAGCCTCCGGGCGCGCCCACGGGTACGCCGATCCCCAGGAGAGGCCGACCACGGTGGCGTTGCCGACGATCAGCCGCAGCGGGTCCACCGGGGGTGGATTCCCGCCGGCGGTGCCGACGGCGACCAGCCGGCCCTCGAAGGCCAGGCAGTCCAGCGAGCGGGTGAAGACCTCCCCGCCGACCGGGTCGATGACGATGTCCACCCCGGCCCCGCCGGTGGCCTCCCGGACCGCAGTGACGAAGTCGTCGGCCCGATAGTCGATCGCCAGGCCGGCCCCGTTCGCCCGGCACCGGGCGGTCTTCTCCGGACCGCCCGCTGTGCAGATCACCTCGGCGCCGGCCGCACGGGCAAGCTGGGTCGCCGCGATGCCGACCCCGCCCGCCCCGGCGTGCACCAGCACCGTCTGCCCGGCGGCCAGCCCGGCCCGTTCCAGGGCAAACCAGGCGGTCTGGTACGTCACCGGCAGCGCGGCGGCGTCGATCGGGTCGATGGTGGACGGTCGGGGTGTCACCAGCGCGGCGGCCAGCGTGACGGTCTCGCCCAACGCCCCGCGCGGCAGCGTGGGGCAGGCGATCACGTCGACGCCGGCCAGCGCCTCGGTGCCGGGTCCGGTGCCGATCACCCGGCCCGCGAGCTCCACCCCGGGAGTCACCGGGAACGGCGGCTGGAGCGGATACGTGCCGCGACACAGCATCACGTCGAGGAAGTTCAGCCCCACCGTCTCCACGGCCACGCTCACCTCACCGGGGCCTGGCGCGGGTTCGGCCGGGCCGTCGGCCAGCCGCAGCACGTCGGCGGGTTCGCCGGGTCGGTCGGCGAGTAGCCGGCGCATCAGCCGGCCCGCCCGATCCGCACGCCGGTCAGACCGATGCGCACGCCGACCCGTACGCCGGCCCACCGGACGCACCCACCGACCCGGCCGGTGTTCACGCTGCCTCCGCCCGGACCAGCTCGGCGTGGTGGTGCGCGATCCGCCAGCCGTCGTCAGTGCGCCGCATGACGTCGGTGACCCGGGTGTGCTGCGCCTGGCCACCACCGGCCGGTACCGAGACGAGGACGTACCGGGCCACGGCCACGTCGCCCCAGACGTCGACCCACACTTCCTCGGGGGCCAGCCGGTCCAGCGCCGGTCGGGTGCCGGCCGAGTCCCGCTGGGCGCGGTACGCGTCCAGCTCGGCGCGGGTGCGCAGCGGACCCGGCAGGTGCGTCTCCCAGGTGGTCACCTCGGGGTGCAAGTGCGTGTCGAACCGCCGCGTGTCACCCGCGAGGAACGCGTCGTACATGTCGTCGATGCAGGCCGCGATCGCGGCGGTGTCTGTTTCGGTCACTGTGCGCTCCATCCCGCCCGGTCGTCGCGGACGACCTGGCCACCCTTCATCACCCACCGCACGCCCCGGAACGCGGCAGTGTCCGCGAGCGGGTCACCGTTCATCGCGACCAGGTCGGCGTACTTTCCGGCCTCGACGGTGCCGAGGTCGGCCTCGGCGCCCAGCCACCGGATCGGACCGAGGGTGCCCGCGTAGAGGGCGCGGGCCGGACCGAGGCCCCCTGCGGACATGTACTCCAGCTCCCGCACCGACGCGTTGGTCCCCTCGAACTGCCAGAACGGCGGCATGTCGCTGCCGAGCAGCACCTCCACCCCGGCGGCCAGGGCCATCGCGTAGCTCTCCAGGTGCCGAGGACCGGCGCCCAACGAGCGGCACTGCATCCACTCCGGTACGCCCAACTCGTCGAAGAACTCCTTGCAGCGGGTGACCAGCAGGGTCGGCACCAGCGCGGTGCCGCGCCGGGCCATCCGCGCGGTGACGTCCTCGGTGAGCTGGTAGCCGTGCTCGACGCAGTCAAGTCCCAGCTCGACGGCCTCGCCGATGACCACGGCGGGACCGGCGTGCGCGGTCACCTTCCGGTCCCAGGCGTGCGCGGTCCGGATCACCGCGGCCAGTTCGTCGGAGAAGAGCTGGCGGGTGTGGATCGACTCGTGTTCACCGGCGATCCCGCCGGAGATCATCACCTTGATCAGGTCCGCGCCGGCCCGCACCTGGGTACGCACACCGCGCCGGAAGCCGTCCGCGCCGTCGCACTCCATAGTGTCCGAGCTCTCGTGTCCGTGCCCGCCGGTGCAGACCAGCGCCTGCCCGGCGGTGAAGATCCGCGGTCCGACCACCCGGCCGGCGGTGATCGCCCGGCGCAGCGCGAAGTCGGCGTGGTCCTTCTCGGCGACGCAACGGACCGTGGTGACGCCGCAGTGCAGCGTGCGCCGGGCCGCGTCGGCCATGTAGAAGGCCAGCTCGTGCGGGCTCATCCCCTTGACGGTGTCGCCCCCGGAACCGGGCAGCGACAGGGACAGGTGGGTGTGCATGTTGGTCAGACCCGGGGTGAGGTACGCCCCGCCCAGGTCGATCCTCGGCACCGCGCCGTCGCGTTCGGCCTCGGCCAGCACCTCGGTACGGGGTCCCACGGCGGCGATCCGGTCGCCGCGTACCCAGACCGCCGCGTCCGGCACCGGGTCGACCCCGTCGACCACCCGACCGTCGAGCACCGTGCAGTTGGTCAGGACCACCTGAGACTGATCCGTCGGCTCCGCCGGGTTCATGCCAGCTCCCCGCTGTAGTAGTAGTCGTTGCGGGCCGCCTCGGCGGAGACGTACCCCTCGGCCACGTCCCGCCGGACCGCCTCCGGATCCCGCTGACGCGGATCGCCGTGCCCACCGCCACCAGC